>NZ_JBIARA010000001.1:290265-774397 GCF_042889525.1 Micromonospora sp. NPDC002575 | reverse complement strand
AGGTACCCCGGGGATAACAGGCTGATCTTCCCCAAGAGTCCATATCGACGGGATGGTTTGGCACCTCGATGTCGGCTCGTCGCATCCTGGGGCTGTAGCAGGTCCCAAGGGTTGGGCTGTTCGCCCATTAAAGCGGTACGCGAGCTGGGTTTAGAACGTCGTGAGACAGTTCGGTCCCTATCCGCCGTGCGCGTAGGATACTTGAGAAGGGCTGTCCCTAGTACGAGAGGACCGGGACGGACGAACCTCTGGTGTGCCAGTTGTCCCGCCAGGGGCACGGCTGGTTGGCTACGTTCGGAAGGGATAACCGCTGAAAGCATCTAAGCGGGAAGCCTGCTTCAAGATGAGGTATCCCACCCACTTTTGGTGGGGTAAGGCCCCCAGCTAGACGACTGGGTTGATAGGCCGGAGATGTAAGCTCGGTAACGGGTTGAGTTGACCGGTACTAATAGGCCGAGGACTTGACTACAAAGCTGCTACGCGTCCACTGTGCAACTCTGAACAAACAGACACCCACCCGTGTAGGGTTGTTTGATATGTTCATAGAGTTACGGCGGTCATGGCGGAGGGGAAACGCCCGGTTACATTCCGAACCCGGAAGCTAAGCCCTCCAGCGCCGATGGTACTGCACTCGGGAGGGTGTGGGAGAGTAGGACACCGCCGGACATTCTTTCGTTCAGGGCCACCCCGGTTGGGGTGGCCCTGAACCGTTTCCAGAACCATTCCCCCGAATGCTCCCGCCGGTGCCGTCGGGCTCGGTAGCGTCGGTTCGGGGCCCGCCGTCGGCGGCGTTCCCCGTGACCGTGGCCGGAAAACCGTACGTGGCGTTCCCCTCCAACACTGTTGGGACGCGCCGGTCGGGGTACCTGCCCACAGTCCGACCGGATCTGACCGCCGGGAGGCGGAGGCAGGAGTGGTCATGAAGATCGGAATCATCGGGTCGGGGCACATCGGTGGCACCCTCACCCGTCGGTTGAGCGCCCTGGGCCACGACGTGACGGTCACCAACTCGCGGGGACCGGCGTCCCTCGGCGACCTGGCGCGGGAGACTGGCGCGACCGCGGGAACCCTGGAGCAGGCCGTCGAGCGGGCCGACGTGGTCGTGGTGGCCATCCCGCTGCGGGCGGTGCCGGATCTTCCAGCCGGGATCTTCGAGGGCAGGATCGTGGTGGACGCCGACAACTACTACCCCCAGCGGGACGGCGACATCGCCGAGCTGCTGGACCGCAGCCTCAGCTCCAGCCGCTGGACGGCCGAGCACCTGAAGGGCGCCCGGGTGGTGAAGGCGTTCAACAACATCCGGGCCCAGCACCTCATGGACAACGGGCGACCGGCCGGCGCGTCCGACCGGATCGGGCTGCCGGTGGCCGGCGACGACGCCGACGCCAAGCGCGTCGTGATGGAACTGGTCGATGCCCTGGGCTTCGACCCGGTGGACGCCGGCACCCTCGACGAAAGCTGGCGGCAGCAGCCCGACACGCCCGTGTACGGCACCGACCGCGACGCCGACGGCGTACGCCAGGGACTGGCCGACGCGCGGCCCTGAGCGCCTCTTGTGGGCGGCGGGGCGCGTCTCGCGTACTCGAAACTGGGATGCCCCGCCGGCGAGGTGCCGGCGGGGCATCGGTGTGTCCGGGGTGGGGCGGGCCTCAGTCGGCGGGGCCGCCGCAGACGTAGCGGGGCTCGGCCAGGTAACGCCAGGTGAACTTCTCCCGCTTGACCACCTTGCCGTCCTTCTTGATGACCCGGAAGGCGTCCTGGGTGAAGCCGTCGATGCCGTTGCTGGGGATGCACGACGGGCCGGGCTTGAGGTGGATCGTCTTCGGCTTGGTGACGTCCCGGCGGGGGCCGTACTCCGTCTTGACGCTGTCGTAGATCTTCGTGCTCCAGATCGACACGGTCACCGAGCTGGCGGTGGTGGAGGTGTCGATGAGGACGCCGTACTTCGTGTTGTTGCGGAACTTGAAGTCGAGGTTCGGCCAGAAGATCGTCGACTCGATGACCGGCGGGTACCGGCTGAACCAGTAGGAGTGCGGCTTGTGCTCGACGTCCTCCAGGCCCGCGTAGTAGGTGGCGTTGAACAGGGTGGTGGTGAACTGGGAGGTGCCCCCGCCCACGCCGGGGACGAGCTTGCCGTCGAGGATCACCGGGGCGTCCTGGTAGCCCTGGGCGTAGCCGCGCTCGCCGGTGTGGCCGTTGAGGGAGAACGTCTCGCCGGGCAGCACCACCGTCCCGTCGACGTCCTTGGCGATCTGGACGATGTTCTGGCTGCGGGGCGACGACAGGCCGCCGGTGAAGTGGGTGGTGAACCGGGAGACCCGCTCGACGATGCCCAGCCCGGCCAGCTTCTCGGTGGTCAGCTTCGGCTGGGTCTCCTTGAGCCGGCCGGTGACCTTCCGGTCGTCGGCGCGGGGCAGGACGGCGAGCAGGTCGCGGCTGAGCGCGGCGCTGTCGAGCTGCTGGCCGGGGCGCCCGTCGACCGGCTTCGGCTTGCCTCCGGTGACCGTCATCCGGGCGTCGCGGGGCTCGGTCTCGATGGCGTCCAGCTTGTCGCCGAGGGCGGCCCGCAGCCGCTTCACGTCGACGCGGGGGGTCAGCTTCCCGGCGTCGTCGGCGGTGAAGCGCAGGCTCCGGGCGATGGCGGCCGGCGGGATGGCGACGGAACCCTTGTCGGTGTCGAGGGTGACGGGGGCGGCGACGGCGGGGCGGGCCAGCTCGGCGACGAGCTTGTCGACCTCCTCGGCGCTGGTCGCCGGCGTGCTCTCCACCAGCGGCACGGTCACCGGCTGCCCGGAGAGCCAGCCATCGCGGACCGCCTGGGCCGAGCGTTGCGGGTCGAGCGCGAGGCCCGACTTGGGGCGTACCGGCTTGGGGGTGGTGCCGGTGAAGATGATGGCCGGCACGGTCCACTCGCGGGTCTGATCGCCGGCCGCCTTGCGCAGGGCGGCGTCGAGCCGGGCGGCGTCGACGGTCACCACCGGGGCGACGGCGCGGGAGCCGACGAGGCGGCTCACCGGGTGCGCCTGGGCCTTGGCCGCCGCGTCCACGGTCGCTTCGACGTCCACCGCGAGCCCCACGTCGGCGGGGGCGAACTCCAGGCTCTTCTCGCCGACGGTCACCCGCAGGGGGGTGGCCGGGGTGCCCGCCCGCTCCAGCTCCGCGCGTAGCTCGCGGATCGCGTCGGCGCGGCTGCGTCCGCCCAGCTCGGTGCCGAGCACGGTCGTCCCGCGCGGGACGTCGCCGGCGTAGGCGTAGGCGCCCACCCCGCCGACGGTGGCCAGGACGGCGGTGCCGACGCCGGCGGCGAGCAGGACCCGCAGCCTGCGGCTGCGCCGGGCCGGCCCGGCGTCGCCCGTGGCCGGTGCGGCTGCCGGTGCGACCGGGTCCGGCTCGTCGACCGGCCAGCTCACCGCGGTCACCTTGACGGTCGGCCGGTCGTCGGCGGGCGGTCGTGTTTCGCCGTACAGAGTCACAGCAACCTCGATCGGTACGTACCACGTGGGAGCCTCTCCCACCCGGGCGGGAGACACCTACGGTAGCCAACGGCGGGGCCGTCCGGCAGTCTGCGTCCCCGGCCGTGTCCGGGCAGCGTGTCGGCGTTCGGCGCACCGGGTGTCCGTCGGGCTCCGGGAGGCTGGCCAAGCGGGATTCTCCCGGGCCGGGACCGCCACCCGCCTGAAAGGGCGGTCGATGGATCACTCTCAGCGGTCTGGCAGGTTCCCGTTACCAAAAAGTTACCGGCGGGTATCACGGCTACGTCGCGTGAGCCTCACCGCGCCGCCTGTCGCACTCGGGCCGGTTTGTCCAGTCGGGTCTCGGGGCTGGCGCTGACCGATGGTGACCATATCCGATCTTGGTGGCGCGGGCGAGTTACCCGTCGGTAGCAAGGGTCTTGTGACCTGGGTCGCTTCGCGGCAGCATCCAAACCGCACGCTGCGCGCGCCGTCCGGCCAGCGGATCGCAGCAGCCACCGCAGCTTCCCCCACCCCCCGAGCCGCGATCGCGCGCTCGGTGACCCCCGTCCGAGGAGGACCTCGTGAAGGATTCGGAAGACCGTCTGGAGCAGGGCGGCACCCGTTGGCGGCGGTTCGCCGCGATGATGGTGCCCGCGACCGCCGTCGCCGGCGCCATCGTCTTCGGCATGGCCAACGGCGCGATCGCGGCGTCGTTCGCCGTCTCCGGCCAGACCTTCAAGGTCGGCGCCTCGAAGCTGGAGGGCACCGGCTTCAAGCAGTACGGCGGGTTCGTCAAGGAGAAGGACGGCACCGCCCACCCGGTGGCGGTGTCCGAGATCGCGGACGCCAAGCTCTACGACCTGTGCCAGTCGGTGAAGATCCCGGACCTGCCGATCGTGCTCACCATCAACGCCGGTGGCGGCGGCAACCCGGCCACCGCCAAGGGCCTGCTCATCGACATGGACTCCCTGGGCGGCGACGCCGAGTTCAAGAACATCAAGATCGGCCGGGACGCCACCGACCTCAACGAGGGGGCCACCGCGAAGTCGTTCGGCCAGAGCGCCGACAGCGTGACCATCACCGACCTGGAGCAGGTGGCCCGCTCCACCAGCGCCGCGATCTTCACCCTCAACGGGCTGAAGCTCAAGGTCAACGTGGGCGCCGCCGCCAAGGAATGCTTCTGAGCTAGCCACCGGGGCTCGTGGGGGTGCCTGCCACGGGCCCCGGCCCTCTCTCGTCGCCAGTGAGCACCGCCAGGAGGAGTACGTGACGACCGCCAACCCGCAGCACGCCCAGCCGGGCCGGGTCAGCCAGGCGTGGCGCAACTTCCGCCGCTGGCGTCGGGCCCGTCCCTTCTGGGGCGGCCTGTTCACCGCGCTGGCCGGGCTGGAGATCTTCTCCACCACCCAGATGAGCCTCAGCGGCCTGAGCTTCCAGATGGGCCCCACCGGCTTCCTGTCCTGGCTGATCCCGGTGATCCTGGTGGCCTGCGGAATGCTGATGTGGTTCAGCCTGCAGCAGCGGATGTTCTACGCGATCGTCGGCGCCGTGACCGCCGTGTTCTCGCTCATCGGGGTCAACCTCGGCGGCTTCTTCGTCGGCCTGCTCCTCGGCATGGTCGGCAGCGCCCTCGGCTTCGCCTGGATGCCCGCCCGCCGACCGGCCGCCGCGCCGCCCCCGCAGCCGGAGTCGCCGCCCGCCGGCCGGGGCGACGACAGCACCCAGGTGCTGCCGGTGGTCGGGGCGGACGGCCGCCCGCAGCCCCGGCCGGCCGGGGACGGCCCGGGCCGGCGCGACGCGCAGCGGGACCCGAGGCTGCTGGCGATCACCCTGGTGCTGCTCAGCGTCTCGGCCGCCGGGGCGCTGGCGCTGCGCGACCAGGCCCCGGTGCAGGCCGCCCCCGCCGCGGCGTGCCCCACCCCGCCCGCCACCCGCCCGGCCGAGCCCGAGCCGTCGGCGTCCCGCCCGGCCGGCAAGAGCCCCAGCCCCAGTCCTAGCCCCAGCGCGGAGAAGGCGCCCGGGGGCAACGTGCTCACCGACATCCTCGACGGCATCGGCGACCTGTTCACCGGCGGCGGCGACGACACGGGGCCGGCCGCGAGCCCGGAGCCGGGGGACACCGCGCCCACCACCGGCGCACCGACCGCCGGACCGACGGCCACCGCCCGGCCGACCGCCTCGGCGAAGCCGACCCCGGACACGTCGGCCATCCCCGGCAAGCCCGGCGACGGCTGCGCCACCCCCGAGCCCACCGAGCCCGCCGAGGTCGAGCCCGGCGAGCCGCTGCCCAGGATCGCCCCCGAGCCCGGCCAGCCCCGGGTCGCGGCGAAGCCGTCGAAGCTCACCGGCTCGAAGGTCACCATGACCGGGCTGCGCTTCGAGGGGATCGTCGACCTGCCGACCGGCGACGGCACGCTCAAGGCGCTGAAGTTCAGCATGGCCAAGGGGGTCACCGACGACTTCCGGCTCCTGGCGGACGGCCCCGGTGGTCGCAGCCAGCGGTACGTCACGGACCGGCTGACCGTCCAGGGCGACGTGGCGTTCTACGCCACCCGGTTCGTCGGGCGGCTGCTCGGCATCAAGATCACGCTCACGCCCGACCTGCCGTTCCCCGACGGCATCCCGATCACCTCGCCGATCCCGATCACCTTCACCGACCCGGTGATCGACCTCGCGTACGTCCAGTGCGACGTCCTCACCGGCAAGCCGGCGCTGACGCTCGACCTCGCCTGAGCCGGCCCCCGAACGCGACGGCCGGGGCCACACCCCTGGGCCTCGGCCGTCGTGTCCCGTGCGGGCTCAGAGGCGGGCGAGCGCCCGGCGCAGCGGGTCGAGCCCCAGCGCACCGAGGTCCAGCGCCTGCCGGTGGAACTCCCGCAGGTCGAAGTCGGCGCCCTTGCGGGCCTTCGCGTCCTCCCGGGCCTGGAGCCAGATCCGCTCCCCGACCTTGTACGACGGGGCCTGCCCCGGCCAGCCCAGGTAGCGGTTCAGCTCGAAGCGCAGGTTCTCGTCGGGCACCCGGCAGTGCGCCCGCATGAACTCCCAGCCCAGCTCCGGGGTCCACCGCTCGCCCGGGTGGAAGTCGAACGGGTTGTCCTTGGGGATCTCCAGCTCCAGGTGCATGCCGATGTCGACGATCACCCGGGCGGCGCGGAACGCCTGCCCGTCGAGCATGCCGAGCTTGTCGCCCGGGTCCTCCAGGTAGCCCAGCTCGTCCATCAGCCGCTCGGAGTAGAGCGCCCACCCCTCGCCGTGCCCGGAGACCCAGCACAGCAGGCGCTGCCAGCGGTTGAGCAGGTCGGCCCGGACGGCGGTCTGCGCGACCTGGAGGTGGTGGCCCGGGACGCCCTCGTGGTAGACGGTGGTCACCTCCCGCCAGGTGGAGAAGTCGGTGACGCCCTGCGGCACCGCCCACCACATCCGCCCCGGCCGGGAGAAGTCCTCGCTCGGGCCCGTGTAGTAGATCGCGCCGTCGCTGGTCGGGGCGAGGCAGCACTCGATGCGGCGCACCTGCTCCGGGATGTCGAAGTGGGTGCCGTGCAGGTCGCTGATCGCCTTGTCGGCCAGCGCCTGCATCCAGTCCCGGAACGCCTCCTTGCCCGCGATGGTGCGCGCCGGGTCGGCGTCCAGCGCGGCCACCGCCTCGTCGATCGTCGCGCCCGGCCCGACGATCCGCGCGGCCACCGTCCGCATGTCGGCCTCCAGCCGGGCCAGCTCCGCGAACCCCCAGGCGTACGTCTCGTCGAGGTCGACGCGCGCGCCGAGGAAGTACTGCGAGGCCAGCTCGTACCGTTCCCGGCCGGCGGCCTGCTTGTCGCGCCCCAGCGGGGCCAGCTCGTCGCGCAGGAACTGGCCGAACCCGGCGGTGGCGGCGGTGGCCGCCGCCGCGCCCCGGCGCAGCTCCGCCCCGAGCGTGCCGTCGACGCCGAGCCGCTCCACCAGGCCGTGGAAGAAGTTGTCGCCGTTCGGGTCCGTCCAGACGTCGCACTGCTTGGCGACCTCGACGAGCTGCGCCTTCGAGCTGACCCGGCCCGCGCCGGCCGCCTCGCGCAGCGTCGTCTTGTAGCCCTCCAGGGCGCCCGCGAACCGGTTGAGTCGGGCCGCGATGTTGGCCTGCGCCTCCTCGCCCTCGGTGGGCATCAGGTCGAAGACCATGCGGACGTCGTGCAGCCCGCTGGCGATGACGTTGACCTCGCTGGTCGTCTCGCCCGCCTCGTACCGGGCGAGGTCCAGGCCGAGCCGCTCCTGCATGGCCTCCCTGGCCGTCCGCTCGGACTCGGACTCGGGCTCGGTCGCGTCGAGGTCGGCCAGCGTGCGCCGGGTCAGCTCCGCCCGGGCGGCGTAGCCCTCCGGCGACAGGTCGTCGAGCTGGTCGTCGTGTCCGGCGATGCCGACGTAGGTCGCCCCGACGGGGCTCAGCGGCGCCCAGTCGGCGACGTACCGGTCGGCGAGGTCATCGATTCGTCCCACGGGGTGACACTACGCGACCGGGCCGGGCGGTTGTCGAGCGTGATTGCCGTGTTCAGGGCAGCAGCTCGGCCGGGTCGAAGTCGATCGGGAACGGCGCGTCGGCCCGCAGCCGCTCTCCGCTGACCGCCCGTGCGACGGTGTCGTAGACGCCAGACGTGCCGAGGGCGAACAACTCGACCACCGCGCGTTGCAGGCGGCGGGAAACCTCGACCCGCATGAAGTACGGCACGCCGGCCGCCGCGCACCGGCGCGGCTTGTCGACGAAGTCCTGCCGCCGGCTGCCGGGCGAGACGAACTCGACGGCCATGGTGCACAGGCGGGCCGGGATCCAGCGGTCCTCCTCGTCGTTCTTCGGCAGGCCGTGCAGCACGGTGACGTCCGGCTGGATCCAGCGCTGCGGCGTGAAGGTCAGGTTGACCTGGCCGTACACGTAGAAGCCAGCGCACTCGGCGGTGGGGCCCAGGATGCGGATCAGCTTTCCCTCGGCGTAACTGTTCGTGCCGACCTCAGCGGGCGTCATGACCAACCTTCCGTCGATGCACTCGTATCGCACATCGGGCAGCTCCGGCAGCGGGAGGTAGTGCTCCGCGAGCTGGGTGGTCCAGATCCCGTCGAGGTCGACGAGCGGGTCGAAACGCATCGGCATCGCCATCGGGGGCACCTCCTCGGCTGGTCAACGCACCACCACTGTAGGTGGTTCCTGTGGTGGCGGACACGGTGGCGGGAAACCGCGCGACATCGTCGTACCCCTGCGGCAGAGTGTCAGGGGTGAGACCCGATGCCACCCCTGACAGGTCGGCGCTGCGCGGCTGGCTGCCCGGCTTCCTCGCGCTCGCCGTGATCTGGGGTTCCAGCTTCCTGTTCATCAAGGTCGGCGTCCGCGAGCTGCACCCGCTGCACCTCACCCTCTACCGGGTCGCCGCCGGTGCGCTGACCCTGCTCGTCGCGCTGCCGCTGCTGCGCGACCGGCTGCCCCGCGAGCCCCGGATCTGGGCCCACCAGTTCGTGGTCGCCGCGCTGGGCGTGGCCGTGCCGTTCACCCTGTTCGGCTACGGCGAGCAGCGGGTCGAGTCGATGCTGGCCGGGATCTGGAACGCCACCACGCCGCTGATCGTGCTGCCGATGGCGGTGCTGGTGTTCCGCACCGAGCGGCTGACCACCCGCAAGGCCGTCGGGCTGGGGCTCGGCTTCGCCGGGGTGCTCGTGGTGCTCGGCGTCTGGGCGGGCGTCGGCGGCGCCCACTTCACCGGTCAGCTCATGTGCTTCGGCGCGGCGGCCTGCTACGGCTTCGCCATCCCGTACCAGAAGCGGTTCGTCGCGGGCAGCGCCCACTCCGGCCTCTCGCTCTCGGCGACCCAGCTCGTGCTGGGGGCCGCGCAGCTCGCCGTCGTCGGCCCGCTGGCGGCGGGCGCGCCGCCGCTGCCGACCGACCTGTCGGCGGGCGCGCTGGCCAGCGTGCTCGCGCTGGGCGCGCTCGGCACCGGCCTGGCCTTCGTGATCAATCTGCGCAACATCCGGGTGGCGGGGGCGAGCACCGCCTCCACGGTGACCTACCTCGTGCCGATCTTCGCCGTGCTGATCGGGGCGCTGGCGCTCGACGAGCGGCTCACCTGGCACCAGCCCGTCGGCGCGCTGATCGTGCTGGCCGGGGTCGCGGTGACCCAGGGCCTGCTCGGCCCGCGCGGTCGGGCCCGGCCGGTCGACGTCGCCCCGCCGGCCGCCCCGGTCGCCGCCCGCTGACCCGGCGTCCGTCGGGCCGCCCGCCGGTCAGCCCCGGGCCCACGCCACGAGCCGCTCCGCCGGCCAGGTGTTGACCACCCGGTCGGCGGGCACGCCGCACAGGGCCGCCCGCTCGCAGCCGAACCGCTGCCAGTCGAGCTGGCCGGGCGCGTGCGCGTCCGTGTCGATCGCGAACCGGCAGCCCGCCTCCAGCGCCCGCCGGATCAGCCGCTTCGGCGGGTCCTGCCGCTCCGGCCGGGAGTTGATCTCGACGGCCACGTCGTGCTCGGCGCAGGCGGCGAAGACGGCGTCCGCGTCGAAGTCGCTCTCGGCCCGGGTACGCGGCCGGTGCGCCCGGTCGCCCGGCCCCCGCACCCCGGCCGGGCGCGACGACACCATCCGGCCGGTGCAGTGGCCCAGGATGTCCAGGTGCGGGTTGGCGATGGCCGTCAGCATCCGCCGCGTCATCCTGCCCCGCTCGTCGTTGAGGCCGCTGTGCACCGAGCCGACCACCACGTCGAGGCGGGCCAGCAGCTCCTCCTCCTGGTCCAGCGAGCCGTCGGCGAGGATGTCGACCTCGATGCCGGTGAGGATGCGGAACCCCTCGGGCAGCGCCTCGTTCACCGCCGCCACGTGGTCGAGCTGGCGGCGCAGCCGGTCCGCCGTGAGGCCCCGGGCCACCTTCAGCCGGGGCGAGTGGTCGGTCAGCACGACGTACTCGTGGCCCAGCTCGACCGCCGCGAGCGCCATCTCCTCGATGGGCGAGCCGCCGTCGGACCAGTCGGAGTGGGTGTGGCAGTCGCCGCGCAGCGCCTCGCGCAGCGCCGTGGCGGCGGCGTCCAGGTCGGTGCCCTCGGTGGCGACGAGCCGGCGCAGGTAGACCGGCTCCTCGCCGGCCAGCGACTCGGCGACGCAGCGGGCGGTGACGTCGCCGACGCCGGCCAGCTCGGTCAGCTTCCCGGTGCGGGCCCGCTCGGCCAGCTCCGCCGCCGGCAGCGCGGCCAGGGCCGACGCCGCCGACCGGAACGCCCGCACCCGGTAGGTCGCCTCGTTGGCCCGCTCCAGCAGGAACGCGATCCGGCGCAGGTCGGCGATGGGGTCCCGGTCGGTCATGCCCTGCAACCTACGCGCCCGCGCCGCCGGTCGGGGGTACGACCGGCGGCGCGGGTGGTGCGTCGGAGCAGCGAGGATCAGGAGTACGGCAGCTTCACGACCGACTGGTTGCCGAGGCCGAGGGTGCTCGGGCTGCCGCCGATGGCCGACCAGACCTCCACCTTCACGGTGCCGTTGGCGAGGTTGCCGAGCGTGCCGCTGCTGGAGTGCAGCCCGGCGGCCTGGGTGTAGTGCTCGTAGCCGGGGACCGGGTCGGTGGCGAAGTAGCGGTAGGTCTCCACCCGCTCCCAGCTCCCGTTGCCGGTGAGGTCGTAGGAGAGCCGCACCTGCACCCCGTTGCCGACGGCGGTGCCGGCGTCGAGGAACAGGTCGAACGTGGTCTGCCCGCCGGTGTACGCGAAGTTGAGGCCGGTCGCGGTGAACACCTGGGCGTTGGTCGGGGTGCCGTCGTGGTTGCCGTTGGCCGCCGCCACCGTCGTGGTGCCCGCGCCGCCGGCCGCACCGAGCCCGCCCCCGGCGAGCAGGTAGCGCGTCGGCGAGCCGGACGGCGGCGGGGTGGTCGGCGTCGGGCTCGGGCTGGTCGTCGGGCTGGTGGTCGGCGTGGGGCTCGGGGTGCCCGTCGGCGGCACGCCCCCGGCGGCGTTGCCGCCGCTCCACGTGTACGCCCCGGTGGTGGCCGTCTTCCCGGCCCCCACGGTGAGCGTGGCGCCGTCGGAGAACCGCACAGTGATCGGCGCGGCGGTGATGTTCGACGCCACGTACGTCCGCGCCCCGTTGCGGGTGAAGACGGCGCTCAGCGGGTGGTTCGCGGTGACCGTGGTGTCGACCGTGCCGAGCGCGGCGAGGTTGCGGATCCAGTGGAAGGTGTGCGCGCGGCTCTCCCCCTCCTCCGGCGTGTAGCCGGGGTTGGCCCGCAGGTTCGACAGCGCCGTGCCGGCGTCGCCGAGCGCCTGGAACTGCCAGAGGATGTCCTGCCACACCGTCGGCTGCCCGTTGTTGTTGCGCACCAGCTCCGCGTAGTTGGTGCGGACGTACGCGGGGTCGTAGCCGAGGTAGAGGTGGCCGCCGGTGACGGGCAGCAGGTTGATGCCCTGGATCATCTCCGGCTCGGCGCTGAACCAGGTCGCGTACGCGCCCCCGTCGCCCCAGACCATGCCGACCGTCGAGTGCTCGAACCCGGCCGGGAAGTTCTCGTTGGCGTGGTCGAACCAGTACTCCTGGATCGCCGCCGCCTGCGTGGTGTAGAGGAAGATGCCGGCGTCGCGGACGGCCGTGTCGCCGGTGGCCTGGCCCCACTGGATCAGGGCGTTGGCGAAGTTCATCCCCTCCGACGAGGACTCCTGGTTGTTGCCCGCGCCGAACGAGCCGTGCCCGGAGGCCCAGTCGTGGCCGGCGTAGATGTCGAAGTCCCGCAGGTACGGGAACCGGGTGTCGTTGCGGTCGTAGTTGTCGGCGTCGCGGATGAGCAGGTCGACCATGCCGCCGTAGCGGGCGTCGGTGGCCCACTGTGGGTCGAACTTGGCGAGGGTTGCCGCCGCGGCGATGAAGTAGCCGTAGTGGAAGTGGTGGTCGTTGAGCTCCTGGTCGGACCCGTACGAGGCCGGGTAGCCGATCAGCGTGCCCCAGTTCTGGTCGTAGTAGAAGACCTTCGCGGTCTTGCCGGGCGAGGCGGTGAACCAGTCGGTGAGGGTGCTCCGGATGGCGTTCAGCGCGCTGTCGCGGGTGGCCGTGTCGTTGACGAGGTCGGCCACCTCGGCGATCCGGGCGGCCCGGCCGAGGCCCTTGCCCGTCCAGTACGTGTCGCCGCCGCGCTGGTCCATCGGGTTGCCCCGCACGGCGGCGAGCTGGTCACGCAGGGTGGTCAGGTCGGCGCCGGAGCCGTCGCCGACGGCCGGCAGTTCGGGCAGCACCCCGTGGTAGGTCATCGCGGTGCGGAACTGGTTGACGCCGGTGAGGACCTTCATCCGGCCGCGCGCCGACGGATACGTCTGGGTGATCGGCGTGGAGCCGGTCAGCGCCTTCCACTGGTGCGGGTAGAGGCTCACCACGGTCTGCGTGGCGGTGCCCTCCCGGGGGGTGGTGGTGAACGCGTACGTGGTGGTCAGGCGGCTGGCCGCCTGGTCGTACGCGTACGAGACGCGGGTGCCGGTGACGTGGGCGTGCGCGTACCGGCCGTAGGTGGCGGCGAGGCTGGTGCGCTCGGCGGCGGTGCTGCCGGCGGTGGTGGGCAGCAGGGCGACGGAGAAGTAGCCCTTGCCCGCGAGGGTGGACGAGATCCGGCCCCCGCTGACCGTCCAGCTCGCGCCGCTCGGCGCGTACGCGACGTAGTCGTGGCCGGCGACGGTGAAGCCGATGGTCGCGCCACTGTTGGACCACACGGTCGGGGTGCTGCTGGCGTTGACGACGGCGTCGCCGCCGGTGGCCTGGAAGTAGGCGAACGGCAGGCCGTGGCCGATGGTGGCGCGCAGGGTGCGCGCGCCGTCGCTCCAGTACGGGGTGACGGTCCAGTCGGTCCAGCCGGCGACCTTCACCGTCGGTGCGGCGAGCCCGGCGACGCCGACGCGGATGTCCTGGGTGTAGGGGTAGTGGAACTCGCCGACCCCGGTGGCCGTGCCGCTGATCGCGGGGGTCGAGTTGGCCGAGAAGCCGAGGCCGTCGGTGAACGTGTCGTAGGACAGCGGGTGGGCGTGCAGCGGCTCGCTGAAGGCGCAGTCGGTGCGCTTGAACAGCAGCGACGACCACCAGTCGTTGGTGGGCACGGCCCCGGCGGGGGCGTCGGCGGTGACGTGCTGGCGGGGGTTGGTGGAGAGCTGCCCGCAGCCGGAGGGCAGCGGGCCGACGGGCGTGGTGGTGTAGCTGCCCGCGCCGACGGACGCGGCCTGGGCGGGGGCCGTGTTGACGGCCACGGCGAGGCCGCCGGTGGCGAGGGCGAGGACGGTGGACGAGACGAGGGCCCAGAGGCGGCGGCGGTGTGGTGTGGGAGGTGTCACGGGTGCCTCCATCGCGCGGGTGCGCCGGACCGGCCGGCGTCGGCGCTGGGTCGGGATTGGGAGGGTTCGTTACCTGTGAGAGCGCTCTCTATGGCCGGGACGTTAACCGGTATCCGAGACGTCCGTCAATGTGTGCGACCGGTTGAGCCGGGATGTCGCGATTGGACCGTCCCTGGTCCCGCTCCCAGCGACCCGCTCAGTCGGTGCCGGCCGGCGCCTTCGGGCAGCCGTGCTTGCGACGCCACGCGGCCACCTCGGCGGCCGGCTCCCGGTTGCCGCCGCGCCGCCACGAGTCGAGATAGCGGGCCGGCCAGACCACCCCGCGCCGGATCCACCAGTCGCCTCTCCCCGCACACTGCGGGGAGAGCCCGAAGTGCAGGTGGCAGACGTTGTTCGCGTTGCCCGTGCGGCCCACCCGGCCGAGCTGCCTCCCGGCGCGTACCCGCGTGCCGGCGTCGATCCCGTCGGCGATCGCGCTCAGGTGCGAGCCGTAGTAGCGCACCCCGTCGTCGCCCAGCAGCGACACCGACAGGCCGCCGTTGTGGGGGCCCAGCGGCCCCCGCTTGTCGAACCGGTCCACCCGGCTCACTTCGAGGACCGTCCCGTCGGTCACCGCCACCACGGGCTCCCCGCAGTCGGCGAAGATGTCCGTCCCCGGATAGGCGGAGTGGGTCGGGTGGTAGGCGACGTTGCCCGCGCGCACCGGGAAGACGTGCCGCAGGCCGGTGCGGGTCGGGCTGGGCGACGGCGCGACACTCCCCGACGGCGCGATCGGCGACGCCGACGCCGGCGGGCCGGCCGGCTGCCCGCCGGTGACCATCCCGGTCGGCGCCACCCAGCCGGCCCGGGGCGTGCGGTTCGGCGGCGGCGCGCCGCAACCGGCGGCCAGCACCGGCGCGAGCAGCAACAGCACCGGGTACGCCGCGCCCGGGCGACGCCGACGCGGGAAGCGCGAGGACATCCGCCCATCCTGGCAGAACCGCTACGGTGGGGAGGGTACGGTCCGGGGTGTCCACCCCGTGCCCCGCGGCAACCGGCGGACGGAGTGCGGTGATGACCTGGCAGCCGGCCCACCCCGACTGGGCCGACCCGGAGCAGCCGGCCCACCCCGGCTCGCGTACCCCGTCGGGGCTCTTCCCCTCCGGGCCGCCGTCGCGGCCGACCTGGCGCGAACCGCACCCGGTGACCGGGTCGGCGATCGCGTCCGGGGCGGCCGTCACCGCCGCCTGGCTCGTGCTGTTCGCCCTCCTCGGCCGCGACGTCCCCACGTACGCCTGGTGGACGGTCGTCGCCGGCGGGCTGGCCTGGCTGGCCGCCCTGGCGCTGGCCCGCCACGGCGACCGCGGCGTCGCCACCGGCGTCGCGATCGTCACGGCCGGCGGCTGGAGCGTCGCCGCCGCCGTGGTGGCCGTGACCTGGGCGACGACGGGCGACTGGCCCCTGTGGTGACGGGCCCCGCCCGGCCGGACCGGCCGGCCCGCGCTGCCACCCTCGGTCGCCGGCCGGCTGCGCACCGAATCCCGTCTTGACGTACCCGCTTCGACGGCGCACGCTCGGCGGTATGGCCTGGACCACCCCGCGGCTCGACCCCGAGCGGAGCCGCCGCCGCCTCCAGATCCTCGCCGAGCTGGCGGGGGCCAGAGCGGGACGCGAGCGGGAACGGCCCCAGCGCGCGCGCACCGAACGGCTGCGGCAGCTCATCGCCACCCGACGCCGGGTCGCGGGCTGACGGCTGCGGCCGACCGCCACACTTTCCACAGGAATGACCGGCCCTTCGGGGCGTTGACCGGTCGCCTGCCGACCCGACCGGTTAACGTGCACGCGTAACGAGTCGGCGTGCTGTGCCGAGGCAAACTTGGGGGAACCGTGTCGTACTTCGCTGCCGCCGCGGTGCGCGACGGAGGCGGCTGGACCGCCGCAGAGGTGAACCTGCGCGGGGCCACCGACGTCGACGAGGTCGCCGACCGACTGCGGGACGTCGAGCCCGACGCCGATCTGTCGCTGCTCTTCGTCGAGGCCGACGACGCCTACCTGGTCATCCTGCGCCTCGACGAGGGCGAGGACCTGCGGGTGTTCGGCTCCGACTCCGCGTACGCCGAGGAGTCCCGGCTCGGCGCCCTGCTGGTCGGCGACCTGAAGGGGTCGGTCACCGGCTTCGACGACACCGAGGAGCCCCGCCCGAGCACCGGCGACGACGACAGCGAGCAGCCGGCCGTCGACCCCGAGGCGGACCCGGTCGGCGACGCCGACCTCCTCGCCGACCTCGGCATCTCCGCGCAGCGGCTGCTGCGCCTCTGCGCCCACGAGGGCATGCTGCCGGCCGACGTGACCGCCGAGGTGTGCCAGGTCCTCGGCTGCGCCGACGAGGTCGAGGAGCTGCGTGGCGTCTGAGCCGGCGGACGCCACCGACCCGGCGCTGGAGGGCGTACGGCCGGGACAGCCGACCCCGGGGGCGGTCCGGCGGGTCGGGCCGGGCGCCGACGAGGGCCTGGCCGATCTGGGCCTCGCCGATCTGGGCCTCGCCGATCTGGACGGTGGGGATCTGGGCGGCGGGGATCTGGGCGGCGCTGGCCTGGGCGGCACCGGCCTGGGCGGCGCGGGTCGCCGGCAGCGGCACGAGCTGTGGATGCGGCGCGCCCTCCAGATCGCGGTCACCGGCCCCGATCCGGTCCGCGCCGACACGTCGGCCGACGGTGCGGCTGGCGTCGGTGCGGCTGGCGTCGGCGCGGCTCGCCTTGGTGAGCCGGTCGGTGCCGTGCCGGTCGACGACGTGCCGGCCGACGACGTGCCGGTCGGTGCCGTCGTCTACGGCCCCGACGGCGCCGAGCTGGCCGCCGGGCGCAACGAGCGGGAGCTGACCGGGGACCCGACCGCGCACGCGGAGGTGCTGGCGCTGCGCCGGGCCGCCGAACGCCTGGGCCGGTGGCGGCTGGACGGCTGCACCCTCGTGGTGACGCTGGAACCCTGCACGATGTGCGCCGGCGCCATCGTGCTGGCCCGCGTCGCGACGGTCGTGTTCGGGGCCTGGGAGCCCAAGACCGGGGCCGCCGGCTCGCTCTGGGACGTCCTGCGCGACCGGCGGCTCAACCACCGCCCCGAGGTCTACGGCGGGGTGCTGGAGGCGGAGAACTCCGCCGTCCTGCGCGCCTTCTTCCGCTGACCGTCTGCTGGCACCCGACCCGGGCGAGATCGTGCTCGATCCGGGATGTAGTGGCCTCGGCGACGCTCCGATGCCACTCGATCCCCGATCGAGCACGATCTTCCGGCGGCACGCCAGCGTCGGGCGGCACGCCGGGGCGGGTGGGACTGCTCAGGCGATCGCCGCGTCCAGGCCGATCTCGACCATCTGGGAGAAGGTCTGCTCGCGCTCCTCCGACGTGGTCTTCTCGCCGGTCTTGATGTGGTCGCTCACGGTGAGGAGGGTCAGCGCGCGGGCGCGGAACCGCGCGGCGATCGTGTAGAGCGCCGCCGACTCCATCTCCACGGCCAGGACGCCGTAGTCGGCGAGGCTGTCGTAGAGGTCCGGCCGGTCGGTGTAGAAGGCGTCCGCCGCCAGGACCGGGCCCACCCGCATGGTGATGCCGCGCCGCTCGGCCACCTCCACCGACGTACGCAGCAGCCCGAAGTCGGCGACGGGGGCGTAGTCGATCAGCCCGGCGAAGCGCACCCGGTTCATGTTGGAGTCGGTGGACGAGCCGTTGGCCGCCACCACGTCCCGCAGCTTCAGTTCCTCGGACAGCGCCCCGCAGGAGCCGACCCGGATCAGGGTCTTCACGCCGTACTCGTTGATCAGCTCGTGGGCGTAGATCGAGGCGGAGGGCATGCCCATGCCGGACCCCTGGACGGACACCTCCACCCCGTTCCAGCGGCCGGTGAAGCCCAGCATGCCCCGGACCGTCGAGTAGCACCTGGCGTCCTCGAGGTAGGTCTCCGCGATCCACTTGGCCCGCAGCGGGTCGCCCGGCATCAGGACCCGCTCGGCGATCTCTCCCGGCTTCGCGCCGATGTGCGTACTCATGGCAAAGATCCTGCCAGGCCGGCCGGGGGCATACCGGTTCGGCATCCGCGCCCGGGGTCCTGTACCCTCGTCGGCGGTGGCGTGTCCGAGTGGCCTAAGGAGCACGCCTCGAAAGCGTGTGAGGGTTTACGCCCTCCGCGGGTTCAAATCCCGCCGCCACCGCTCGTGACAGGCGAGAACGCCCGGTCGATCCGCGAGGATCGCACCGGGCGTTCCGCATTCCGCCTCGCTCAGGTCAGCCCATGCTCAGGTCAGCCCTTGATCGAGTTGGGCACCACCGGGACGGTCACCGACGTGCCCGCGTTCTTGGTGACGTCCGGCACCAGGATCGTGGTGATCTCGATCTCGGGGCGCTGGGTGCGCTTGGCGATGCTGTCCGTCTCCCGCTGCACGGGGCAGAACGGGAGCCCCAGCCAGTACGTGGCGAAGACCTCCCACGCGGCGGTCTCCAGCCGCCGCAGCTTCTCGACCTTGATGCCCTCGTACTCGCCCTCGCCGATGTCCGGCAGGGCCGCCTTGTCGAACGCCTCCGCCAGCAGGACGACGGTCTCGTCGTACCGGTTGGGGTTGACGGACCGGCCGAGGCCCCAGTCCTCACGCGTCCGGCGCAGCCGCTCCCGGTCATCGTTGCTGACCTTCACATCCTGCTGCTCGCCGACGAGCAGACCCCCCTCGTCCTTCCCCGTCCACCAGCTCGCGTAGTAGGTGCCCTGGTAGCCCTGGCACAGGTAGCGGTTGCCGTTCGGGTGGATTTCCAACAGGAAGGTGTGCACGGACGGGAAGGAACAGTCGAGAAGCAGGATCTGCCCCTGCTGCGGCACCTCGCGGAGAAGCTCCAGCAACCGTTTCCCGGCACCCGAGCCGATCTTCTCCGACTTTCCCGACTCGATGCCGCCGACGAAGGTGGGGTGTTGCTTCTTCAGCTCGGTCAGGATGTTCTCCGCCGTCTTTCCGCAGTTGGCCCAGTTGACGCTGCCCATCGCCATGTTGAACAGGCCCTCGTTGCGGGACTTCACCACGGTGGTGTTGCGCTCGCCCAGGAAGCCGCCGGTCTTCACCCGCATCTGGGCCGCCCGCACGGCCTGCGCCCAGTTGGGGAACGACTCCTTCTCCTCGGGGCCGGACCAGGTGATGAGCTGCGCCAGGATGGCCTGTCGTTCGTGCTCTGCCAACTCCTCGCCGGTCGTCTGCTCGTATTTGCCGAACGCCTGCTCGATCTGCTCGGCGTAGGGGTCGAGGGCGCCCGTGACGCTCAGGTCCGGAATCGGATTCTTGGCGATGGTCAGCACAATCTGCTCCTCGGCGTGGTCGTCGACGTCAAAACGGCGCCGACACCGAACGATGCCGTAGGGGGAGGTGTGCTGCTGTCCGAGATCCGCGGCGCTGTTATCCGCAATCCGATCTCACGGGCGGGAGAGCATCTGGGCGTCGGACGTGGTCAGCCGGTCGGCGAAGAACTCCAGCAGTTCTCGGTGGACGAAGATGTAGCCGTCGCCGACGTCCCGCAGGAACAGGCACTGCACGGCGTAGTCGAGGAACGGCCGCAGCGGCCGGGGCAGGACGCCGTCGCGGGCGAGCCGCCGGCGGACCAGCCACTGTTCGGCCAGCGGCCCGAGCGCGACGGCCACCAGCAGGTACGACGCGGCGAACACCCCGACGACCGCCCCGTACCGGAGGCCGTCGACGCCGGTGCGGGCCAGGCCGACGGGCAACCCGGCGAGGGCGCCGGTGACGACGCCCAGCAGCGGTGCGCCGGTCGCGGCGAAGCGGAGCCGCTGCCGCAGGGCGGGGCTCGGGATCTCGCGCCGCGGCGCGCCGCCGGGCGGGCCGATCAGGTAGAGGTCGAACAGCATGGCGCGGGTGACGGCCAGGGCGACCAGGGTGGTCAGCAGCAACCCGAGCCAGTACGCGAAGTCGGCGAGCAGGCCCGGCCAGCCGCGCAGCTCGTCGGTGAGGCCGAAGGCCAGCCCGACCAGGAGGGCCGCGGCCACGGTCGCCCACCCGACGACGGCGTTGCCGGCCACGTCGCGCAGCTCGTCGGCGGTGCCGGTCACCCAGTTGACCCGGATGGCCCGGTCTTCCGGCCGGCGTTCCCGGGAGGCGATCAGTTCGAGGTCGTCGTAATCTTCGTGGGCCAGAGCGAGCATGGTCAGCGTCGTGGCTGCCAGTCCCACCACGAGGCCGGGCCAGCCGAGCAGCCCGGCTCCGAGCAGGGCGACCAGCCCGCCCACGGCGACGCTGGCCAGCGCCCGGCTGAGCAGGTCCGCGCCGTGGCCGACCCAGAACGGCGACCAGGTCGGGGCGACGAGGTCGAGCACGAAGATGCTCTGCTGGCGCTTGCTCAACTGGTGGCCGAGCACCGTCAGATACTGGACGGCCTGATCCGGCCGGTACGCCGGGTGCGGGCGGTGCCGCAGCATCGTCTCGACGTACCGGGCGAAGAGGCGGGTGCGGCGACCGCCGGGACCGTCGGTCGGGCCGGGACCGTCGGCGTAGGCCAGGCCCATGATGGCGAGCAGCAGGGGCGACCCGGTGAACTCCCACAGGCCCTCGTCGGCGGCGAGGGCGGCCCGGAGGCCGGCGAGGGCGGGCCCGGAGCGGTCCAGGTACCGCTCGATCTGCGGCCGGGTCAGCGGCTGGATCGTCACCGTGCCGTAGACGGGCAGGCCGGTGCGGAGCTCCCGGTACTCCGACTCGCGGCAGCAGATCGCGATCGGTGTGAGCGGCTGCCGGGCGTGGAACGCGGCGATCGCCGCCGCGCACTCGTCGCGGCGGGCCGCGACCACCTCGTCGAGGCCGTCGAGCAGGGGCAGGACCGCGCCGGCCTCGATCCAGGCGGTCGCCTGCCGGGCCGGGATGCCGTAGCGCTCGGTCAGCTCGGCGGCGAGCCACTGCTCCAGTGGCAGGCGTCGGGTGGCCCACGACGACAGGTTCAGCACCACCGGGGCCGGGGCGTCCGGGTCCCGCTCGGCCACGGCGATCAGTTCCCGGGCGAGTTCGAGCAGGGTGGTCGTCTTGCCGGAGCCGGGCGCGCCGAGGATCACCACGGCCCGGTCGAGCCGCTCGAAGAGGCCCGCCACGGACGCGCCCCCGTCGAGGACGCCCGCGAAGCCGTCGCGGTGGGTGGCCCGCAGCGTCCACGGGTACCGCCGGTCGTCGGCCGACGCGGTGACGCCGAGCTGGATGCGCGCCTCGCGGTGCAGGGAGCGTTCCAGCACGCTGGTGATCCAGTACCGACGGACCCGGTCGAGCAGGACCCGGCGGGCGTGCGCGGCGGCCACGCCGGTCACCGGCGCGGACTCGCGGGCCCGCCGGATCTCGACCACCATCAGCGCCACGACCACCACGGCGAGCGCCGGCCAGGCGAGCCACAGGTGCGGCGTCCACTCGTCGGGCAGCGCCCCGGTGGCGACGTTCGTGACGACGCCCAGCAGGGTCACGCAGACCACCGAGAGGACGACCATGGTTACCCGACGCATGCGTCGTCTCTACCGTCCGGCCCGCGTCCGCACAACCCATGATCGGGTACGCGCCGGTCAAGCTGTCAGTGGGAGCCGGACCGCCCGGCTCGGCAGGGGCCGTAGCCCTCGGGTCGGCAGGGACCGTAGCCCTCGGGTCAGCAGGGGCCGTAGCCCTCGGCGAAGAGGCGGCGGGCCCAGTCGGCGTACCCTGCGATGATCTTCCGGACCGTGCGCCCGTCGTGCAGGAAGAGGTACGCGCGGTCGCCGCTGCGCGCCAGCAGCCCGTCGAACCGGTACGTCCGCCGTGGCGCGTCGAGCGGGCTGACCGCCCGGTAGCGGGCCCGGACCTCCTCGACCGGCGTGCCGACGCCGATGCCCTGCGGGGTGCGGACGTTGACCCGCTCCGCCGTGTGGACGGGGTCGTCGAGCCAGAGCAGCACCAGCCGGTCGTCGACGAAGATCGGGCTGACCGCGCCGTGGCCGGCGAGGGTGGGCCCGCAGGTGTCCACGTCGGACGTCAGCATCCCGCGCCGCGTCAGCTCGTCCTCGGTGTCGCCGAACTCGACGTCGGTCAGGCCGTTGAGGTCGACGACCTCGTCGACGTCCTTGCCGGCAGCCGACCGGCCGGCGTCGGGCGGCGGGCCGGGCGGGCGCGCGTCGCCTCCGGCGTCGACCGGCCCCTGTGGACGTACGCCGCTGCCGGCGATCGAGGCAGCCGCGAGCAGTGTCGCAATGAAAACGAATTGTCGCAATTTCATGGAATCCCCCAGTCCCCAACGGGACCGGGGCGCTCAGGTTGCTGCCGATCGCCGGATTCCCCGAATTCCCACTCCTCGGCCAGCTCGTCCCAGTAGTCGGCGGTCAGCCCGCGCCGCCCGTGCGCCAGCCAGCCGGCGGTGTTCCGCTCCAGGTGCAGGCCCAGCTCGGCGAACGGGTCGATCCACCGCCCCGGCTCCGCGCCGATGCGGGTCAACGCCGCGTTCAGCGGCCACTGCCCGCGCGGGGCGTCCAACACGTCGTCGAAGTGCGGCCCCCAGCTCACCGCGCCGGCCAGCCACACCACCGACGCCTGCCGGCCGAGGCCCCCCGAGAACTCCGCCTCCAGGTAGGCCACCGGCCCCGACCGGGACCACCCGGCGAACAGCCCCGCCAGGGCCGGCGACAGCACCAGCTCGAACGGCTGCTCCGGGCCGGGCTCCGTGGCGGCGAAATCCGGCAGCGCCCCGGTCAGCTCCTGCACGAGCTGCGGGGTGACCGGCAGCAGCGCGAAGTCCTGCCGCAGCGCGGCGAGCACCGCGTGGTCCAGGTCGGCGGTCCGCTCGCGGAGCAGCTCGACATCGGCCACCACCGCGCTGATCTGGTAACTCATCGGACCCTCCGCCCGTCCACAGGCTGTGGATAGAACATGTGTACGACCGGGCGTGGCGTGCCGGCGCTGCCCCGGACCGTACCGAACGCACCCCCGGACGACGCCGGGCCGGGGCGGACGCGGAAGAAGGGCCGGCCCCGGACGGGGGGCCGGCCCTTCTCCCAGCGCGGGCGGTAACGGCCGCCCGATCCGCAGAGGTCGCCGGATCAGTAGAACGAGCTGCCGCTCTGCGGACCCGCGATGCGCAGGCCGTAGCGCTGGGGCCAGGCGCGGTCGGTGCGCAGGGACGCGCCGCTCCACGAGGTGGTCTGCGGCACGAGCCCGCCGCTGGACCCGAAGAACGAGGCGATCGACCCCGACGGGTAGCCAGCCGTGTCCGACGCCACCTCCTCGCCGGTCGACGCCACGACGGCGTCCAGCGCGCCGGCGCCGTCGAGGTTCAGCAACGCGACGGAGGCCCCGAACCGGTCCCCGCGCTCGGCCGAGCCCGGCACCACCGAGTGGTTCTGGTCGAAGCCCTGCGCCCCGGTGCCCGTGAGGCCCGAGGAGGAGCCCTTCAGCAGGACGATCATGCCGGCGCTGTCCGTCGAGCCGATGTCCTCGCCGGGTACGCCGACCAGCACGTCCGCCTTGCCGTCGCCGGTCACGTCGCCGGCTGCGAGCGAGCCGCCGAAGCGGTCCTCGGCCTCCGGATCACCCGGCACGCCCGCCGTGCGCTGCGTAATGATCTTGACGGCGCTGGCGGACAGGCCGCCGGACCGGCCCGTGAACGCGGCGATGAGCCCGCCCGTGATGTGCGGGGTCTGCGCGCTGGGCGCGCCGGCGATCACCTCGCCGAGCCCGTCGCCGTTCACGTCGCCGATCGCCAGCGTCTCGCCCAGGTACCAGGCGATCGTGAACTCGTCGCCCGTCGCCGGGTGCACCGCCGCGCCGGTCACCGACGTCGCGCCCGTGGTCGACACGCCGCTCGCCGAGCCCCACATCAGGGTGACCATGCCGCTGCCGTCCCAGGACGTGCCGTCGTTCTCGTGCGGCGCGCCGATGACCAGGTCCGCGTACTTGTTGTTGTCGACCCTGCCGATCGCGAGCGAGAAGCCGAAGTGGTCGTTGGGCTCGGCAGCGCCCGGCACCGCCGCCTGGTCCTGCTGGAGATACTGGGAGCCGGTGGCCGTGAGCCCACCCGACCCGCCGAACAGGACGTAGACCGAGCCGGCGTCCGCCTTGTCCCCGATCGCCTCCCCGTACGCGCCGATCGCCAGGTCGTCGCGGCCGTCCCCGTTGATGTCGCCGGTGGCGAGCGCGCCACCGAACCGGTCGTAGCTCTCCGGCTCGCCCTGCACGTTCGGCGAACTCTGGTTGAAGTGGCCCGCCGCGCCGACCACCAGGCCCGAGGCGCTGCCCGGGATGACCCAGACCCCGCCCGCGTGGGTCTTGTTGCGCGGGTCCACCTCGTCCGAGTCGCCGATCACCAGGTCGTCGTAGCCGTCGCCGTTGAAGTCGCCCGCCACCAGCGCCGTGCCGAAGCAGCCGCACCCGCCCTCCGACGACAGCACGCCAAAGAAGTAGTCGACCTGCGGCGCCGACGAGTAGCGCACGACCACCACGCCGGTCGGATACTGGGGCAGATTGGTCTCGAAGGGATCGCCCGAGGCCGCCAGGTCGTCGCGGCCGTCGCCGTCGAAGTCGGACCGGGTGGCACCCGTCCCCTTCACCGGGGTCACCGCCTTCGCCACCCGGTGATATTGGAGGGCGATGCCCTCCCGGGTGATGGTGCCGAACTCGTCGGCCGCCCGCGCGGGCGCACCGACCGCCAGCCCGGCCACCACGGCCAGGGCCGACACCCCTGCCGCCGTCTTTCGACGTGTTGTCATCCGACGCAACACACAAACCCCCGCTCGTTGTTGGACGCCCCGACACGCTAGGGGGATAGACCAACGCCCATAACCAGGCGAACGGGCGGGTCGGCCGACGACCGGGCATCCCGACCGGCCGAACGGCCGACCCGGTCCGTCACTTCAGCGCGACCCCGTCGCCGGCGGCGGACACCGACGCGACGGTGGAGTTGCCCGCGTACGACCAGCGCCAGTAGCCGGCCGCGCTGGCGGTGGTGGTCGTCTTCAGGTTGCCGCTGGCGTCGGTGTAGACGGTCTTGACCGTGGTGTAGGTGTTGCTGCTCGACTTGCGGAACTGCAGCTTCACCGGCTGGTTCGCGTACCCCGCGAAGGTGGTGGCCGCGTCGGTGGTGGCCCGGGTCAGCTTGCCGGTCACGGTCAGCTTCCCGCCCTTGGCGACCGGCTCCGGGGAGGCGTCCACGGTCAGCTTGGCCACCTTGAGGAGGGTGACGCTGTCACCACCGGAGACCGAGGCGGCGGAGGTGCCGCTCCCGGCGTACGACCACCGCCAGGCCCCCGACGTGGTGGCCGTCGCGGTCGTCTTCAGCGTGCCGTCGCTGGCGGAGGTGACGGTCTTGACGGTGGACCAGGCGGTGGTGCCCGACTTCTGGAACTGGAGCCGCACCGGCTGCCCGCCGTAGCCGACGGCGGGTCGGTTGCCCGCGACGTCCCAGGCGTTCCAGTTGGGCTGGGTGAGCTTTCCGGTGACGGTCAGCGTGCCGTCCTTGCGGACCGGCTCGGGGGTGGCGTCCGCCGTCGCCAGCGTCGTCTGCTTCAGCAGCGGCACGTCGTGGGCGGGGTCGCTGTAGAGGAGGTACTGCCCGCCGTCGTAGACGTAGCCGAAGATGCGCAGCTGGACCTGCCGGCCGGCGGAGGCGTTGTCCAGGCTGTGCTGGTGGACGACGGCGGTGCCGGTGCAGGTCGACGTGGTGGCCGTGGTCTGCACGCACGTCATGTTCTGGCTCGCGGGGCCCTCCAGGAAGGTGAAGAAGTAGCCGCCGCCCACGCTCCGGAGCTGGGCGTCGATGGTCGCCACGCCGCCGGAGTCGTCGTAGATCTCGGTGACGACGGGCACGGTGACGGAGACGGCGTTGCTGGTGCCCAGCACGATCGGCTTGCCGTTGTTGATGGTGGTGCTGCGGATCCTGGTGTCGTGGTAGTCCGCGTGAGCGGGCGACGGCGCGAGCAGCAGACCACCGGCGACCGCCCCTGTGACGACCAGGGCGACGTTGCGTACGGATGTCAAGGATCCCCCATGGGTCAGGAACCGCGCCCGTGGCGCGGTGGCCGCATCCTGCCACACCGGGGACGGGGCCTGGCCAGCAGATCTTGGACGGTTGTCGTCCGGCGCTGACAGCAGGTGTCCAAGTTCTGGAGGCGCTCCCGAGCGGCAGCGCTGCGAAGCGGTCGCGGAGACGACTCAGGGCCGGTCCCCGTGGGGCCGGCCCTGTCGTCCGTGCTGCTCAGGTGAGCGGAGGATACGAGATTCGAACTCGTGAGGGTGTTAACCCAACACGCTTTCCAAGTGTGCTACCTAGCGTTCAACCAGGGCTGTAGCCGTACTGGGCCGCAGCGCTTGCTTGGGATGGACCACGGCTGGATGCTCTTGAATGTGGACGAACGAGACGACAACTGAGACGGCTCTCTCCCACTCTTTCGGGCCTGTGACCAGCCGTTCAGCCCAACCCAAGGCCACCCCTGGCCTGGCATCATCACGAGGCGATACAGCTACTGGCGAACGAGACCGTACGCCGGCGAACTAGACCAGAACCGGGACTAGCGAGGCCCCCGACGGGGCGGAGCTTGCGGTGCGCAGCCGATCGCGGCCCCTACAATGGGAGGAGCCTCTAACCGCTCAAGTTACCGAAGGTAGGCCAAGTGTCACAGATTGCGCTCTTCAATCACAAAGGTGGTGTTAGTAAAACAACAACTGTCTTCAATCTTGGCTGGATGCTCGCAGAGCAGGGGCACCGCGTGCTCATGGTGGATTCCGATCCACAATGCAACCTTACCGGAATGGTTTTGGGCTTTCGGGGGGCCGACGAGCTTGAGTCTTTCTATGCCCAGCAGGGCGGCAACACTATCAGGTCAGGGCTAACTCCCGCTTTCGAGGCTCAACCACGCGCAATCGAAGCCGTGCAGGCCGTAGAGGTGCCCGGACGCCCAGGCCTGCATCTAATGGCCGGAGACCTTCGACTCTCGGAATACGAGGTCACTTTGGGGATTGCCCAGGAGCTATCAGCCGCGATTCAGGCATTGCAGAACCTGCCAGGCAGCTTGGCCTTCCTCATCAAGAAGACGGCTGAGAGTGTTAATGCAGACTACGTGCTTGTAGATATGAGCCCTGGTCTAGGTCCAATCAATCAAAACCTAGTAATGACTAGCGACTATTTAATCTTGCCTACATCGCCCGACGTCTTCTCTGTTATGGCAATTGACTCGCTCTCGCGTGTTCTCCCGAGGTGGAAAGCCTGGGCCGAACAAGCAAGCGCGATGCCTGTCCTCCGCGACGCGGCCTACCCCTTCCCTGCCCCCAACCTGAGGATTCTTGGCACTGTCGTTCAAAAGTTCCGGCCGCGCAAAGGCCTGCCGGCAAGCGCATTCCAGCGATGGATTGACGAAACGGCCGAGGCGGTGCGTACCCGCTTAACGCCAGCCCTCGCCAGCGCAGGTATGCTGTTGCCGAAAGAAGCGTACAGCACCAACGGCGTTGATAGCAGCTTGAATCTGGCCCTGATTGCGGACTTCAACAGCTTGATCTCGCGATCTCAAGAATACGTTACGCCAGTATTCGCACTCACGGCGGAACAATTGCGTGCCGTCGGGACGGTTCTCGAGAATGCCCAGGAGTCACGAGACTCTTTTCATGCACAGTTCAGCTCCTTGGCCGAACGTGTCGTGAGAATGACCGCTCAGGCTGACTGAATATGGCCGCAATTGAAATCTCAACGTTCGAGCGTAACCTACAGTATGCATACGACCTGGCGGCTACTGCGACTGCATTATCAGCGAGGGTCACCTCGGTGGTAAACACCGACGATCTTTTGCGTTTTGCGCTCGTGCAGGGAGTTAGCGCCTTCGATCACTTCGTGCACGAAGAAGTCCGCACCCGAATGTTGATGATTCAAGGTGGAGATCTCCCGGCCTGTCCCGGATTCTACCGGTTCCGCGTTTCGCTCAGCTCCGTAGGGAAGGCAGTCTCAACGGGAGGAGCGGCATGGCTAGAAGCGGAAATCCGGGAACAACACTCGTACTTGAGCTTCCAGCAGCCAGACAAGGTTGCAGATGCTTTCAGGCTAGTTACTGACATTTCCTTATGGAGAGAAATATCTACACAGCTGCAAAGGCAGCCCGAAGACGTCAAGAGGCAGCTAAAGCTGATTGTTGATAGACGAAACAAAATTGCGCATGAATCAGACACTGATCCCACACCGCCACGGACGCGCTACTCAATTAGTCTAACCATGGTCAATAACAGCTTGGATTTCCTAAAAGACGTCGTAAGCGCGCTTGATGCAATTTTGGAATCTACCCATCCTTAGATGCGGAGAAGTGTGGCAGGAATGTCCGCCAGTTCGATCACCTGCTTCGGCCCGATGAAGCGTCGCGCGACTAGAAGGCCAGCCATGTGGGCGTTGGGCCCGGCATGGCTGGCTGATGCATCAGCAATCAGCCATGGCGTCAGATTGCGCTCGAAAGCGTCCACGGCACCCTTAAGGACGCAGCTTTCCGTGGCGATTCCGCAGAAGTAGAACTCATTCCACCCGCGACCGCTGAACAGCTCTTCGCCCTCTGGAGTGAAGGGGCTGTAGATCTTCTTGTCGAGAACGGTACCCTGATCCAGGTAGGGCGCCAGATCCGGGACGATCTCGGTCTCAGGCGCTGATTGGAGTCGCGTCCAGCCAAAGAAGCGCTCAAACGGGCTATCCGCATAATTTATGTAGCGAGTGAAAAGGGTGTCCCTGCCAGCGGCCTGCCAGCGTCGAACAAGATCTACAACGATCGGAACGACATGCGCTGACTGTTCTTGAACGAATCCATTTTGCATGTCGGTCACCACCAGGACCGGTCGGGCCGCCGTCATTTCCTCAACCTCGATCTCTGTCGCAGAGGGTTTCGATGGCTTGTTCTAGTGCTGGCATAAGATCGCTTGTTCTCAAGATGGCCCGACGCATTGCTTGATGTTGCCCTGTCTCTCGTGGCCGAGAAGTCGTCAACCGGGAACGGGCTCCTCGGAGGTACCGCCAACCGTACTCTGGTGGCACGTCTGGATCCGAGCCCTGCTCGATCTGACGGGTGATTGCATCGGTGAACGCCCACATGGACTGAACCGCCAATTCACAGGCGACAAGCTCGGACTCTGTCAGAGAGCGCTCCGGTGCGATCGGTTGGTACACGACGCCGGACCATGAAGCGTATCCGGACGAAATGCCGCGTACGCCAAAGGATTCGATGCCCCCGTGGTCGTACGCCTCCGAGAGTAGCGACTGCTCGATCAGTTCGGCGTGGGCCAGGTGCTCATCGTCCATCGGGCGGTCACGGTGTAGCAGCACCGAGGGAGTTGCCATGATCCGCAGCGCTGGCTCGACCAGCTCAGCCGGCCAGGCTGGCTCGGTCAGCCAGTGAGCCCCGAAGACGTACAGCGCGGTCTCATCGACGCCGGGCACGAAGTGGGCGAGGTAGTCAGCCGCCCACTTGATGTTGTCGCCGTACGAAACCTTCCGCCAGAACGCGAGAGACGCGATGGTCGACAACTGCATGGTCTCGACCAGGTGGAAGACGACCACCCCGCATGGCCACACGTAGAGGGTGCATTCGCCTTCCGGGTGCTCGACGGGAGCGGAGTGGCAGGTAGACCACTGATCTTCGGCCGGGACGCATCCGGCGCTGTCCTGCATCAGGGCAGCGCCCTCAGCGCCGACGAACGCCGGCACGAACTTGTGCGACCGTACGGAGAAGTACGGACGATCCTCCGTGCCGTTGGTCAGCTCCCCGAACAGGTCGTGCGGCTTCGCGTCGTACGCGAGGCAGTAGAGCTGCCGGTAGATCGCGTCGGTGACGGCCACCCGCCCCGTCTCGTGCCGGTACATCGCCTTCTCGATGGCCTCGACGGTCGGCGTCTCCCGGATCCCGTGCTGTAGGCCGAGGCGGTGCAGCTCCCGCGCGGCGCGCTTCCGTGACTCCCAACCGGCGGCCTTGCGCCGGTTGACCAGTACGAGATTGGGCTTGTACTGCCGAGGAACCTCAGTGGACATGCCCCGTGTCCTCCGTGTCCGTGCGTAGGACCTGCCAGGATGCCCTATTTGCGGGCAGTCTCGTTGGTGGGCGAGGAAGGTGTCGCCACAGGCCGGAACCGGGGACTGGAGGCACCGGATGGTCCAAGCTAACTGGCGGGGGTGCCTCGACGTGGCCTCTCGGCCTGCCACTTCCGGATGGTCTGCGGCTGCCACGCCGGTGACCGCCCGAACATCCGATCGGGCGCGGGAGCCTGCCCCCGCGATACGTAGGACGCCCAGGTTGCGCGGCTGATCGGGGCACCTACCGAAGCCAGGTAGGCCCGTACGTGGTCGGTGGTCCACCAATCGGTGGGCAGGTCAGCGGCGGTCATCGGTAGGAAAGCCTACGCGGTTCGAGACTTGCGCGAATACAACGTCAGGCTGTATCTTGCGAATACAGCTTAACGCTGTATTCGACCTGAACGGCTCGGGAGAGGGAACGAGGCGGTCGCCGGACCGGCTCGCCTGTTTCTCTCCCCGTCAAGCCCAGACCGGCGGACAGCACCCAAGAGCACCGTCCGCTGCCGTGCCGCGTTCCCCCTGCGGTGCGGCTAGCGGGTCCGTCCCGGGAGACCCGAGCCCCGGGGCGGACCCGCTCTCATCCCTGGCGCACGTCGAAAGGCAGGTTCCCGTGAAAGACCTGGTCGAGCGACTCTTCGGCCGGCGTCCCGCCCGGCATCGGCGGGCCGACGGCGTTCCCTACCGGTCCCGGCGCTGCCTGCCGCTGCACCCGGCGCAGGTGCGTGACCGCAGGTTCCGGCGCACCCGCTTCGGTCGACGTGGTCTGGACCCCGGAGACGTGCGACGTTTCCTCGACCGAGTCGCCCTGGAACTCGCCGACGCCCAGCAGGCCGCCGAGCGGGCCCGTCAGGAGACCGCACACATCAAGGACGCGCTGCGGCGGTGGCAGTCCGAGCAAACCCGGATCCGCGACCGCTACGCCCTGCACCGGTGAACGTCGCCGAACTGCCGATCGGGCGGCGGGTGGCGCACTGGCGGGTCCGGCGACGCATGACGCAGCAGATATTGGCCGACCGGCTCGGCAGGTCCAAGAGTTGGGTCGACAAGGTCGAGCGAGGCGTAAGGGCCTTGGACCGGCTCTCGGTCATCCGGGAGGTCGCCGAGGCGCTCCGCGTCGAGCCGGCGGTGCTGCTCGGTCGGTCCCTGCCGCTTCCCACCGAAGGCGACACGGCCGAGAGTCAGGCCGACGCGATCCGGGCGGCGCTCGCCCGCTACGACTTCACCCAGCGCGGGCACAGCCCTGGACCAGTGACGCCGGTCGCGGAGTTGAGTCGACGGGTGGGACATGCCTGGTTGACCTACCAACACGCCCACCACCCCCAACTGCTGCGGATACTGCCGGGCCTCCTCGGTGACGCGCAGCGCACCCACACCGCGCAGCCGACGCACACGGTGGACCTGCTGGTGCAGGTCTACCGGGTCGCCTCGTCGGTGCTGGTCAAGCTCGGGCAGGCCGACATCGCCTGGCTGGCCGCCGATCGGGCGGTGGCGGTGGCCGCCGATGATCCGCTGCTCGCCGCCGTCGCCGCGATCCCCCTGGCCCAGTCGTTACGGGCTTTCCGTGGGGATCGGATGGCGATGGCGGTGGCGCTTGCCGCCGCCCACTCGATCACAACTCCGAACCCGGACGAGACTCCGCCGGGGGAGCTGTCGGTGCTCGGGACGCTACTGCTTGAGGCGGCGTTGGCTGCGGCCAGCCGTGGTGACCCGTGCGGCGTCCACGAACTCACCGACCAGGCAGCCGAGGTCGCCGAACTCGTCGGCGACGGTCACGACCACCACTGGACGTGCTTCGGCCCTGCTGCCGTCGAGCTGGCCCGGGTCGCTGCGGCGGTGGACCTCGGCGATGCCGCAGACGCGATCACCCGGCACGAGAAGATCACCCGCTGGGACCAGTGGCCACGTCTGCCGGCCGAACGTCGCGCCACACACCTGATCGACGCCGCGCAGGCGTACCTCCAGGTCGGCGACCTGGCCGCCGCCGGCCGCAGCCTGGTCGACGCCGATCGGATCGCGCCGGCCGAGACCCGATCACGGCCGGCAGTTCGTACGGTCATCGCCGCCGCGGCGCGGGGCGGACCCGCCACGGCCGGTGTCGCTCGCCTGGCCAGCATCCTGGGGGTTACCTGATGAGCCGTCGTTTCCTGATCCAGTTGCCGGTGGTGGCCGACGACCTGGACATCGCCGCGCGGGTCGCTCGGGTCATCGCGCGCTCGCTGAGCTTCCACCGCCTGGTCGAGTGCGACGAGGTCACCGTCGTCGCTACCGATGACGATCCGGCGGTATCACACGCCGCCTTCTGCCCGCGACACCTCCCCACCGGCTGTCGCTGCCTGCTGCGGCCCGACCACGACGGACCCTGCTCCCGACGACTGCCCCGGTGAGCGGGAATTGGCCGGAGCGGATGCGTTGTGGAGACGACTCAGGGCCGTCCCCGTGGGGCCGGCCCTGTCGTTCGCGCTGCTCAAGCGAGCGGAGGATACGAGATTCGAACTCGTGAGGGTGTTAACCCAACACGCTTTCCAAGCGTGCGCCCTAGGCCTCTAGGCGAATCCTCCGTGGGACAGGATACAGGTCCCCCGCGCCCCGGCCACCCCACCACCCCCCGAAGATCGACCGGGCGTCGGGTAGGGTGGGTGTCACCTCCCGTGCGGCGGTATCTCGTGAACCTCCCCAGGGCCGGAAGGCAGCAAGGATAAGCGAGCTCTGCCGGGTGCACGGGAGGCCTTTCTGTCTCCGGGCACCGGTAGCGTACGCCGCAGGCCAGAGCGCCGGCCAGGGCACGGGGTGGTGGGTGGTCACCCGCGCCCGACCGGCGCAGAATGGCTCGGTCGAGAGGAGGCGGGACGGGTGACACTGGCGCTCTACCGCAAGTACCGGCCGCGCACCTTCGCCGAGGTCATCGGCCAGGAGCACGTCACCGAGCCGCTGTCGCAGGCGCTGCGCAGCGGCCGGCTCAACCACGCGTACCTCTTCTCCGGGCCGCGCGGCTGCGGCAAGACCTCCAGCGCCCGCATCCTGGCCCGCTCCCTCAACTGCGAGCAGGGGCCGACGCCGGAGCCGTGCGGGCAGTGTGACTCGTGCCGCTCGCTGGCCACCGACGGGTCGGGCTCGATCGACGTCATCGAGATCGACGCGGCCAGCCACGGCGGCGTCGACGACGCCCGCGAGCTGCGCGAGAAGGCGTTCTTCGCGCCGGCCCGCAGCCGGTTCAAGATCTACGTCATCGACGAGGCGCACATGGTCTCGTCGGCCGGCTTCAACGCCCTGCTCAAGCTGGTCGAGGAGCCCCCGGAGTACGTCAAGTTCATCTTCGCCACCACCGAGCCGGAGAAGGTCCTCGGCACGATCAAGTCGCGGACCCACCACTACCCGTTCCGGCTGATCCCGCCGAAGACGCTCCGCCCCTACCTGGAGCAGCTCACCGAGGCCGAAGGCGTGACGGTCGACCCGGCGGTCTTCCCGCTGGTGGTGCGCGCGGGCGGCGGCAGCGCCCGGGACAGCCTCTCCGTGCTCGACCAGCTCATCGCGGGCGCGGGCCCGGAGGGGGTCACCTATGCCCGGGCCGCCGCGCTGCTCGGCGTGACCGACTCGGGGCTGCTCGACGAGATGTGCGACGCCCTCGCGGCCGGCGACGGCGCGGCGGCGTACGCGACCGTGGACCGGGTGGCCGAGGCCGGGCACGACGCGCGCCGCTTCGCCTCCGACCTGCTGGAGCGGCTGCGCGACCTGATCGTCCTCCAGCAGGTGCCCGACGCCGCCGCGAAGGGCCTGATCGACGGCCCGGCCGACCAGATCGAGCGGATGACCGCCCAGGCGCAGCGGCTTGGCGCGGCGACCCTCTCCCGGTGCGCCGACATCGTGCACGACGGCCTGGTGGCCATGCGCGGCACGACCGCGCCCCGGCTGCTGCTGGAGCTGATCTGCGCCCGCATGCTGCTGCCCGGCGCGGACGACTCCACCGGCGGCCTGCTCCAGCGCCTGGAGCGGATGGAGCGCCGGCTCACCCTGGGTGCCGTGGAGCCGCCGCCGGCCGCCGCCGGCTCCGCGCCGGTGGCCACCGCCCCGGCGGTACGCCCCGAGCAGCCCACCCCGCCTGCGGCGGCTGCCGCGCACGCCGCGCCGGCTGCGGCGTCCGCCGCCCCGGCGACCGCCCCTGCCCCGTCGGCCGCCCCGCCGCCCGTGGCCGCTGCGGCGGCGGCTCCGGTGTCCGCGGGCCCCGCCTCGGCCGCTCCCGCCCCGGCCGCGCCCCGGCGGGAGGTCCCGCCGGAGGCGGTCATGCCCGACCCGGCGACCCCCGCCCCGCCCCGCCCCGGCGCGGCTGCGGCGGGCCCCCTGGACGCCGTCGCGGTGCGCCGGGTCTGGCCGGACATCGTCGCGAAGGTCAATCGGATCAAGAAGCCGGCCGCCGCGCTGATGCGCGACGCGGTGGTCCGCGACGTGGACGGCGAGACCCTGGTGCTGACCGTCAAGTCTCCGGTGCTCGCGCAGATGATGGGCAACCACACGTCGGTGCTGGCCGAGGCGCTCTACGAGGAGTTCGGCGGGCGCTGGCAGGTGCGCTGCGAGGTGGCCGGCGAGCGGGGCGGCGCGTCGCCGGGCGGCGCGTCGCCGGGCGGCGCGTCGCCGGGCGGCTCCCGGGGGTCCGCCCCCGCCCCGCCCCGCCCCGCGCCGGCCCCCGCACCCGCCACGAACGCCCGCCCGTCGACCGGTGCCGCGTCCGGCCCCGCCGGAGGCGGCGGTGTCGCCCCGGCCGGCGGTGCCGCTGGCGCTGACGAGGAGTGGCCCGAGCCGGCCCGCCCCGGCGGGGCGACCGCCGCTCCCGCCGCGAGTGCACCGACCGGCGACGACTGGCCGGAGCCGGCCCGCCCGGGCGGCTTCGCCGCCGCGCCGCCGTCCGGCGGGCCCGCCCCGGCCGGCGCCGCGCATGCCGCCCCCCCGGCGACATCGCCCAACGGCGCTGCGGGCAATGGCACCGCCAACGGCGCTGCGGGCAACGGCACCGCCCCGACGACGCCGGCCAACGGTGCCGCCGCGCGTGGTGCCGCCCCCGCCGCGCCGGCCAACGGCACCGCCGCTCCGGGCGGCAGGGCTCCCGCTGCCGGCAGCGGGCTCGCCGCCGCGCGGGCTGCGGCGGCCGGCCGGGGCGCGCGTACCCAGAACGGGGCCCGCAAGACCGCGGACGCCGACTGGGCGGGCGAGCCGCCCTACGACCCGGACTACGACGGGCCGGTGCGCGGCGGTGGCCGCCCGGGCCCGGCGGCGTCGGCCGCCCCGACCTACGAGGGCTTCGACCCGGGCGACGAGCCGCTCGACGAGGTGATCGACGAGCGGACGGCCCGGCAGTCCAGCGAGGAGCAGGCGGTGCAGCTGCTCCGGGAGGCGTTGGGCGCGGAGAAGATCGACGAGGTGGACGCCCGCTGACGCGGGCGTCGCCCGTGCCAGGCGACAGTCCGCGCCCCGGTTAGGCTGGGCGCGGCCGAGCAGACGAGTGCGAGAAGGAGCCATCCGTGCGCCCAGGTGGACAGCCGAACATGCAGCAGATGCTGAAGCAGGCGCAGAAGATGCAGCAGCAGATCGCCAAGGCCCAGGCGGAGCTGGCCGAGGCCGAGCTGACCGGCACCGCCGGTGGCGGCCTGGTCGCCGTGACGGTCTCCGGCTCCGGCGACGTCAAGAGCATCAAGATCGACCCGAAGGCGGTCGACCCGGAGGACGTGGAGACGCTGGAGGACCTGGTGGTCGCGGCGCTGCACAACGCCGCCGAGGCCGCCCGGGCGCTCACGGAGCAGAAGATGGGCCCGGTCGCGGGCGGGATGGGCGGCCTCGGCCTGCCCGGCTTCTGAGCCGGCCGACGCAGATGTACGAAGGTGCCATCCAGGACCTGATCGACGAGCTGGGCCGGCTGCCGGGCGTGGGCCCGAAGAGCGCGCAGCGGATCGCCTTCCACGTCCTGTCGGCGGACCCGGCCGACATCAACCGGCTGGCCGGCGCGCTGCGCAAGGTCAAGGACCTGGTGCGCTTCTGCACCACCTGCTACAACGTCGCCGAGTCCGAGCAGTGCCGGATCTGCCGCGACCCGCGCCGCGGCGACGAGGTGCTCTGCGTGGTCGAGGAGCCCAAGGACGTGGTGGCGATCGAGCGCACGGGTGAGTTCCGGGGGCGCTACCACGTGCTCGGCGGCGCGATCAACCCGCTGGAGGGGATCGGGCCGGACAACCTGCGCATCCGCGAGCTGATGACCCGGCTGGGCGGCGGCGCGGTGCGCGAGCTGATCCTGGCCACCGACCCGAACACCGAGGGCGAGGCGACGGCGACGTACCTGGCGCTGATGGTCAAGCCGATGGGCATCTCGGTGACCCGGCTGGCCAGCGGCCTGCCGGTGGGCGGCGACCTGGAGTACGCCGACGAGATCACCCTCGGCCGCGCGTTCGAGGGGCGTCGGGCGGTCTGACACCAGGTGCCCTCAGGGGCAGGGGCGACGTAACAGTTTGGCATCGCGGTTTCGGATCGTTCGGCGAAACCCGCTGTTTGCCTTAGATTCTTCGGTCGCGCAGCGGCTGGGACACGATCCGATACCAACCCGTGCCGGGCCAGTTTCGGGGCGGTCCGAACGGGAGCTAAGGTCACGCCCATCGGTGACCCCTGTCACCACGTTGTCCGTACCCCCAAGGACGAGGTGAAGCACCCATGCGTGCACCCAGGCCGAAGGTCGCTGTCGCGGCCGTCGCGGTCGCGGCCCTCGCGGTAGCAGGCTGCGCCGAGAGCAACCGCGATGACAACTCCGGCGGTAGCAAGAAGGACACGATGGTCTTCGGCGTGGCCGGCGACCCGAAGGTCCTCGACCCCAGCTTCGCCAGCGACGGCGAGTCGCTGCGCGTGGCGCGCCAGGTCTTCGAGACCCTGGTCCGGCCGGAGGAGGGTGGCACCAAGGTCACCCCGGGGCTGGCCGAGTCCTGGACCCCGGACGCCGCCGGCACCACGTGGACGTTCAAGCTGCGTTCCGGCGTGAAGTTCCACGACGGCACCGACTTCAACGCCGAGGCCGTCTGCGCCAACTTCGACCGTTGGTACAACGCGAAGGGTCTCATGCAGAGCCCCGACGTGACCGCGTACTGGCAGGACGTCATGGGCGGCTTCGCCAAGAACGAGGACCCGGAGCTGCCGCCGAGCCTCTTCAAGTCCTGCACCGCCAAGGACGCCACCACCGTGGACCTGGCGTTCACCCGGGTCTCCAGCAAGATCCCGGCCGCGCTGATGCTGCCCTCGTTCTCGATCCACAGCCCGAAGGCGCTCCAGCAGTATGACGCCAGCAACGTCGGCGGCACCGCCGAGGACATCAAGTACCCGTCGTACGCGACGGAGCACCCGACCGGCACCGGCCCGTTCAAGTTCAAGTCCTGGGACGTCGCCAACAAGACGCTCACCATCGAGCGCAACGACGACTACTACGGCGCCAAGGCCAAGCTGAAGACCCTCATCTTCAAGACCATCTCCGACGAGAACGCGCGCAAGCAGGCGCTGCGTTCCGGCGACATCCAGGGGTACGACCTGGTCGGCCCGGCCGACGTCGAGCCGCTGAAGACCGAGGGCTTCAACGTCCTCACCCGCCCGGCGTTCAACGTCCTCTACCTGGCCATCAACCAGAAGGGCAACCCGAAGCTCGCCGACCTCAAGGTCCGCCAGGCGATCGCGCACGCGCTCAACCGGCAGGCGCTTGTCGACTCGAAGCTGCCCCCGGGCGCGAAGGTCGCGCTGAACTTCATGCCCGACACCGTCGAGGGCTTCAACGGCGACGTCACCAAGTACGACTACAACCCGGAGAAGGCCAAGGCGCTGCTGGCCGAGGCCGGCGCGTCGAACCTGACGCTGAAGTTCCACTACCCGACCGAGGTCACCCGGCCGTACATGCCGAACCCGAAGGACATCTTCGAGCTGCTCTCGGCGGACCTGAAGGCGGTCGGCATCAACGTCGAGGCCATCCCGCTGAAGTGGAGCCCCGACTACCTGAACGCCACCACCTCCGGCAGCAAGCACGACCTGCACTTCCTCGGCTGGACCGGTGACTACGGCGACGCCTACAACTTCATCGGCACCTTCTTCGACCGGCCGAAGGACGAGTGGGGCTTCACCAACGCCCAGCTCTTCGCCCAGTTCAAGGACGCGGACACCACCGCCGACCAGGCGGCCCGGGTGGAGAAGTACAAGGCCCTCAACAAGGCGATCATGGACCTGCTGCCGGGTGTGCCGATCTCGCACTCGCCGCCGGCGATCGTGTTCGGCAAGGACGTGACCGGGATCAAGGCGAGCCCGCTCACCGACGAGCGGTACGCCACCGCCGAGTTCAAGTCCTGACCTGACGCAAGGACCACGGGCGGGCGCCGTTACCCACGGCGCCCGCCCGCAGCCCTCCGTACCCCTTTCGAGGCCGCCGTGTTCCGGTTCATCGTCAGACGCCTGCTCCAGCTGATACCGACGCTGTTCGGGCTCTCCCTCCTGCTGTTCATCTGGCTCCGGCGGCTGCCCGGCGGCCCCGAGACCGCCATCCTCGGCGAACGCGGCACCCCGGAGATGCGCGCCGCCATCCGCCGCAACCTCGGCCTCGACGAGCCGATCCTGATCCAGTACGGCCGGTTCGTCCGGCGACTGATCAAACTGGACCTGGGCACCTCGACCTCCACCAAGCGCCCGGTCGTCACCGAGTTCTTCGAGCGGTTCCCCGGCACCGTCGAGCTGACCGTGATGGCCATGGTCATCGCTATCGGCATCGGCATCCCGCTGGGCTACCTGGCGGCCCGCCGCCGGGGCCGGCTGTTCGACCACCTGTCGGTCGGCGGCTCGCTGATCGGCATCTGCATCCCGGTGTTCTTCCTCGCGTACGTGCTCAAGGCCCTCTTCTCGGAGAACCTCGGCTGGTTCCCGTCCAGCGGCCGGCAGGACCCGACCCTCGGGGCGACCCGGATCACCAACTTCTTCGTCCTCGACGGGCTGTTGACCCGGGAGTGGGACGCCGCCGCCGACGCGCTCTGGCACCTGGTGCTGCCGGGCCTCGCGCTGGCGAGCATCCCCCTGGCGATCATCGTCCGGATCACCCGGGCCAGCGTGCTGGAGGTGCTCAACGAGGACTTCGTCCGCACCGCCGAGGCCAAGGGCCTCACCGAGTCGACGGTCCGCCGCCGGCACGTGCTGCGCAACGCCATGCTCCCCGTGGTCACCTCGATCGGCCTGCTCACCGGCGGCCTGCTCTCCGGCGCGGTGCTGACCGAGACCGTCTTCGCCTTCAGCGGCATCGGGGCGTTCGTCGCCGAGGCGATCAGCCAGCGCGACTATCCCGTGCTGATGGGCTTCATCCTGATCATCGCGGTGGTGTACGTGCTGGTGAACCTCCTCGTGGACCTCTCCTACAGCGTGATCGACCCGAGGGTGAGGGTGCGATGACGATCAGCACCGGCAAGAAGCGCGAGAAGATCGACCGGCTCGCCGAGCTGGCCGCCCGCGACGACGAGCGCGGCGTGAGCCTCTGGCGGGAGGCGTTCCGTCGGCTGCGGCGCAACCCCGCCGCGATCGTCGGCGCGGTCATCCTGGCCGTGTTCCTGCTGATCGCGATCGTCGGCCCGTTCCTCGTGCCGTACCCGGCGGACGCCCAGCTCTGGAAGGGCGAGATCCGGGACAACATCGGCTACTTCCCGGGGCCCCGGGCCGACAACTGGTTCGGCGTCGACCACATCGGCCGCGACGAGTTCAGCCGGATGATCGTCGGCGCCCGGCAGACCCTGCTCGTCGGCGTGGTCTCCACGCTGATCGGCCTGGCCGTCGGGTCGCTCATCGGCGGCATCGCAGGGGCCAGCGCCGGCCTCGGCGGCAGGTGGGGCCGGGCCGTCGACAACGCCCTGATGCGCTTCGTCGACATGCTGCTGGCCATGCCGAGCCTGCTGCTGGCGATCAGCATCGCCGCGCTGCTCGGGGCCGGCCTCACCACCGTCATGATCGCGGTGGGCGTGGTCTCCGTGCCGGTCTTCGCCCGGCTGCTGCGCGGGTCGATGATCTCCCAGTCCAACAGCGACTACGTGCTCGCCGCGACGTCGCTGGGCGTGCGGAAGCCGAAGATCGCGCTGACCCACGTGGTGCCCAACTCGCTCGCCCCGGTCATCGTCCAGGCGACGCTGACCCTGGCCACCGCGATCATCGAGGCCGCCGCGCTGTCGTTCCTGGGCCTGGGCAACAACGACGCGTCCATCCCCGAGTGGGGCGTGATGCTCGCCGACGCGCAGCGCTACCTCGACGCCGCGCCCCGGCTCGCCATCCTGCCCGCCCTCGCCATCATCGTCACCGCGCTCGGCTTCACCCTGCTCGGCGAGGCGATGCGCGAGGCCCTCGACCCGAAGCTGCGGAAGTAGGTCGGCCTGACATGTGTGAAGCGCGAGGAGTGAGCTTGCGAGCCCCGCAGTCGCGAACGGAAGGCCGATAATGGCACTGCTCGAAGTGGACGACCTCTCCGTCACCTTCGCCCGGCGCGGCCAGCGCACCGTGCACGCCGTCGACGGGGTCTCCTTCTCCGTCGACGCGGGCGAGGTGGTCGGCCTCGTCGGCGAGTCCGGCTGCGGCAAGAGCGTCACCTCGCTGGCGATCATGGGTCTGCTGCCGAAGCAGCCCGGCCTGCGGGTCGGCGGCAAGGCCGTCTTCGACGGCACGGACCTGCTCCAGCTCGACGACCGGGCCCGGCGCGACATCCGGGGCCGGGACGTCGCCATGATCTTCCAGGACCCGCTCTCCTCGCTGAACCCGGTGATCCCGATCGGGCTCCAGGTGACCGAGGTGCTCACCCGGCACCGGGGGATGAAGGGCGAGGCGGCCCAGAAGGAGGCCGCCGACCTGCTCGACCGGGTCGGCATCCCCGACCCGCGCCGCAGGCTCAAGGAATACCCGCACCAGCTCTCCGGCGGCATGCGGCAGCGCGCCCTGATCGCCATGGCGGTGGCCTGCCGGCCCCGGCTGCTCATCGCCGACGAGCCGACGACCGCGCTCGACGTCACCATCCAGGCGCAGATCCTGGAACTGCTCAAGGAACTGGTGCGGGACTCCGGCACCGCGCTCGTGATGATCACCCACGACCTCGGGGTGGTCGCCGGCATGTGCGACACGATCAACGTGCTGTACGCCGGCCGGGTGGTGGAGACGGCCCGCCGCCGCCCGCTGTTCCGCGAGCCGCGGCACCCGTACACCGTGGGGTTGCTCGGGTCGGTGCCGCGCCTGGACGCCGGGCGCGGCGAACGGCTCAACCCCATCCCCGGCTCCGTGCGGGACGTGCTGGCCTGGCCGGACGGCTGCGCCTTCGCCCCGCGCTGCACCCGCCGCGTCGACGAGTGCGTGGATGCGCCGCCGGAGCTGACGCTGACCTACGACGGCCGCAGCTACCGGTGCGTCAACCCGGCCCCGGTCCCCGGCACGCTGCCCCCGGCGGCGACCGGCGCCGGCGCGACCGGCGGCCCGGTGCCCGCACCGCGCGAGGAGGAGAAGCCGTGACCGAGAGCGACATCCTCGTCGAGGTGCGCGACCTGAAGGTGCACTTCCCGATCAAGCGGGGGCTGATCCTCGACCGGGTCGTCGGCCACGTCAAGGCCGTCGACGGCGTCGACCTGAGCATCCCGCGCGGCAAGACGTACGGGCTGGTCGGCGAGTCCGGCTGCGGCAAGTCCACGCTCGGCCGGGCGCTGCTCCAGCTCACCCCGCCCACCGGCGGCGAGGTCCGCTTCGACGGCGTCGAGCTGACCACCCTTTCGGCGGGGAAGCTGCGCGGCATGCGCCGCCGGATGCAGATGATCTTCCAGGATCCGATGTCGAGCCTCGACCCCCGGCAGAACGTCGAGTCGATCCTGACCGAGGGGCTACAGACCCACGGCATCGGCACCGACCGGGACGACCGGCGGCGGATCATCGGCGAGACCCTCGACGCCGTCGGGCTGCCCCGGTGGGCGCTGTCCCGCTATCCGCACGAGTTCTCCGGCGGCCAGCGGCAGCGCATCGGCATCGCCCGGGCCCTCGTGCTCGGCCCCGAGCTGATCGTCGCCGACGAGCCGGTCTCCGCCCTGGACGTCTCCATCCAGGCCCAGGTGGTGAACCTGCTCGACGAGCTCCAGGACGACCTCGGCCTGACGTACCTGGTGATCGCGCACGACCTCGCCGTGGTCAAGCACATCTCCGACGTCGTCGGCGTCATGTACCTGGGCGCGCTGGTCGAGGAGGCGCCGAGCGACCGGCTCTACAGCGAGCCGCTGCACCCGTACACGCGGGCGCTCATGTCGGCGGTGCCCGTGCCGGACCCGGACGTGGAGGACCGGCGGGAACGCATCCTGCTCGCCGGTGACCTGCCCTCGCCGGCCAACCCGCCGTCGGGCTGCCGGTTCCACACCCGCTGCCCGTGGGCCCAGCCGACCCGCTGCGCCGACGAGCGGCCGGCGCTGCGGGAGATCGGCGGCAGCCGGGTCGCCTGCCACTTCGCGGAGCGGATCGCCAGCGGCGAACTGCGCCCGCACAAGGTGAGCGCCCAGCTCGTCCGGCCCGAGGGCGAGGGCGAGGACCCGGCGGTCGTCTCGGCCCCCACCGAACCAGGCTCCTACGTCTGAGGTGCAAGGAAGGGCCCCCTGTTAACGCTTTCTGTATAGCAGGGGGCCCTTTTTAACGACTGCGGCCGGTTAGCCCTCCGGGCGGTCGAGCAGGCCGACGGCGATCGTGTGTACGGCGTCCAGCCCGGCCGGGTCGGCCAGCGGGGCCCGCCCGCCGGTGACGGCGTACCACTCGTCGGCCTCCCGGTACTGCACGCGCAGGGCAACCTGGCCGTCCGCGTACTCGGTGCGCAGGGTCAGCTCGCCGGTCACCACGCCGACCTCGTCGGTCATCACGCCGCCCGGGCCCGGCACGATGTCGGCCGTGCGGCTCGCCGCCCCGCTCCCGGCAGCGCCCGCGTCCGGCTGCGGGGCAGTGCCCGCGTCCGGCCCCGGGGAAGCGCTCGCGTTCGGCTGCGGGGCGGCGCCCGCGTCCGGCTGCGGGGCCGGTGCCGCCCCGGCCTCCCCCGTCACGGCTTGCTCGCCCATGTGCAGCCCCCCAACATGTCGGACAGGGCGGCCTTCTCGGCACTGGTCACCGTCAGCCGCCAGTAGTGCTTGACCGTCACCCAGTCCTCGGCGTACTGGCACCAGTACGACCGGTTCGCCGGCTTCCACTGCGACGGATCCTGGTCACCCTTGGACCGGTTGGAGGAGGCGGACACGGCGATGAGCTGCGGTCTCGTGAGATCGTTGGCGAAGTCGCCCCGCTTGGCGTCGTCCCACTCGTCGGCACCCGAGCGCCACGCGTTGGCCAGCGGGACCGTGTGGTCGATGTCCACGTCGGAGGGGTCGGTGAACGTCCGCCCGTCGTACACGCTCTCCCAGCGGCCCGCGACCACGTTGCAGCCGGAGAACCGGATGTCCTTGCCGTCCCGTTTCAGCACGCTGTCGCGTACGTCGCAGTTCTTGCCGGTGTCCCGCCAGTGCGGGAAGCGGTTGCGGCTGTAGCCCTTCATGGACGCGGCGCTGGCCACGGTGAGCTGGTCGAGCATCTGCCCGACGTTGCCTCCGCCGCTGCTCGGCGCGGCCTCCGGCTCGTCGACCACCTCGCAGCCGGCGGTCGCGACGGCCAGCGCCACGGCAAGCGCGGCGACCACGGCCGCGCGACGTCCTGATCTGGTACGCACAGACGACACCTCTCCAGCTTGCGGGCTCCCGGCGATTGCGCACAGTACCCCGGCACCGTTTCCATGATTCGTGGCGTCCGGCAAATCGGCCGGAGGAACACTGGTACCCGTGACCGCACCCACACCGCCCCACGCGCCCGCGCCCGCGCTCCGGATGGGCACCCCCGCCGGCCGGGGCACCCTGCTCGCCGCCATCCTCGCCTCCGGCATGGTGTTCCTGGACAGCACGGTGGTCAACGTCGCGCTGCCCCGCCTCGGCGCGGACCTCGGCGCGACCGTGGCCGGTCTCCAGTGGACCCTCAACGGCTACCTGTTGATGCTGGCCGCGTTCGTGCTGCTCGGCGGCGCGCTCGGCGACCGCTTCGGGCGGCGGCGGGTCTTCCTCCTCGGGGTGGTCTGGTTCGCCGTCGCCTCCGCGCTGTGCGGCCTGGCCCAGGGCACCGGCTGGCTGATCGCGGCCCGGTTCCTCCAGGGCGCCGGGGGCGCGCTGCTCACCCCCGGCTCGCTGTCGGTGCTCCAGGCCAGCTTCCACCCCGACGACCGGGGCCGGGCCATCGGCACCTGGTCCGGGCTGGCCGGGGTCTCCACCGCGCTCGGCCCGTTCGTCGGCGGCTGGCTGATCGACGCCCTGTCCTGGCGGTGGATCTTCTTCATCAACCTGCCGCTGGCCGTGCCGGTGGTGCTCGCCGCGCTGCGCTGGGCGCCGGAGAGCCGCGACGTCGACGCCTCCCGTACCGGATCGGGCCGGCGACGGTTCGACGTGGCCGGCGCGCTGCTCGGCGCGCTCGGCCTCGGTGGCGTGACGTACGCCCTGATCGACGCACCGGCCCGCGGGGTGACCTCGCTGCCGGTGCTGGCGTCGGTGCTGGTCGGCGTGCTCGCCGCCGTGGCGTTCGTGCTGCTGGAACGCCGCCGGGGGGACGCCGCGATGCTGCCGACCGGCCTGTTCACCAGCCGGCTCTTCTCGGTGCTGAACGTCTTCACGGTGGTGGTGTACGCGGCGCTCGGCGGGTTCACGTTCTTCCTCGCCGTCTACCTGCAGAACGTCGTCGGCTGGTCGGCCATGCTCACCGGGCTGGCCACCGTGCCGATGACGGTGCTGCTGCTGGTCGGCTCGTCGCGGGCCGGCGCGCTGTCGGCCCGGATCGGCCCCCGCCTGCCGCTGACCATCGGGCCGGTCGTGGCCGCGCTCGGCCTGCTGCTGCTGCGCGGGGTGCGGCCGGGCGCGTCGTACTGGACGGACGTGTTGCCCGGGGTGGCCCTCTTCGGCCTCGGCCTCACCCTCGTGGTGGCCCCGCTGACCGCCTCGGTGCTGGCCGCCGTCGCGGACCGGTTCGCCGGGGTGGCAAGCGGGTTCAACAACGCCGCGTCCCGGGCCGGCGGCCTGCTCGCGGTGGCCGCGTTGCCGCTGCTGGTCGGGCTGAGCGGCACCGGGTACGAGCACGCTGCGGCCCTGACCGACGCGTTCCGGGGGGCGATGCTCTGGTGCGCGGGCGGGCTGCTGGCGGGCGCGGCGATGGCCGGCCTGCTGATCCATCGCCCCCGGTGAGCGGCAGCGCTCGTTAAGAAGGGCCCCCTGCTATGCAGAAAGCGTTAACAGGGGGCCCTTCCTTGCACCTCAGGCGCGGGCGCGGTTGACGGCGCTGGTGACCGCCTTCACGGAGGCGGTGACGATGTTCGCGTCGACCCCGACGCCCCACACGGTGCGACCGTCCACCTCGCACTCGACGTACGCGGCGGCCTGCGCGTCGCCGCCGGAGGAGAGCGCGTGCTCGTGGTAGTCGAGCACCCGTACCGCCACGCCCACCGCCTCCAGCGCGTTGACGTACGCGTCGATGGGGCCGTTGCCGACGGCGGTCAGCGGCCGGGCGTCCGCCCCGCCGACGCCGACCCGGGCCTCGATCTCGACCTTGCCGTCGACGGTGCCGATGGCGTAGCCGGCCAGCGTCAGCGCCGGGTCGCTCTGGTGGTCGACCAGGTAGTGCCCGGCGAAGATGTCCCACATGGTGCCGGGGTCGACCTCGCCGCCGCCGTGGTCGGTGACCTGCTGGACCACGCCGGAGAACTCGATCTGCAGGCGGCGGGGCAGGTCGAGCTGGTGCTCGCTCTTCATGATGTACGCGACGCCGCCCTTGCCGGACTGCGAGTTGACCCGGATGACGGCCTCGTAGGTGCGGCCCAGGTCCTTCGGGTCGACCGGCAGGTAGGGCACGGCCCAGGCGAAGTCGTCGACCGGCACCCCGGCCGCCGCCGCGTCGGCGTGCAGGGCGTCGAAGCCCTTCTTGATGGCGTCCTGGTGGGAGCCGGAGAAGGCGGTGTAGACCAGGTCGCCCGCGTACGGGTGGCGCTCGTGCACCGGGAGCTGGTTGCAGTATTCGACGGCCCGCTTGACCTCGTCGATGTTCGAGAAGTCGATCATCGGGTCGATGCCCTGGGAGAACAGGTTGAGCCCCAGCGTCACCAGGTCGACGTTGCCGGTGCGCTCGCCGTTGCCGAACAGGCAGCCCTCGATGCGGTCCGCGCCGGCCAGCAGGCCCAGCTCGGCGGCGGCCACGCCGGTGCCCCGGTCGTTGTGCGGGTGCAGGCTGAGCACCAGGCTGTCGCGGCGGGGCAGGCGGCGGTGCATCCACTCGATCGAGTCGGCGTACACGTTGGGGGTGGCCATCTCGACGGTCGCCGGCAGGTTGATGATCAGCTTGCGGTCCGGGGTCGGGTCGATCACGTCGATCACCGCCGAGCAGACCTGGAGCGCGTACTCCAGCTCGGTGCCCGTGTACGACTCCGGGGAGTACTCGTAGTAGATCTCCGTGTCGGGGGTGTGGATCTCCGCGTACTTCTGGCAGAGGCGCGCGCCGCTGGTGGCGATGTCGGTGATGCCGGCGCGGTCCAGGCCGAAGACCACCCGACGCTGGAGCGTGGAGGTCGAGTTGTAGAAGTGCACGATCGCCCGCTTCGCGCCGCGCAGCGACTCGAACGTCCGGTCGATCAGGTGCTCCCGGCACTGGGTGAGCACCTGGATGGTCACGTCGTCGGGGATCAGGTCCTGCTCGATGAGCTGCCGGACGAAGTCGTAGTCGGTCTGGCTGGCCGACGGGAAGCCGACCTCGATCTCCTTGTAGCCCATCTGCACCAGCAGCTGGAACATCCGGCGCTTGCGCTCGGGGGACATCGGGTCGATCAGGGCCTGGTTGCCGTCGCGCAGGTCCACGGCGCACCAGCGGGGCGCGGCCTCGACGTGCCGGGTCGGCCAGGTGCGGTCGGGCAGGTCGATCCGGAACTGCTGCTGGTAGGGCTGGTAGCGGTGGTACGGCATCCGGCTGGGGCGCTGCCGGGCGAAGGGATCAGCGTCGGTGTCGGTGTCGGGTTGAGCCATGGCGGAGTGTTCCCCCTGAGTCAGGTGGCGTCAGCAATCGGAAGGCCGGCGACGGTGCGGCAGCGGCGGTTGGGCCGGTGCGGCGACGGTGCCGGGGCCGGCGCGGGGCGCCGACGGGAGGTTCGGATCTGCTGGACGGCGCGCTTCGACTCCGCGACGAGGTGCCGGCCGGTCAGGCCCCGTCGCGGCGACCAAGGAGAAGGTACGCCCGCCACATGACAGAGTGACCCTACGTGATGGGACGGGGGGTGGGAAGGCCGGTCCGCAGATTGAGACGGCCGTCGCAGCAGGCGTGCATTCCTGCTGCTCGAAGGCGACGCCACCCGGGCCGCGGCGACCGGTGCCCGTCCCAGCTCAGCGCAGCAGCAGGTCGGCCACGGGTCGACGCCGGCGCAGGCCGGTCTCCTGCTCGCGCAGTGCGGCGGGCAGGCTGGACGGGTCGCCGAGCCGGCCCACCGCCACCACCACCAGCGGGCGGACGCCGGCCGGCAGGTCCAGGTCGGCGGCGAGCCCGGCGCGGTCGAAGCCGGCGAGCTGGCGCACGTAGAGCCCGAGCGCGGTGGCCTGCACGGTCAGGTGGGCCACCGCCTGCCCCAGGTCGTACGCCGTGCCGGTGACGGCCTCGCGGGCGCCGGTGACGGCCTCGTCGGCGGCGGTGAGGTGGGCGCCGAGCAGCAGGGCGGCGGCGTGCCGGGCCCACGGCTGGTCGTCGGAGGGGAGGTTGACCAGGATGCGCTTCCAGGTCTCGTCGTCCCGATGGCCGAGGGCGAACCGCCAGGGCTGGCCGTTGCCCGCCGAGGGCGCCCAGCGGGCCGCCTCCAGCAGCGAGGCCGCCTCGTCGGCGGTCAGCGTGGCGGCGGGGTCGAACGCCCGGGGACTCCAGCGGAACGCGAGCAGCGGGGTCAGGTCAGCCATGGGGAAAAGCATCCCGTATCGGACTTTCTGCCCAACGGCGCGGGGTGGACAAATGTGGCCGGAGCCACCCGTAACGGACCGACGCTCAGGGCGTTGCCGTGCCCGAGGGGGCCAGCTCCGACGACGGCTCCGACGACAGTTCCGGCGAGGGCTCCGGTGCGGCGACGCCGAGCGGCTCGCCGTCGGTGACCGGGCCGGCGAGCTGCACCGTCGCGGGCCCCGGGCCGGCCGGCCCGGCCAGGACGAGCGTGCCGCCGGTGGTCCGCACGGCCGTCGGGGTGCCGTCCGGGGCGTAGCAGTAGATGCCGACGTCCAGCGGGGCGTTCAGCGAGGCCGAGGTGGTGTCGACCGAGTAGCAGGACCCGGTCGCCCCCTGCGGCGGCCGGGCCGGGGAGACCGCGAGCGGGGCCCGCCGGTCGGTGAGCACCTCCAGCCAGTCGGTGAACGGGTGCTGCACCCGGGGGTCCAGCCGGTGGGGGACGGCGTCCATCGGGTCGCCGAGGCGTACGCAGCTCGCCGGCTCCGGCCGGCCGGCCGACGGCAGGCCGCACTGGTAGAGCCCGTCGGCGGTGGCGGCGAGCGACACGTCCGCCGTGCCGCCCAGCGCCCCGCCCGGCACGTCCACCCGCCAGGTGCCGTCGACGGCGCTGGTCACCACGATCGAGCGGTCGGAACCGGTGCCGTCGGCGAGGGTGTAGCGGGCGGTGAAGCTGCGGTCCTGGGCCGCCGCGGCCAGGGCGGCCAGCTCGTCCCGGGCGGCGTCGGCGGCGGCGGGCGCGGGGTCGGTGGGCGTCGGCGGGGCCGGCGCGGGAGCCGGATCGTCGGCGCAGGCGGCGAGCAGGGCCGGCAGGAGGGCGAGCGCCGCGACGCCGGTCAGGCGTCGGGCCGGCGGAGTGGGCCTGGGGACGCCGGTCGGACGCCGGCCCGCGCGGAGGTGGGCGTGCACCGGGTCATTCTGCGGTGCGCGGGCCGCGCCCGTGACCCCGCCGACGCCGTTCGGCCCGCGTGTCGCGTACTCCTCGGTGAGCCGGGACGGGCGCGGCCGGGCCGGCCGGGCGGGCCGGATGGTGGGATCACCTGACCCGGCCTTCCGGGCCGCCGGATACCCTGATGGGGTCTGACAAGGTGCCACCGGCTGGTTGCCGGCGGTGCGACACGCTCGAAGGACGCGGGGAGGGAGTGCACCGTCGTGGCACTCGTGGTGCAGAAGTACGGCGGATCCTCCGTCGCCAACGCCGAGCGGATCAAGCGGGTGGCCGAGCGCATCGTCGCCGCCCGCAAGGCCGGCGACGACGTGGTCGTGGTGGTCTCCGCCATGGGCGACACCACCGACGAGCTGCTCGACCTGGCCAACCAGGTGAGTCCGCTGCCGCCGGGCCGCGAGTTGGACATGCTGCTTACCGCCGGGGAGCGGATCTCCATGGCGCTGCTCGCCATGGCCATCCACAACCTGGGGTACGAAGCCCGCTCGTTCACCGGCTCGCAGGCCGGCGTGATCACCACCTCCGTGCACGGCAAGGCGCGGATCATCGACGTCACCCCCGGGCGGCTCAAGGGCGCGCTCGACGAGGGCGCGGTGGTCATCGTCGCCGGCTTCCAGGGCGTCTCCCAGGACACCAAGGACGTCACCACGCTGGGCCGGGGCGGCTCGGACACCACGGCCGTGGCGCTCGCCGCCGCGCTGCACGCCGACGTCTGCGAGATCTACACCGACGTCGACGGCATCTTCACCGCCGACCCCCGGATCGTGCCGAACGCCCGGCACATCCGCCACGTCACCTACGAGGAGATGCTGGAGCTGGCCGCCTGCGGCGCGAAGGTGCTGCACCTGCGCAGCGTCGAGTACGCGCGGCGCGCGGGGCTGCCGATCCACGTCCGCTCGTCATACTCGACCAACACCGGCACGATGGTCACCGGATCGATGGAGGACCTTGCTGTGGAACAGGCACTGATCACCGGCGTCGCCCACGACCGCAGCGAGGCGAAGATCACGATCGTCGGGGTGCCGGACGAGCCGGGCGCCGCCGCGCGGATCTTCGACACCGTCGCCAGCGCCGAGATCAACATCGACATGATCGTGCAGAACGTGTCCACCGAGGGCACCGGCCGCACGGACATCTCGTTCACGCTGCCGAAGACCGACGGCCCGACCGCCATGGCCGCGCTCAGCAAGATCCAGGAGCCGGTCAAGTTCAAGGGCCTGCTCTACGACGACCACGTCGGCAAGGTCTCCCTCATCGGCGCGGGGATGCGGTCGCACCCGGGCGTCGCGGCCGGCTTCTTCGCCGCCCTCGGCGCGGCCGGCGTCAACATCGAGATGATCTCCACCTCCGAGATCCGGGTCTCCGTGGTCTGCCGGGACACCGACCTCGACAAGGCCGTCCGGGCCATCCACGACGCCTTCGAGCTGGGCGGCGACACCGAGGCCATCGTGTACGCGGGGACCGGGCGGTAACGCCGTGCCGGCGCGGCCCACCCTCGCCGTGGTCGGGGCGACCGGTGCCGTCGGCACCGTCATGTGCGAGCTGCTGTCGTCGCGGCGCGACGTGTGGGGCGAGATCCGGCTGATCGCCTCCGAGCGGTCGGTGGGGCGGCGGGTGCGCTGCCGGGGCGAGGAGCTGACCGTCGGGGCGCTCACCCCGCAGGCGTTCGACGGCGTCGACGTGGCCATGTTCGACGTGCCCGACGAGGTCTCCGCCGAGTGGGCCCCGGTCGCGGTGTCCCGGGGTGCGGTGGCGGTCGACAACTCCGGCGCGTTCCGGATGGACCGCGACGTCCCGCTCGTCGTCCCCGAGATCAACCCCGAGCAGGTGCGCAACCGGCCGAGGGGGATCGTCGCCAACGCCAACTGCACCACCCTCGCGATGATCGTGGCGATCGCCCCGCTGCACCGCGAATACGGGCTGCGCGAGCTGGTCCTGGCGTCCTACCAGGCGGTCTCCGGGGCGGGGCAGGCCGGGGTGGACGCCCTGCACCTCCAGCTCGGCAAGATCGCCGGGGACCGGGTGCTCGGCTCCCGCCCCGGCGACGTGCGGCAGGCGGTCGGCGACGAGCTGGGGCCGTTCCCCGCCCCGCTGGCGCTCAACGTGGTGCCCTGGGCCGGCTCGCTCGCCGACGGCGGGTGGTCGTCCGAGGAGCTGAAGATGCGCAACGAGTCGCGCAAGATCCTCGGGCTGCCCGACCTGAAGGTCTCCGCGACCTGCGTACGGGTGCCCGTGGTCACCGGCCACTCCGTGGCCGTGCACGCCGTCTTCGCCACCGAGGTCGACGCGGAGGGCGCCCGGGAGGCCCTGCGCAACGCCCCCGGCGTGATCCTGGTCGACGATCCGGCCGCGGGGGAGTTCCCGATGCCGATCGACGCCGTGGGCACCGACCCGTCCTGGGTCGGCCGCATCCGCCGCGCCGTCGACGACCCGCGCGCCCTCGACCTGTTCGTCACCGGCGACAACCTGCGCAAGGGCGCGGCCCTCAACACGGCCCAGATCGGCGAGCTGCTGGCCAAGGAGCTGACCGTCCGCTGACGCCGTGTGCGGCCTCTGGGACCGCTCAGGCGGCGGCCACGGGCTCAGTCGCGGTGGGACCGCTCAGGCGGCGGCCAGCCGGACACCGTCGCGCCCCTGGCGCTTGACCGCGTAGAGGGCCTGGTCGGCGCGGCGCAGGGTCTGCTCGGACGACTCGCCGGGCCGGGGCAGGGCGACACCGACGCTGATCGTGCGGCCGGTGCCCCGCGCCGCCTCGGCCAGCCGCTCGGCGATGCGCACGGCCTCCTCGGGGCGGTTCACCTCGATCACGGCGACGAACTCGTCCCCGCCGATCCGGTACAGCTCGTCGCCCTGGCGCAGCGCCGCCTCCAGCGCCCGGGCCAGCCCCACCAGCAGCCGGTCCCCGGCCTGGTGGCCGTACGTGTCGTTGACCGCCTTGAAGCCGTCCACGTCGATGGCCAGCAGCGCCGTACGCCCCGGGGTGGCCCGCGCGATGCGCTGCCCGAACGGCCCGGTGTGCGGCAGCCCGGTCAGCGGGTCGGAGCTGGCCTGCTCGCGCAGCCGGGCCAGCGTGCGCAGCCGGTCCAGGCACGTCCACGCCTGCCCGGCGAGCAGCTCCATCAGGTTGACCGTGGTCGGGTCGGGCCGCAGCAGCCGCTCGTCGGCGACCAGCAGCACCCCGCCGCCGTCGGGCGGCCCGACGGGCACCGCCACCAGGGTGCGCACCCCGGCGTCGGCGAGCGGCCGGTACTCCTCCGTGGGCGGGTGCCCCGCCTCGCCGAGGGTGTAGCCGACGCCGTGCCGGTGGGCGCGGGCCACCATCCGGTGCAGGGCCGGCCCGCCCGCCTCGGTCAGCTCGGCCCGGATGCGGGACTCCAGCTCGCCCGGGGCCCCGGTGGGCGCGCCCAGCCGGGGGCCCGTCCCGCCGGCCAGCAGGAGCACGGCCGCGGAGAGGGTGGAGACCTCCCGGGCCGCGCAGATGGCGGCCGTCATCAGGTCCCACTCGGTGGGGGCGGCGGTCAGCGCGGCGGCGTGGCGCAACAGCTTCTCGCTGCGGGTCTCGGCGGGCGGGCCGCCCAGGGCGGTGATCCGGGCGCCGAGCCGGGCGGCGACGCGTTCGGCGGTCTCCCGCCACGGGCCCAGCTCGACCGGGCCGGACCACTGGAGGTCGAGGACCCCGATGGGCCGGCCCGCCGGGTCGAGCACCGGCACGCAGACCTCGGCGGTCACGTCGGGGCGTACCGGGAGGTAGTCGGGGTCGGCGGCCACGTCCTCGACGGTGGCGGGCTCGCCGGCGGCGTACACCCGGCCGACGACGCCGGCCTTCGGCGGGACGGTGGCGAAGACCTGCCACGCGCCGGTGGCGGCGACGCAGCGCAGCCGGTCGCGCACCTGGAGCAGCACGGAGATGGTGGCCGGCGCGTACCGGGCCAGCGCGGTGACGGTCCACTGGCACGCCTCGACGGCGGTCGACGCCATCGGCAGGCGGACCGTGACGTCCCGGACGACCCGGTGGTGATCTACGCGCACGTGGTTCCTGACAGGGGAGGGAAGGGGCCCGACCAAGCGTACTCACCGCAGCTCAGCGAGCTGTCGCCAAGATCATTTAGCTTCGTACACATGTGCTATCCACAGGCTGTGGACGCGGGGTGTGGACGCGGGCCGTGGGCGGCGCGCGGCGGCGCTAGCCTGAGGGCACCGGTCGACCTGGAGGCACGCGGATGCTCATCGCCCAGCTCAGCGACACCCACCTCACCACCGGTCCGCTCGCCGCCGAGCCCGCCGCCGCGCTGCACCGGGCGCTCGGCCGGGTCCTCGGCCTGCGCCCCCGGCCCGGCCACGTCGTCATCACCGGGGACCTCGCCGAGCACGGCAGCCCCGAGGAGTACGTCGCGCTGCGCGACCTGATCGCCCGGTTCCCGGTGCCGGTGCACCTCGTCGCCGGCAACCACGACGACCGCGAGTCGCTGCTCGACATCTTCGGCGGCACCCCGCACCTCGGCGGCGGCTACCAGGCCCACTACGCCGTCGAGCAGCCCGACGCGACCATCGTCGTCCTCGACTCCCTCAGCCCCGGCGAGCCGGCCGGCCGGCTCGGCCCCGAGCAGCTCGCCTGGCTCGACGAGACGCTCGCCCGCCGGCCCGAGCTGCCCGCCGTCGTCTGCCTGCACCACCCGCCCGTCCCGGTGGGCCTGCCCTACCTCGACGGCATGCGCCTGCTCGACGGCGACGACCTGGCCACGGTGGTGGCCGCCCACCCGCACGTCGTCCGGGTCCTCGCCGGGCACGTGCACCGCCCCGTCACGGTCGGCTTCGCCGGCACGGTGCTGACCACCGCGCCGAGCACCTGGCGGCAGTCGTCGCTCACCCTCGACGAGGGCGACGAGATGGGATACGCCCTCGAACCCACCGCCTTCCTGCTGCACCTCGTCGCCGACGGCGGCTGCGCCACTCACACCGTGCAGGTCAGCCACGCGGCGGCCCGCACCGGCGCGTACTGACGTGCGCGAACTTCTCTGGTACGTCGCGTACGGCTCGAACATGCACGCCGACCGGCTCGGCTGGTATCTGGGCGGGGGACGGCCGCCGGGCGGGCTGCGGACGTACCCCGGATGTCGGGACTGCCGGCCGCCCTGCCGGTCGGCGGCGGTGCTGGTGCCCGGCGGCATCTACTTCGCCGGGGAGTCCCGGGCCTGGACCGGCGGGATGGCCTTCTACGATCCGGCGCTGCCCGGCACGGCGGCGGCGCGGGCCTGGCTGCTCACCCGGGAACAGTTCGCCGACGTCGCCGCGCAGGAGATGTACCGGGAGCCCGGCGGCGACCTCGATTTGATCGGGGCCGCCATCGCCCACGGCCGGGCCACCCTCGGCCCCGGCCGGTACGAGACGCTGCTGTGCACCGGGCTCCGCGACGGCGTGCCGATGCTGACCTTCACCGCGCCGTGGCAGGCGGCGGACGTCGAGTGGACCGCGCCCGCCCCCGGGTACCTCGCGATGCTCGCCGCCGGCCTGCGCGAGGCGCACGGCTGGGCGCCGGCGCGCATCGCCGGCTACCTTGCTGCCCGGCCCGGGGTGGCCGGCCGGTGGGACCGCGCCGCCGTCGACGCGCTGGTGGCGGCCACGCTCGCCGGGTGAGGGCCGCCCGCCCGTCCGGGGTGTCGCCGCCGCCGTTCGCGTCCCGGCCCGCCGCCGTTCGCCCCGCGCCGTCCCGCCGTTCGCGCGGCGCTTCGGCACCGTTCGCGCGGGCCGGCGGTGCCTTCGGCCGTGATCGGTGGGCCCCGCGGGCGTAGTTGCCGACGCGGGCCCCAAACCGTCCACAGTGGTCGCCTGACGCCGATAGCCTCTGCTCACGTTCCGCGCCGGCACCCATCGAGGTCCGGCCGTCAACATGTGGGGGATCGTGTTGAAGAAGAGGCTGACCGGCATCGCCGTCGCTCTCGCCGTCACCGTCGGTAGCTCGCTCACCCTGGCCGCGCCCGCGCAGGCCGCCACCCCGGCGATCCAGATCACCAAGGCGTACTACAACTCGCCGGGCACCGACGACCGGTCGAACAGCAGCCTGAACGCCGAGTACGTGAAGCTGACCAACCGCAAGACCACGACCGTCAACCTCAAGTCGTGGACGCTGCGCGACAAGTCGAGCCACATCTACAAGTTCACCAGCGACTTCAAGCTCGCCGCCGGGGCCAGCGTCACCATCCACACCGGCAAGGGCACCAACACCTCGACCCACCGGTACTGGGGATCGGGCGCGTACATCTGGAACAACACCGGCGACACCGCGTACGTGCGCGACACGGCGGGCAAGCTCATCGACTCCTGCTCGTGGGGGAGCAGCGGCAGCTACACCAACTGCTGACGCTGTCCGTTGGTCGGCCGGCTCTCATGAGGGGGGAGCCGGCCGCCAGCGGCAGACCCTCCCGGCGCTGCGCGGGCCCGCGCCGCCCGCCATGATCGCGCTCGATCGCGGATCGAGTGGTCTCGGTCCGGCCCGGAGGCCACTCGATCCCGTATCGAGCGTGACCTTGAACGGTGGCCCACGCCGGGGCCGGGCTCGGCGCGCCGTACGCCGGGTGGGTCTGCCATCCTGGGGGCGATGACGACGACCTGGGGACACCTGCCCGCGCCGGCCCGCGAGATCGCCCGGGCGGCCACCGACGCCGTGGCCGCCGCCCGCGCCCGGGACACCGAGGCGTACGACGAGGCGGCCGACCGGCTCGCCGGGGCGGACCGGTCCGGCCTGGTCCTCGGCGCGGTGGTCCGCCTGCTGCTGGAGGACACCCACCCCGACGGGCTGGACGGCGACGACGTCCGGCAGGTGCTGGAATCGTGCGTGCGGGGCGCGGCGAGCTGGCGGCCCGACGTCGACCCCCACGTGGTGCTGGTGCTGCTGGCCGGCGCGCTCGGCGTGTACGACCCGGACGACGACCCCACCCCGCCCGACCCGGCCGCGCTGGCCCGGCACGCGCCGCTGCTCCTCGCCGACCTGCTGGCCGCGCGCGCGTCGGAAGGGCTTCCGACTGCGCCGGACCGGCCGCTCGACGGCCTGCTGGCCGCCGCGTTCGCGGAGATCCGGCGCACCGAGCTGAACGACTGAGGCGTACGCGTGCTGCTCCGGGACGTCGACGCCGGTGACGTCGAGGCGTACCGCCGGATGCGCTGCGACCCAGTGATGATGGCCGACCTCGGCGGGCCGATGCCGGCGGAGTCCGTGGCCGGCCAGCTCCGGCACGACCTGGACCTGGTGGCGCGCGGTGCCGGCCTGATCAAGATGATCGTGCCCGACCCGGCCGATCCGACGGGCGTCGCCGGCACGGTGACCCTCCACCGGCACGCGATCGACGGTGCGCCCGCCGCCGAGATCGGCTGGATGGTGCTGCCCGAACACCAGGGGCGGGGCGTGGCCGGGCGGGCGGTCCGGATGCTGCTCGACGAGGCCCGGCGGGCGGGCGGCTGGTCTCCGGTGCACGCCTTCCCAGGAGTCGACAACGCAGCCTCGAACGGCCTCTGCCGGTCGCTCGGGTTCGCCCTGCTCGGGGAGCGGGAGACGCCGTTTCGGGGACAGGTCTTCCGGACCCGGCACTGGGTGCTCGACCTGCTTGCCTGAGGCGCGGCGGAGCCGCCTCGGGTGAGGGTTCGTGAAGCGTTCACCTGCGGGTCCTGGTTGTGGGAATGTCGCCTCTGTCTATATACATGGGAGACGATGCATCCCGCCTACCCGGACGGAGCACCATGAACCGCACGCCGCGCGCCGCCGCGATCACCCTCGCCGCCGCCCTCGCCGCCACCATCGGCCTGGCCGACCCCGCCTGGGCCGCCAGCTACTCCGCGCCCCTGCAGACCGCCGTCGCGGCCCTGCCGGTGGCCACCGAGATCCGCACCGGCTACAGCCGGGACCTCTTCCCGCACTGGATCGACGCCGACGGCGACGGCTGCAACACCCGCAACGAGGTGCTGCTCGCCGAGGCGGTCACCGCGCCCACGATCAGCGGCACCTGCACCCTCTCCGGCGGGCGCTGGTACTCCTACTACGACAACGCCTACTGGACCGCCACCGGCGACGTCGACATCGACCACATGGTGCCGCTCGCCGAGGCGTGGGACTCCGGGGCGCGCAACTGGTCCACCAGCCGTCGCCAGGCGTACGCCAACGACCTGGGCGACTCCCGCCCGCTGGTCGCGGTCACCGACAACGTCAACCAGTCCAAGGGCGACCAGGACCCGGCCACCTGGATGCCGTCGTACAGCTCCGCCCGCTGCCGCTACGTCAACGAGTGGGTGGCCACCAAGACCCGCTGGCGGCTCACCGTCGACACGGCCGAGAAGAACGCCCTGACGAGCTGGGCGAACTCCTGCCCCAACGTCACCATCTCGGTGACGTACGCGTACTGAGCGGCTCGCGTCGGTTGGCCGGGGCCGCGGTGCGGCCGCAATCTGGCGACTTTCCTGCACCCGTCGTCGGCTTATCGGTGGTGGGAAATGCGCCGGCGAATCGACGATTCGGGTCATGGCAACAATTGACAAGGGAAAGCGGGCCCTGGTCGTCGGGCTCGGCATCAGCGGCATCTCCACCGCCATCCGGCTGCGCTCGATCGGCTGGGATCCGCTGATCGTGGAACGGGCGCCGGCCCGCCGTGGGGGCGGCTACTTCCTCGGCGTTTTCGGCGCGGGCCAGGACGCCGCGCGCAGGCTGGGCATCCTGGACGCCATTCCGGACCGGGCGGCGGCGGACACCGCCACCTTCGTCGTGAACCGCACCGGTGGGAAGCGGCGCGGACTGGGGTTCACCGACCTCCCGGTCCGGCTCCGGTGCATGCTGCGGGGCGACGTGGAGAGGGGCGCGTTCTCGGCGTTGCCCGACGATGTGGAGATCCGGTACTCGACCTCACCGACCCGGATCGAGCAGGACGACGACGGTGTCGACGTGACGCTGGAGCAGGACGGCGTCGCCGGCACCGAGCGCTTCGATCTCGTGGTGGGCGCCGACGGCGTGCGATCCACGGTGCGCCGCCTCGCGTTCGGCCCGCATGCGCAGTTCCTGCACCCGCTCGGCTACATGGTCGCCGCGTGCCTGCTGCCGCACCCGATCGCCGGCATGGGCCCCCACGAGGGCGCCACCCTGCTCGAACCGGGCCGTGCGCTATGGATCTTCCCGATGGAGGATCACCCGCCGTCGGCCTTCTTCTCCTACCGTACCGACGACGTCGACCGCGAGTTCAGCGGCCGACCCGTCGACCGGCTTCGGGCCGCTTTCGGGCCACAAAAGTACGGTCGTCTGCTCGGCGCGGCGCTCGACGTGTACGAGGCCGCGGAGCAGCCGTTGTTCGACTCGGCCGAACAGGTGCGGATGCGCAGGTGGTCGACGGGCCGGGTGGTGCTCGTCGGGGACGCCGCGTGGTGCCTGACCGTCTTCTCGGGCATGGGAGTGTCGTCCGCCATCGCCGGAGCCGACGTGCTGGGCACCATGTTGCAGCGCCACGGTGACCGGGTGGTCCCGGCCCTGCAGGCGTGGGAGGGCCACCTGCGGCGGCCCATCGAGTCGTACCAGCGCGCCGGGGTCGACATGATTCCGTTGTTCACGCCGGAGACCCGGCGTCAGATCAAGGTCCGGCACGCCTTCGAGGTGGGCGAACGGCTGCCGCTGATCGGCCAGGCACTCCGCTGGATCTCCCGTGGCGAGCACGTCGAGAAGGACCAGGACATCGCCCTTGTGCAGCACGACGGCCCCGCCCTCGTGGGGCGGGTAGCGCCCGGCTAACCGGGCCGGGACCGGAGATCGGCCTGGTACCGGCCCGGTGTCTGACCGACCACCTCCGTGAACGCGTCGATGAAGCTGGACGGGTTGGACCAGCCGCACGTCGTCGCGGTGGCGGTGACGGACCGGCCCTCGGTGAGATGCATCAGCGCGTGGTGCACGCGGAGCATGGTCCGCCAGCGGTGGAAGCTCATGCCCAGTTCGGTGTTGAACAGTCGGCTGAGCGTCCGCTCGCTCGCACCGGCGGCCCGGCCGAGAACGGCGAGCGTGGTGTTCTGGCCGGGGTCGGCGTGCAGCCGGTCGGTCACTGCGCGCAGCCGGTCGTCGGTCGGCTCCGGCAGGTGCAGCGACGGCTCGGAGGTCTCGGCGAACTCGTCGACCAGGACCGCCCGCAACCGCTCGTAGGCACCGGGCCGCGTCTCGGGGCGGTCGGTCAATGCCAGGAACGTCTCGCGCAGCAGTGGGGTGACCGTGCACACGCTGGGACGCCGGGGCAGGTCGCCGCAAAGGTCGCGCGGGATCACGACGAGCCGGACGTCGGTGTGGCCGAAGGAGCGATGGGAGTGCTCGAAGCCCGGCGGGGTCCACGTGACCCGGTTGGCCGGGGCCACCCACGTCCCGCGTTCGGTGGTGGTGGCCAGGGCGCCGGCTGCCGCCCACAACAGCAGACCGTCCCGGTGCTGGTGGCGGTCGAGGACGAAGCCATGCGGGAGCCGCCCCCAGCCGGCGGGGGCCGCCAGCCGGAACGAGCCGCGAGGCGGCACATCTTGGCGGGATTCAGGCATCGGCTGTCAGTCTATCGGTGGCCGGCAATCCTGGGCCCGCCCAGGATTGCCGGTATGAGTGGCGTATCACTGGCGATGATCGGCAAATATCGGCGCCCCGTTCAACGGCGGATGCTGGCGCTGACCGTACTGGCGCGGAAACGCATCAGTCCGCACTTCGTTTCCATCACGGTCGGCGGGGACGATTTCGCGCACCTCACGCAATCCGGTTACGACCAGTTCGGTCGGCTGTTCTTCGGCCCGCCGGGCCAGGGCGAGGTGACCCTCCCCACCAGCGACAAGTGGATGCGTCAGTACGTACTCCTGCCGGCCCGGCGTCGCCCGCGGACCCGGATGTACTCGATCCGGCGTTTCCGGCCGGAGGTCTCCGCCTTCGACATCGAGGTGGCCGTACACGAGGAGACCGGTCAGGGGCCCGTGGCACCCGGCACCTCCTGGGCGCTGTCGGCCGAGCCCGGCGACCGGGTCGCCTTCCTCGACGAGGGCTACTGCTACCTGCCCACCCCCTCTGCCACCTGGCAACTGCTGGTCGGCGACGAGAGCGCGCTGCCGGCCATCCTCGCGATCCTGGAGAGCGCCGGACCGGATCTCCCCACCGAGGTCTTCGTCGAGGTGCCCACCAGCGAGGACATCCGGCACGAGGTGACCGTGCCCTCCGGCACGACGATGCACTGGCTGCCCCGCGACGATCCCGACCGCAAGCCGGGCACGCTGGCACTACAGACCGTGCGGGACGCCACGCTGCCCCCGGGCCCCCACTACACCTGGACGGCCGGGGAGTCGGCGCTGCCCACTGGTCTTCGCAGGCATCTCGTCACCGAACGTGGCGTGCCGAAGTCCGATATCGCCTTCGTCGGGTACTGGCGGCACGGCCACGCCAGCCCCTGATCAACGGCTCGTGCGCGGCGATCATGAAGGACGAGGTCGGTTGAGCCGGCTACCGGCTGGCTGGGCTGCTGTACTCCGCTGCTGTGCTTCCTCGGCGGTGTCGATGACGTTGCGGGCGGCGGTGGCCACGGCGCATCCCGACGTCCGGCAGATCGGGCAACGCCCGTCGGTGCCGGGTTGGTGGTCGCGGAGGATCTGGCGGGCGGTGAGGGCCAGCCGGTTGCGGATCTGGGCCAGGGACAGGAACGGCGCGGTCATGGTCAGGTCACCCCGAGGACGACGGCGAGTTGGATGATGGTGGCCGGGGCGTGTGGGTGTCGGGCGACCTGGGCGACGATGTTGCGGGCGGCGGGGCGGTGGCGTACCTCGGCCGGTGCCGTCCGGTCGGCCTCGGCCAGGACCCGCGCCGCGTTGGTGGGGTCGTCGGTGTAGAGGTAGGCGCGGGCGGCGTCGAGCAGGTGCGCGGCGCGGTGTTCGGCAGGTAGCCACCGCCATCCCACCCGCTTGGTGGCTCTCCTGTGCCAGACGACCGCTTCGTGGGCGTTGCCGAGGTCGAGGGCGGCGGCGACCCGGGCCAGGTCGACCGCTGCCGGCCCGAACGAGGTCCGGTGGTGGTCCTGACCGTCGCCGACACGAGCGGCCACGGCGGCGGCCTCGTCGATCAGGTCGGCGGCGGTGCGGTCGTCGCCGTGGCGGGCGGCGGCCAGGGCCGCCTGGACGAGCAGCGTCCCGTACAGCGACAGCTCCGGCGGTTGCGCGTCGTCGGGGTCGGCCGGGGCGATCCGGTACGCGGCGGCCCGGGCCGTCGACACGGCTGCCTGTGTCCGCCCGTAGGCGCGGAGCGCCTGGCCGAGTTGCACGGTGGCGGCGGCCACCAGGATGGGATCGCCGGTGGCGGTGAGCATGGCCCGGTCGGCGGCCAGCCAGGCAAGCTCGGCCTCGCCCAGCTTCGTCAGCAGCGACGCGGTCACCCGGTACGCCTCCACCAGCGTTGCCCGCGCCTGCTCAGGGTCGTCGGCGTGCGCGCGCTGCGCGCCGGCCAACAGCTCTGGGACCATCGCGGTCACCCGCGCGTACCGGGCGTACTGGAAGCTGACCCACGTGTGGGCAGCATCCCGCGCGAGTCGATCCGCCGGCACCACGGCACGGTTGCTGACCGAGCGACCCACCGCGATGTCGTACGTCGACAGGGCCTCCCGGACCTGCTCGACGCCCTCGACCCGCCCGGTCACGTCGGCGGGCTGGGTGTCCCGGCCCAGCAGCACCGCTGCGTCGATCCGCAGCACGGCGGCGATGTCGTGCAGGGTCGAGACCCTGTCGAGGGATCGGACGCCCCGTTCGACCTTGTCCACCCAGCTCTTGGACTTGCCGAGCCGATCGGCGAACACCTGCTGCGACAACTGCCGCCGCCCCCGCCAGTACGCCACCCGCCGGCCCACCGGCAACAGCTCAAGGCCGTTCACGACGCCACCGCCGGTCGGGCACCGCCCGGGTGGTCTCCTCGGCCGGTATCCGTTCGGCCTCGGCCTGCGCCAGGATCCGCCGTCGGGCGGCTTCCCGTTCCGCCTGCTGGATCTGCTCGCCCCTGCTGCCCTCGACCGGACCGGTGTCGCCCATTCCCCACCTCCGCTGGTAGGGGCGCGACGGCGTGCTCATGGAAGGACCAACACCGCCGCACCCGGCTCCGAGCGGGTTACGGCGATCTGGTGTGTTCGCGCGCCGATTCCGCTCTCGTTCACAGCATTGAGCGATCGGGCGGTTACTCAAAGATGTTGGGTGTCCGCTGGGCGGGTTGGCTGTCCTCTGTCAGCCCGCGGGCCGGTACGCCTCGTACACCTCGCGCAGCGCCGACGCCTCCGCCGTGTCGGTTTGCTCAACCCGTCGCAGCACCTCGCGCGCCCGCCACCAGTTCGACGGTGCCACCCGCCCAGAACGGATCGCCTCGGCGGCGACCGCGCTGGCCTCGTCGGGCTGGTCGGCAGCGACCAAGGCCAGGGCCAGGTCGAGGCGGGCAGACGCAGACCGCCGTGGCCGGTCGCCTCCGTCGCCGCGCGGGTCCAACTCCGCCAACGCCACCCGGGCCACCTGCTCGGCAGCCGGGTCACCCGCCCACGACAACGTCGTCGCCGTGTACGCCAACGCCTTCGTCGGGTCGTACCGGTAGTGGTGCTCGGCTCGCTCCGGGACGGGCAGGTTCGCGGTCAACCGTTCCAGGCGGTCCAGCGCGTCACGGGTCCGCCGCACGTCACCCACCCGCGCCCACCCCCGCGCCTCCTGCGCCGTCGCCTGGATGTGCGCCGAGCTGCCCCGAGGTGCCACCTGTTGGGCCTGCTGAGACAGGTCGATCGCCTGCCGATGCTCACCCTGGGTGAGCCGGTCCCACGCCCAGGTCTCCAGACACCACGCCTGGATCTCCGCATGCTCGGCATGTTCGGCGAGCGCCGCAGCGGCGACCAGGTGCGCGCCCGCTGCGGAACGCTGCCGAAGGTCGATGTGCACCGTCGCACGCAGCACGGTCAGCCACCCGCCGGCGACAATCAGACGCCGCCGCTGCGCCAAGGTCCCCCGGCCGTCAAGCAGCCGGCCCACGTACGCCAGGTGTCTGCGCACCATCGGCAGCAGGTCTGCCGGCGGGGTCGTCGCGTACGCGCTGGCCAGGTCGTCGACGCTGGCCTCGATCCGGGCGAGCGTCTCGGCACTCACATCACTGGCCCGCACCCGGGCAAGCAACTCGTCGGCCTCAGCATCATGGTCGACAGGCTGACCAACGAGCCGCGCGAGCGCGCCGCCAGCCTGAAGAACCTCATCGAGATGCCGGGCCGTCTCGGGCGTCGGAGCCTTCGCACCCGTCTCCAGATCATGGAGATGGCTCTTGCCCCGGTGCGCGAGCTGCCCGAACGCCCGCAGCGACAGACCCCGCTCGGCACGCAGAGCCCGTAACTGGGCCCCGAAACGCGGATCGACGTGCGACACAACGGCGCTCCCAGCCGGAATGACGAAGCCGGTCAGCTCTCGTCAGCGGACAGCCACTACTGACGGTACATCGAGGACTGATTGAACGTAGCGACCGCCGCTCGCCGGCCCGGCCGGTCACCGCTTGGCGACGATCTATGGTGCCGCTGTGCCTCCTGATGCCCGACGCCGACACGAGTGAGTAGCGCTCGCATTCGGCCGGACCCTCACCACGGGCCCGGGCGACGCCTTCCGGGCGCACTGCTCGGCCGCCGCCCAGCCGACGAGGGCCCCACACCGGCAGGCCCCCGGCCTGCCGGCAACGCCGGCCCGAGGGGTCGCAGAGGCTCCGGGGTCAAGGGCGGCCCGCAGGGCCGTCGCGTAGCGACGCGAAGCGCCCTTGACCTTGGAGGGGCGGCCCCGCACACCCCGCGCCGCATGCCCACCACGGCCGGCGGTGACTCGCCCAACGGCGCGGCGGTCCCGACACTCGGCGACTATCTGGCCTATTGGCACCGGGAGGTCGTGCGCCCCAACCTCGCGCCGCTAACCTGCGCCACCTACGAGACGATCCTCCGGCTGTACGTGATCCCCGGCCTCGGCGGGAAGCGGCTCGACCGGCTCCAGGTGCGCGACGTGCAAACCTGGATCAACGAGGTGGCCCGCACCTGCCAGTGCTGCGCCCAGGGCAAGGACGCCCGCCGCCCGGAACTCAAACGGCGCTGCTCCGCGCTCGGCCGGTGCTGCGGTGATGTGCCGTCCGCCCGCACCGTCAACGACGTCCGGGCGTGCTGCGCTCCGCGCTCAACCACGCCGCCACCGAGGAACTGGTCACCCGCAACGCCGCCGCCCTGGTCAAGCTCCCACCGGTCCGCCGCCGCCGGGGCCGGGCGTGGACCAGCGACGAGGCGCGTCGGTTCCTGGAGTCCGCGGGGCCGACCGCGATCCGTTGTACGCCGCGTACGTGCTGATCCTGGTGCTCGGTCTGCGCAAGGGTGAGGTGCTCGGCCTCACCGGGGACGCCGTGGACCTGGCGGCGGGGGAGTTGTCGATCGGCTGGCAGTTGCAGCGGGTCGGCGGGCGACTGCTGCACCGGGAGACCAAGACGCAGACCTCGGATGCCACCCTCCCGCTGCCGGACATCTGCGCGGCGGCGCTCGACCTCCGTCAGCAGGCGAGGAAGGCCGACCGCGACGAGGCGGGCATCGCCTGGCAGGGCTCGCCGCTGCTGTTCACCACCCGCTACGGAACGCCGGTGGAGCCGCGCAACTTCAACCGGTCCTGGGACGCCCGCTGCGCCCGCGCCGGGGTCCGGAGGATCACCGTGCACGACGCCCGGCGTACCTGCGCGACCCTGCTCGTCGACCTGGACGTGCATCCGCGCGTCATCATGCAGGTGCTCCGGCACGCGGAGGTGTCGGTGACGATGGAGATTTACTCGCAGGCGTCCTCGGACGCCACCCGCGACGCGCTCAAGCGCCTCGGCGAGAGCCTGCGCTGACCGCTGCTGTACTCCACTGCTGTACAAAGCACTAGAGGGCACATCCGTCGATAGGATGTGCCCTCTGACCTCTGTCGGGGTGGCCGGATTCGAACCGACGACCTCTTCGTCCCGAACGAAGCGCGCTACCAAGCTGCGCCACACCCCGAGGCGTGCGGACAAATAGTAGCCCACCCCGTCCGATGGTCAAACTCGGTACCCCCACCGCCCCGCCGGGCCCCGGTGCGCCCCTGGCCGATGTCGTAAACGACTCAGCTCCCTAGCGCCCCGAGCAGCCCTGACGTCCCGGAGCGGCCAGACGCGGGCAGCTCCGGTGCCCGCCCCGACCGTGACCGTCGCCCTCGGCTCAAGGCGGCGGGCACGCCCGGGACAAGCCCGGGACGCCGCCCGTAGGCGGCGTACGTCACACTCGTCGCCACCGAGCCGACAGCCGACAGCGGGCAGCGGGCAGCGGAAGCGTCAGCGGGGGATCAGGGTGAGGATGCTCGCCTCGGGCCGGCAGGCGAACCGGACCGGCGCGGTCGGGTGGGTGCCCAGCCCGGCCGAGACGTGCAGCCAGGCGTCCGAGTCCGGCCAGCGGTGCAGGCCCTTCGCCATCGACCGGGGCAGCCCGCAGTTGGTCACCAGCGCCCCGAAGCCCGGCACGCAGACCTGCCCGCCGTGGGTGTGGCCGGCCAGTAGCAGGTCGAAGCCGTCGGCGGCCATCTCGTCGAGCACGGCCGGCTCGGGGGAGTGGGACAGCGCGATCGACAGCTCCGCCGACGCCGAGACGGGGCCGGCGACGGACGGGTAGTCGTCCCGCGCGATGTGCGGGTCGTCGACGCCGACCAGCTCGATCAACCGCCCGCCCGCCTTGAGCGTCGTCCGGGCGTTGTTCAGGTCCGCCCAGCCGGCGCCGGTGAAGACGTCGCGCAGCTCGTCGTACGGCAGCTCGGCGCCCTCGCTGTACTCCCGGTCGGGCAGGAAGTAGCTGAACGGGTTCTTCAACACCGGCCCGGTGTAGTCGTTCGAGCCGAACACGAAGGCCCCGGGGAAGTCCAGCAGCGGCGCGAGGGCGCGCAGCACACCGGGCACGGCCCCCGGGTGGGCCATGTTGTCGCCGGTGACGACGACCAGGTCCGGGTCGAGCGCGGCCAGCGAGGCCACCCAGTCCTGCTTGCGCCGCTGCTCGGGCATCATGTGCAGGTCCGACAGGTGCAGCACGCGCAGCGGCTCGGTGTCGGCCGGCAGCACCGGCACGTCGAACCGGCGCAGGGTGAACAGGTTGCGCTCGACGAGTGACGCGTACGCCAGGGTTGCCGCCCCGGCCGCGACGACGCCCGCGCCGAGTCGGAATAGTGTGCGCTTTCGCATGCCGTTCAGGGTAGTTTCACCGGTCATGAGCACGCTGAAGGACCGCCTCACCGCCGACATGCGCGCCGCCCTGAAGGCGCGCGACGAGCTGACCACCTCCACCCTGCGGATGGCACTGGCGGCCGTCGGCACGGCCGAGGTCGCCGGCAAGGCCAAGCGCGAGCTCACCGACGACGAGGTGCTCGCGGTGCTGACCAAGGAGGCGAAGAAGCGGCGCGAGGCCGCGACCGCCTTCGCGGACGCCGGGCGCGCCGAGCAGGCCGCGAAGGAGACCGCCGAGGGCGAGGTGCTGGACCGGTACCTGCCGAAGCAGCTCTCCGACGACGAGCTGGCCGAGCTGGTCGCGGGGGCGCTCGCCGCGGGCGGCTTCACCGGGAAGGCGCAGATGGGCCCGGCGATGAAGGCGGCCCAGGCCGCGGTGGCCGGCCGGGCCGAGGGGGGCCGGGTGGCCGCCGAGGTACGCCGCCAGCTCGGCCTCTGACGCGGGTGCCGGCTGCCCGGTGCACGGGCTGCCCGGCAGGCGGGCCAACGAGAACGGGCGGGCACCCCCGGTGAGGGGGTGCCCGCCCGTCGTCACACGCGGTGCGGGTGCGGCCCGGTCAGCCGTTGCGACCCGGGCGGCCACCCTGGCCGGGCGGGTTCCCGGGCCCGCCGCCGGTGCCGCCGTTGGCCGGCGGGCTGGCGGGGGTGTTGCCGCTGCCGCCGCTGACCTCGATGACCACCACGCCGCCCTTGATGGTGCGCCCGTTGGGGCTGGTGCCGGCCGCCTGGCCGGCCGCGCAGCTCGACGGCACCCGGGCCGAGGAGACCACCGGGTCGAAGCCGGCGCCCCGCAGCCGGTCCTTCGCGGTCTCGACGTCCACGCACTTCACGTCGGGGATCGAACGCTGGTCACCCTCCATGATCTTGCCGCTGGGCGGGGTGAACTCGATGCCCTTCTTGCCCTTCATGGCGTCGCGCAGCGTCTCGTACACCGGGGGGTTGATGCCCGTCGGGGTGTCGTGGCCCATCTGCTGGTTGGTCTGCGGCCAGTCCGGGTCGGCCATGATGCCGGCGACCGAGTACTGCTTGGTCATCGCGACCAGCGACGAGGTCTTCTCCGAGTCGGTGGTGCCGGACTTGCCGGCTACCGGCTTGCCGACGATGCCCCGAACGTTGCCAGCGGTGGCACCGGTGCACCGGGTGGTGGACGACCGGTCGCCGACCGGGCAGCGGGCCGCGTCGACGGCCGCGCGGGCGACCTCGGTGCTGATCCGCTGCTCGCAGCGCGGGTTGGCGATGTCGAGCTTCTTGCCGTCCGGGCCCTTGATCTCCTGCACCGGGATCGGCTCGCAGTACTTACCGTCGGCGGCGAGGGTCGCGTACGCGTTGGCCAGGTCGAGCGGGGTGGTGGCCGACACGCCGAGGGTGAACGCGCCCCACTGGTGCGCCGCCTCCTTGTTGTTGGCGAAGTCCGCGTCCTCGCTCGAACGGAACTGGATGCCCAGCTTCTGCGCCGCCTTGACCACGTTCTCCGCGCCGACCTGCTGCTGGAGCGGGACGAAGAAGGTGTTCACCGAGCGGCCGAACGCGCTCCACATGTTGTGCACGCCGGCCATCGACTCGACCGAGTTGGTCGGGCAGTAGAAGTGGCCCTGGCAGGCTGCGGGGCTGCTGGGGCTGATGATGTATTCCGACTTGAACTGCTTCGGCGAGTTGATCGTGTAGCTGAGCGGGATGCCCTTCTCCAGGGCGGCCACGATCGTGAAGATCTTGAACGTCGAGCCGGCCTGGTATCCCTTGATGTCGCCGCCGCCGGTGAGCAGCGGGTTCACCGTGTTGGGGTAGTTGCCGCGGATGTTCTTGCTGCGCTTGCGCGGGTCGCTGCTGAGCTTGTTCTGCGGCTTCTTCGGGTCGTCGATCTTGAAGTTGCGGTTCACCGAGAGCGCGCGGACCCGGCCGGTGCCCGGCTCGACGACCGCGACCATCCGGGCCGCCTTGCTGTTGACGCCCAGGTTCTTGCGGACGGCCTTGTCGGCGCCGTTCTGCGCCTGCACGTCGAGGCTGGTGACGACCGTGTAGCCGCCGCTCTTGAGCCGCCGCTCCCGGTCGTACGAGGTCGAGCCGAACGTCTCCTGCTGCATCCACCAGCGGTAGAAGTAGTCGCAGAAGAAGCCCCACTCCTTCTTGTTGGTGGCGACGCAGCCGTTCGGGGTGGTCTTGTCCTTGATCACCATCTTGGCGGCCTTGGCCGCCTCGCCCTCCTCCTTGGTGATCGCGCCGATCTTGATCATGTTGTCGATCACGTAGTTGCGCCGGTCCAGGGCGAGCGGGTAGCCCGTCTTGGTGGTCGGGTCGTTCGTGCTCGGGGCCTTCACCATGCCGGCGAGCATGGCCGCTTCCTCGATCTTGAGTTTGCTCGGCGGCTTGCCGAAGTAGACCTGGCTGGCGGCGTAGACCCCGTACGCGCCGTTGCCGAAGGAGGCGAGGTTCAGGTAGCGGGTGAGGATCTCGTCCTTGGAGAACTCCTTGTCGACCTGGAGGGCCAGCCGCATCTCCCGCAGCTTGCGGGCGCTGGTGTCCTCGGTCGCGGCGACGACGTCGGCCGGGTGGGTGGCCGAGTAGGCGATGGCCAGCCGGACGTACTGCATCGTCAGCGTCGACGCGCCCTGCTGGGAGTTCGCGCCGGACTGGTTGTTGACGAAGGCCCGCGCGATGCCGTTGAGGTCGACGCCGTTGTGCTTGTAGAAGTCGTGGTCCTCGGCGGCGATGATCGCCTTCTGCATGTACGGCGAGATGTCGGCGAGCTTCACGTCGCGCCGGTTCTCGTCGTACATGGTCGCGAGCGGTGTCTTGCCGTCGGAGGCGAGCAGGTAGCTGATCTGCGGCGCGCGGGCCACCGTCAGCTCCTTGGGCAACGCCCCGAAGGTCTCAGCGCCGGCCTTGGCGGCCAGCCCGGACATCGCCACCGCGGGGAAGGCCGCCGCCGCGACCACCACGCCGGCCAACAGGCCACAGATGAGTAGCGATGCGGCGTTGGTCAGCACATTGTGGTCACGTTTCCGCATCCAGGTCACCTCGACAGGGTACGCGAGTAGGGAACGAGGGGCGCTGGGGCGTCTTTTCCCCATTTCCTGCGCGCGCCGACCTCGTTGTGCTAAACGCACGAGCCCTGGTGCGGGGTTGCGCGGATCCGCGACGAGTCTCCACCGAACGGAGGAGCGGCGCAGCGTTTTCACGTACTGCGGCCGGGTAGACGGGGGCCGAAGGCCCGGGAAGCCGGGAGTGTCCGTAATGATGGATTTTGCCGACAACGTTGCGTAATCGTCCAACTACAGAGCATGATGGTTGGGGCGACAGCCACACGTCGTCCGTGCCGCCCTGGGGAGGCCGGCCGGACGACCGGGGGGATTCGACGGCTGGTCGCGCGAAGTCGGTAGGTACTGCAAGGGGGGACGTGTACACATGGGCATGATCACTGACTGGCCGTCACTGGCGGCGTGTCAGAACGGGGACCCGGACGCGCTGTTCGTACAGGGCGCTGAACAGAACGTGGCGAAGCGGATCTGCCGGAGCTGCCCAGTCCGGTACGAGTGCCTGGCCGACGCGCTCGACAACCGGATCGAGTTCGGGGTCTGGGGCGGCATGACCGAGCGGGAACGCCGGGCCCTGCTGCGCCGGCACCCCCAGGTCGCCAGCTGGCGGAAGATGTTCGAGGCGGCCATGAAGAAGAACGCGAAGGACAGGTCCGGCAAGGACAAGGTCCTCGTACCGACCGGCTGACGGCCGGTCCGGTCGGCCCGCTGATCGCGGGCCACGGCTCACGGCCGGCTGATCGCCGCGCCGATCGTCCGCAGCCCGTCGACGTCGTGCACGTCGGCGGGCTGCGCCGTCACCGACACCGCCGGCACCTGCGGGAACGCCTCGGTGAACCGGGCCGCCACCCGCTGCTCGCGCCGCGCCTGCTGGACCAGCGCGGCGTGCGCCCGCAGCACGTCGACGGTGCCGTCGTGCCCGCCCGCCTCGGCCAGCCGCTGCGCGGCGGCCAGGCACGCCTCGGCATCCAGCGCCGGCACCGTCGGCCCGTGCACCCGGTTGAGCACCAGCCCGGCCAGCGGCATCCGCTCGGAGCGCAGCCGGCCGGCGAAGTAGGCCGCCTCCCGGACCGCGTCGGGCTCCGGGGCCGCGACCAGCAGGAAGGCCGTCTCCCGCGCCTGGAGGATCCGGTACGTCTGCTCGGCCCGCTGCCGGAAGCCGCCGAACATCGAGTCCAGCGCCGCCACGAAGCCGGACAGGTCGGTGAGCAGCTGCGCGCCGAGCACCTTCTGCACCACCTTCGAGAACATCCCGAAGCTCGCGGTGACGAGGCTGAACATGCTGCGTCCCCCGCTGCGCGCCGGGGCCAGCAGCAGCCGCAGCATCCGCCCGTCGAGGAACCGGGAGAGCCGGGCCGGGGCGTCCAGAAAGTCCAGTGCCGAGCGGGACGGCGGGGTGTCCACCACGATCAGGTCCCACTCGCCCCGGGCGTGCAACTGGCCCAGCTTCTCCATCGCCATGTATTCCTGCGTGCCGGCGAACGTCGAACTCATCGCCTGGTAGAACGGGTTGGCGAAGATCTCCTGCGCCTTGGCCGGGTCGGTGTGCTGGAGCACCACGTCGTCGAACGTGCGCTTCATGTCCAGCATCATGGCGTGCAGCTCGCCGCCGCTGGCCTCGACGTCGATGCCCTTGACCTGGCGGGGCGTGTTGTCCAGCTCGGTCAGGCCCAGCGACTGGGCCAGCCGGCGGGCCGGGTCGATGGTGAGCACCACCGTGCGCCGGCCGTGCTGCTCGGCGGCGCGCAACGCGAGCGCGGCGGCGGTGGTCGTCTTGCCCACCCCGCCCGCCCCGCAGCACACCACGATCCGCACGCCCGGGTCGGCGAGGATCTGGTCGACGTCCAGCTGCGGCGCCGCGGCTTCGGAAGGCACCAATCGAGCGTATCGGGCTGTGCGCGGTCTCCGCGCCGTGCCGGCGGCCAGTGTGAGTCAATCCGCCCGCACGAGCGCCCGGGACAGCTCCGCCAGCCCCGCCCGGTCCACCCCGTCGGGCAGCAGCGGCAGCTCGGTCAGGGGCAGGCCCAGCTCGGCCAGGTCGCCGCGCAGCGAGTCCTCCAACTCCCGGCGGATCCGCTGGTCCCGGGCTTCGGCGGCGAGCCCGGCGACGGTGTCCCGGTCGGCCGGCAGCCCGGCGGCGGCCAGGCCGCGCCGCAGCTCGGCGGCGGTCACCGGCCGGCCGGCGGGCAGCGGCGGACGGGCGGCGTTGACGATCACCCGCCCCACCGGGAAACCGAGCTGGGTCAGCTCGGCGACGGCGTCCACCGTCTCCTGGACCGGCATCTCCTCCAGCAGCGTCACCACGTGCACCGCGGTCATCGGGGAGCGCAGCAGCGCGGCGACCCCCTCGCTCTGGGTCTTGATCGGGCCGACCTTGGCCAGCCGGGCCGTCTCCGCCGTGACGTTGAGGAACCGGCCGATCCGCCCGGTCGGCGGCGCGTCCAGCACCACCGCGTCGTACGCCCGTCGTTGGCCGGCCTTGCGGGTCGTCGCCTCCTTGACCTTGCCGGTGAGCAGCACGTCGCGCAGGCCGGGGGCGATGGTGGTGGCGAAGTCGATCGCGCCGAGCTTGCGCAGCGCCCGGCCGGCCGCGCCGAGCTTGTAGAACATGTCGAGGTATTCCAGCAGGGCCTCCTCGGCGTCCACCGCGAGGGCCCGCACCTCCCCGCCGCCCGGAGCCTCGGTGAGGTGGCGCTCGGCGTACGGCAGCGGGTCGGTGCCGAAGAGCTGGGCGACGCCCTGCCGCCCCTCGACCTCGACCAGCAGGGTGCGCCGGCCGTCGGCGGCCAGCGCCAGGGCGAGGGCCGCCGCCACGCTGGTCTTGCCGGTGCCACCCTTGCCGGTCACGACGTTCAGGCGCGCCGGCCACTGCGTGGAGGCCGGGTCGGCCGGCTGCTCAGCTGCTCGCACCCGTCGAGCCTATCCATCCGGTGGCGTCGCCCGGTCAGGCGATCTCGCAGACCCACCAGCCGGTCTTCTGCACCACGGTGAAGCGGAGATCCTGGTCGGCGACCTTCTCGTCGGAGGTCGTCATGGTCACCCTGGTGGTGACGGTGGCCCGGTCGCCGGTCTGGTTGTCCACCTTCGGGCTGGTCCAGCGGAACCGGGCGTCGGAGTACTGCTCGGCGTACCGCTTCAGTTCCGTGACCTTCGCGGTGATCTTGCGGTCGTCGCGGGCGGCGGCGCAGACGTAGCCGGCCGCCTTGCGGGCGTCCCGCTCCTTGTAGACGGCGGTGAGGAAGTTCTCCACGGCGACCGTCGGCTCCTTCGCGCCCTCGCCGTTCTCCGTGCTGCGCAAGGTGAAGAACGCGGCGACGCCGCCGCCACCGCACAGCAGCAGCGCCAGGACCGCCACGATCGCGGCGACGAGCACGCCCCGCCGCTGCTTCGGCGCGGCCGGGGCATGGTACGGCGGGTATCCCGGCGAAAGCGCGCCGGATCCCGGGCTCGCCGGGCCGCCGAAGGGGCCGGGCTGGGCCGCCGGAGCGCCGAGCGGCGCGGGGCCGGCCGGCGCGCCGAACGCCCCGCCGCCGGGTGGGGCGGGGGGAACCGGCCCGACGGATGGGCCGGGCGTGTGGTCGCCGGAGGGCGGACCGCTGGGCGATCCGGTGGCGCCGCCGTTGGGCGGTTGGTTCATGTCGGTCCCCCGGGGGTGCGGCGCGTCGTCGTCCCGGCGGGACGCGAGCGCTGGACGAGCGAAGGCGGGTGCGGAGGCGGCCGGGCCCGCGTGACCCGTCCGACGGGAAGGGTAGCGGTGAACCCCGCCCAGGGTGGGGCCCCGGGCGGCCCTACCGACACGGCGACCACGCGAGCGCGTCCGCCGCCATCCGGTACCGGACCGCGATCTGTCGCATATGTGACTTTCGGTGCCTGGCCATGCGCGTCCCGTTGTCCCTGTCCGAAAACGGTCCTACGTTCGTGCCGACGCGGGGGCGGATCGGCGGACGGTCCCGAGCCGGATGGTGACGACGTGATCAGGTGTGAGGCCCGGAGGTAGCAATGCGCGACACGGACAACGTCTCCCGAGCCCAGTTCCCGCCGCCGACCGGTTCCGCCCGGCGCGCCGGGGCCGGCCCCGCCGGCGAGGACGGGCCGGTCACCGGCCTGCCGTTCAACGAGCGTTCCTACCGCCGGCTCACCGATCCCGGGGAGATGCTGCGCACGCTCAGCCGGCCCGCCGAGCGCCCCCGCGACGAGGAGGAGACCGGGTACGTCATCCACCTGCCGATCCGGGTGGCCGACCTGGCGACGGCGACCGCGCTGGCCGGCCGTGTGGCGGTCTCGCTCGGCTTCCTGCCCGAGCTGGACGCCGGGGAGACCACCGTCTCGACGGCCGACGACCAGAACAACCGGCACCGGGTGTTCTGCGACCTGCTGCTGCCGGACCGGTCGCGCTGCCCGCAGCGGTACGACCACGAGGGTCCCTGCGGCGAGCCGCCCGTCGCTCCCGAGCAGCGTCCCGCGCCGGGCGGTCCCGCCGGATCGTAGGCTGGGGCCGAAACAGTCGCCGCCTCCTAGGGAGCCCCGCACCGATGCAGAAGTGGGAATACTCGACCGTCCCGCTGCTGGTCCACGCGACCAAGCAGATCCTCGACAACTGGGGTGAGGACGGCTGGGAACTCGTCTCCGTGGTCCCCGGCCCCAACCCGGAGCAGCTCGTCGCGTACCTCAAGCGGCCGAAGGAGTGAGCGGCGTGGGCAACGGGCCGCACGCGAAGCTCGCCGAGCTCGGGCTGACCCTGCCCGAGGTGGTGCCCCCGGTGGCCAGCTACGTGCCGGCCGTGCAGTCCGGGCGGCACGTCTACGTCTCCGGGCAGCTTCCGGTGGCCGACGGCAAGCTGCTGGCCACCGGCAAGGTCGGCGCGGGGATCTCCGCCGAGCAGGCCAAGGACCTGGCGCAGCGGTGCGCGCTGAACGGCCTGGCCGCCGTCGACGCGCTGGTCGGGCTGGAGAACGTGGTCAAGGTCGTCAAGGTGACCGGCTTCGTGGCCAGCGCGCCCGGCTTCACCGGCCAGCCCGGCGTGATCAACGGCGCGTCCGACCTGTTCGGCGCGGTCTTCGGCGAGGCGGGCCGGCACGCCCGCTCCGCGGTGGGCGTCTCGGAGCTCCCCCTGGACGCCCCGGTGGAGGTCGAACTGATCGTCGAGGTCGCCTGACCCGCGCCCCCGCCCCCGCGATCTTGCACTTCGGGCCCGGGCGAAAGCCGCGTACGGGCACAAAACCCGGGCCGCAAGTGCAAGATCGCGGGGAGTGGCGGGGGGAGTCGTACGATCGCTGGCATGACCGGGCACATCACGGCGGCCGTGGCCGCGCTGGCGGACGAGCTGCCGGGATGGGTGACCCTGCTGCGGGCACCGAACCCGGGGCCGATGACACTCGACGGCACCAACACCTGGGTGCTGCGGGCCGGGCCCGGCGAGCCCGCGCTGGTCGTCGACCCGGGGCCCGCCGACGACGGGCATCTGGCCGCGATCGCCGCCCACGCCCCCGTCGCCACCGTGCTGATCACCCACGGGCACCCCGACCACACCGAGGGCTCGCCCCGGCTGCGCGAGCTGCTCGGCGAGGCTCCGGTGCGGGCCGTCGACCCCGCGCACAGCCACGGCGGGCCGCCGCTGACCCCCGACGCCGTCCTGCACGCCGCCGGCCTCACCGTGCGGGTGCTGCCCGCCCCCGGGCACACCGCCGACTCCGTCTGCTTCCTCGTCGAGCGCGGCGACGAACGGGTCGTGCTCACCGGCGACACCATCCTCGGCCGGGGCACCACCGTCGTCGCCCACCCCGACGGGAACCTCGGGGCCTACCTGGACAGCCTGGAACTGCTCTCGACGTACCGGGGGATCCCGGCGCTGCCCGGCCACGGCCCGGCGCTGGCCGACTGCGGCGTCGCCGCCGAGTTCTACCTCGCCCACCGCCGCGCCCGGCTCGACCAGGTGCGGCAGGCGGTCGCCGAGGGCGCGCGGACCGCGCCCGAGGTGGTGGCCCGGGTGTACGCGGACGTCGACCGGTCGCTGTGGTGGGCGGCCGAGTGGTCGGTCCGCGCGCAGCTTGCCTACCTGGGGGTGCCCCCCGAACCGGCGGACCGGCCGTGACCTGCCCCGTCTGCGGGACGGTCGCCGTACCGGGGGCCCGGTTCTGCCACAACTGCGGTGCCGCGCTGCCGGCCGCCGCCACGCTGCCCGCCGCCGAACGGCGGGTCGTCACCGTGCTCTTCGGCGACCTGTCCGACTTCACCTCCTGGTCGGAGGACCTCGACCCCGAACGCGTCGGCGCGGTCACCGACCGGGTGCTCGCCGCCCTCGCCGGGGCCGTCAAGACGTTCGGCGGGCACGTCGACAAGCTCACCGGCGACGGGATCATGGCCGTCTTCGGCGCGCCCGTCGCCCACGAGGACGACGCCGAGCGGGCCGTCCGCGCCGCCCTGTCCATGCAGCGGGCGGTGCGCCGGGTGCTCGACGACGAGCGGGGCGGCGGCGCGCCGCTCGGCCTGCGCGTCGGCCTCAACACCGGCGACGTGATCGCCGGCATCCAGGCGGCCATCGAATACACCGTCATCGGCGACACCGTGAACACCGCCGCCCGGCTCGCCGACGCCGCCGCCGTCGGCGCCGTCTACGCCGGGGCGCGCACCTCCGCCGCCACCCGGCACGTGGCGTCCTGGCGGGCGCTGCGCCCGCTGCGGCTCAAGGGCAAGCGGGAACCCGTCGAGGCGTACGAGCTGCTCGGCCTGCTCGACGCCCCTGGCACCCGCTCCGGCCTCGGCGACGAGGCCCCGTTCGTCGGCCGGGAAACCGAGATCGGCCGGGTCGCCGGCCGGCTCGCCGAGGTCATCGACCGGGGCGAGCCCCGGGTGCTGCTGATGACCGCCGAGGCGGGCATCGGCAAGTCCCGGTTCGCCGCCGAGGTCGAACGCCTCGCCGCCGGCTACGACGTCGGCGCCGGCCGGTACGCCGCGCACACCGGCGCCCGGGTGCTGTCCGTGCGCTGCGCCGCGTTCGGCGAACGCCGCCGGCTCGCGCCCCTGGCCGACCTGGTCCGCGCCGCCGTCGGCCTGCCCAACGACGCGGCCACCGCGCTCACCCGCCCCGCCGTCGAGGAGCGGCTGCGCCGGCTCAACCAGCGCCTCGGCCGGCTCGGCGAGGACGCCCCGCCGGTCGCCGCCGACCAGTTGTTGGCCCTGCTCGGGTACGCCGACCTGCCCGCCGGCAGCCCGGCCGACCAGGGCGAGTGGGGCGGCGGCACGCAGCAGCCCGCCGACGCCGAAGCCGTGCCCAACGCGGTCGCCGACCTGCTCAGCGCCCTGGCCGCCGAGGCGCCGCTGGTGGTGCTCGTCGACGACCTGCACGACGCCACCGCCGAGACGATCCGCGCGCTCGGGGTCACCCTGTCCCGCCTCGCCGGCCCGGTGCTGGTGCTGCTGCTCGGCCGCCCCGAGTTGGTCCGCACCGCCGGGGCGCTGACCCGGGTCGCCGACGCCGAGGTGCACGCGCTGCCCCCGCTGCGCGGCGCCGACGCCGCCCGGCTGCTCACCAGCTACCTCGGCGGCGGGAAGCTGCCGCAGCCCGACGCCGACCGGCTGCTCGCCACCGCCCAGGGCAACCCGTTCTACCTCGCCGAGCTGGTCACCCTGCTCATGGAGCGGGGCGCGCTGACCGCCGTGGCCGACCGGTCCGCCCCGGCCAACTCCGGCTGGCGGCTCGCCCCCGGCTCGCTGGGCAGCCGGCTGCTCTCCCGCGACCTCGCCGCCGTGCTCGCCGCGCGCATCGACGCGCTGCCGCCGGACGCCCGGTCGGTGCTGCGCGACGCCGCCGTCGTCGGCGACACCGTGCCCGACGGCGCGCTGGAGGCGCTGCGCGAGCAGCGCGCCGGGCGGGACGGCCGGCCGGCCGCCGTGGTCGCCGTCGAGCTGGACCGGGCCGTCGAGGAACTGCTGCAACGCCGGATGCTGCACCGCACCCGCACCGGGTACGCGTTCGCCACCCCGCTGATGCGCGAGGCCGCGTACTCCGGGGTGAGCAAGGCCGAGCTGGCCGAGCGGCACGCGGCGCTGGCCCGCTGGGCCGCCCCCGGCGGGCCGGCCGCGCCGGGCGGGTTCACCGACACCGCCCGCGACGCGTTCGTCGCCGAGCACGTCGAGCGGGCCGCCGCCCTCGCCGACGCCGTCAAGCTGCGCCCGGACGCGCCGGCCCGCACCGTCGCGCCGCTGGGCGTGGCCGCGCTCGGCCGGGCCGCCCGCCGGTCCCTCCAGGCCGGGGAGCCGGCCGCCGCCGTCGAGTACGCCGAACGCGCCGCCGAGCTGGCCCGCGACGGGCTGCCCGCCGCCGACCGGGTGGTGCACGCCCGCGCGCTGCTCCAGGTCGGCCGCCCCGGCGACGCGCTCGCGTACGCCGAGAAGATCGCCGCCAACGCCGGTGACGACGCGGGCACCCGGGCCAGCGCCCTGCTGCTCGCCGGGCAGGCCCACCAGACCCTCGGCGACCAGGGCCGGGCCGTCGCCAGCTGGCAGGAGGCGTTGCAGGTGGCCGGCGTCGGCGGGCTGCCCAACCTGCGCGCCTCGGCGATGCGCCGGCTCGGCATGGCCGACTTCATCGCCGGCCGGCTCGGTCAGGCCAGCAGCCGGCTCGCCGCCTCCTACCAGGTCAGCCTCACCTCGCAGGACCGGCGCGGGCAGGCGTGGTCGTTGCAGAACCTGGCCTGGGTCACCACCACCCGCGGCGACTTCGCCGGCACCGACGCGGTGCTGGGCCGGGCCGCCCGGCTCTTCGCCGAGCTGAAGGACCCGTACGGGCGGGCGTGGCTGCGCGGCACCACCGCGTTCGCCCGGCTGCTCGCCGGCCGGCTGCGCGAGGCGTGCCGGCTGGCGCGGGTCTTCCTGCCGTTCGGCGAGCGGGTCGGCGAGGCGTGGGCCGTCGGCACGCTGCGCGCCGTCGAGGCGTTCGCCGGGGCGGAACTGGGCGAGCTGGGCGAGGCCGACCGGGCGGCCCGCCGGGCGTACCGGGACTTCGCCGAGGTCTCCGACGACTGGGGGCGCGGCTTCGCCCTGGTGGCGCGGGGGGTGGTCGCCCGAGGGCTGGGCGAGCCGGAGCACGCCGCCGACCTGCTCGCCGACGCCCTGTCGTACGCCGAGCGGACCTCGCACCCGCTGCTCACCGGGATGGCCGGCACGCTGCGCGGCTTCGTGGCGCTGGACCTGGGCGACTGCGAGACCGCCGAACGGTCGGCGCGGGCGGTGCTGACCACCGTCGAGCCGCACAACCCGCAGGCCCCCGCCCAGGTGGGCCCCCGGGTGCTGTTGGCGACCGCCCGGCTCGCCGCCGGTGACCCGGCGACCGCCGTGGGGCTGCTCGCCCCGGTGGCCACCGCCGCCGCGAACGCGCCCTCGCTGCTGTTCTCCCGCCAGCAGACCATGGCCCGGTACGCTTCCGCGCTGCTCGCCCACGGCCAGCTCGACCAGGCGCTGGACTGGGCGCACCGGGCCATGGCCGTCCCCGCCGAGGACGTGCGCAGCCAGGTGATCGCCGCGAGCGTGCTGGCCGAGGCGCTGGCCGCCTGCGGACGCCCCGCCGAGGCGCTGGCCAGGGCCGAGGAGGCGGTACGCCTGGCGTACGCGACGGAGCAGCGCAGCGAGCGGCTCGCGGCGGACGCGTTGCGGGTGCGCCTGCGAGGGTAGGGCGGCGGCGATCCTGGCGGTTCCGCCGATGCGGGTGTCGGCGGTAGCGGCTACGGTGACATTCCATGAGGCGGTCCACTGTGGGGCCGCCCTGCCCGGCTTCGGGAGGCGTGATGCGGCTGCCCCGCTCCAGTGCCGGCTGGACGATCGCGGTCTTCGGCGTCCTGGCGCTGCTGATGGGCGCGCTCGGGTTGCTCTGGCCGGAGGCGCAGCTGCGCATGCTCGGCTTCGAGGTGCCGCAGAGCCGGTCCGCCGGTGACTACACCGGCACGTTCCTGACGGCGTCGGCGATGGCCTCGTTCAACATGGGGGTCTACTACCTGCTGGCCACGGCCACCGAGTGGCGGGCCTTCTACCGGTTCACGGTCGTCTTCCGGTTGGTCACCTTCACCGTCTTCACCATCATGGTGCTCGCCGACGTCGCACCGGGGCCGTTCTTCATGGTGGCGCTCTGGGAGGGGCTGGGCGCGGTGGCGACCGCCGTGGCCCTGTGCCACGACGCCCGCCGTGCGGCCGACGCGTCGGACGCGGCGCAGCCCGGGCGGCAGGCGTCGGCGGTGGCGGACGGCGGGCGTCCGGCAGCCGCGTCGGCGGACAGCGTCTCCCGGTCCGCGGGCGCGGACCGCTGAGTCACCGGACCGGTTAGGTATTTTCGAGCAGTGACCGACACCCCGCCCGGCGCCCTGCGGCTGCCCATCGTGCCTGGTCTGACCGATCTGGAGGTATTTGCCCGGGGAGGGTACGCGACCGTCTACCGGGCCACCCAGATCTCCGTCGGGCGGGAGGTCGCGGTCAAGGTCGAGAACCGCACCCTGGACAACGAGCGGGACCAGGCCCGGTTCCTGCGCGAGGCGCGGGCCGCCGGGCGGATGTCGTCCCACCCGCACGTGGTGGACCTCTTCGACGTCGGCGTCACCGTCGACCGGCACCCCTACCTGATCATGGAGTTGTGCGACGGGTCGTACGCCGAGCGGATGCGCACCTCGCCGCTGGGCCCGGCGGAGACCCGCGACCTCGGCGTGAAGATCGCCGACGCGCTGGCCCACTCGCACGCCAACGGCGTGCTGCACCGCGACGTCAAGCCGGCCAACATCCTCCACTCCCACTTCAACCCGGCGGTGCTGGCCGACTTCGGGCTCGCCGTGCTGGCCGAGGTGCGCGACCCGACGGTGACCCTGGAGGTGCTCACCCCGGCGTACGCGCCGCCGGAGATGTTCAACCACAGCCCGCCGTCGCCGGCCGTCGACGTGTACGCGCTCTGCGCCACCCTCTACGCCGTCATGTCCGGCCGGCCGCCCCGCTGGCAGTCCGAGCGCAGCCCCAGCCTCGTCACCGTGCTGGAGATGTTCCACCAGCCGATCCCCGGGCTGCCCGGGGTGCCGGAGGAGCTGATCGACGTGCTGCGGGCCGGCATGTCGAACGACCCGGCGGCCCGCCCGTCCGCCGTGGAGCTGCGCGGCCTGCTCGCCGCCCTGCCGCTGGACCCGGTCAGCGCCCCCGTCAGCGGCGCACCGGTCTCCGGCGGCCCCCCGTCCGGCGGGCCGACGGGCACCACCACGGGCAGCCCGTCCACGTCCGGCGGCCTCTACGGCACCAGCCAGCCGGGCGGCCCGGCCACCTCCGGTGACCGCTACGGCGCCGGTCAGCCGCCCCGCGCCGCCCCGCGCCCCCCGGTGGAGCACGACCACCCCACCGAGCCGGTGACGTCCGGTCGTCGGTGGCGGCGGCGCTGGTTCCTCGGCGGCGCGGGGGCGCTCGCGCTGGCCGCCTCGGCGAGCGCCGGGGCCTGGGTCGCCGGGGGCGCGCCGGCCGCGCCGACACCCACCCCCGTCGTCACGGTGGGCGGCACGACGACCGCCACCAGGTGGGGGGCCCTGCCGGGCTGCGTCTCCGGCTCGTCGGGCCCGGCCGGGCTGCCGGCGGGGGCGCGGTGCGTCGCCGAGTTGCAGTGCTTCGGGCCGATGCGGGTGCGCGGCGCCCGGGCGGACGCGCCCCGGCTGCCCTGCGACGGCCGGCACACGTGGGAGGCATACGCCGAGGGCGAGCTGCCCGCCGCCCTGACCGACGCCCCGCACGACGAGGTGACCGCCGATCCGCAGGTGCGTCAGGTGTGCAACCCGGTGACGTTCCGGCTGACCAGCGGGATCGCGTACACCAGCGGGTGGCGGCTGGAGGTGCTGCCGCCGGCGGCGGACGGCCCGGACCGGACGTTCCGGTGCCTGGCCGGGCGCGGCGTCGACGGGCTGTACGAGCCGACCCTCAGCGGTCGCTGAACCCGCTCGCGCCCTGCCGCCGTTCGCGCATGGCCCGCAGGTCGCGGCTGTCCAGCGCCTCCAGGGTGTCGGCGTCGATGTCGCTGAGCCGGGCGGCGGGTTGCCCCGACCAGTGCGCCGGCTCGTCGCCCCCGCGCTCGCGGGCCTCCTCGCGGCGGTGCCGCCCCTCCGTGACCGACACCCCGGCGATCATCACCAGCAGGACGCAGAGCAGGGCGAGCACCACCGCCACGATGCTGCGCGGCTGCCACCAGACCAGCGCCACCAGCAGGGCGACCGCTGCCAGCGACGCGGCGACCGCCACGAGGGGCACATCGGGCCGAGGGATTCGGGTCACCCCTCAAGGATGGCGGAGCCGACCGCCCTGTCAACCGCCACCCCGGTCACCGGCCGGGCGGCCCGGGCCGTCGACGCCCACCCGGCCCGCCGACGCTTGCTCCCCAGTGGACCGGTGAAGCCGCAGCGTCGAAGTGGCGAAAATCGTTACATCAGTCGGGGAAATGACCCTTTGCTGGGCATTTTCCGGGCGGCGGTCGTTGGCTCGGGTCCCTAGAGTGACGGGAGTCGGGGATGCCCCGACGTGTCCCGTTCCCCACCGGAAGGCAGCCGAATGCCACGTACAACCCGGTCTCTCGCCGCAGCAGGAATCGCGGGGATCGTCCTCGCCGGAACGGCCATCGCGCCGGCCGGCGCGGCACCGACCACCGCCGGCTTCGGTCGTCCGGCCACCTCGGACCGGACCGACCCCGTCGAGGCCCGGCGCGTCGACAGCGTGCCGACGCCGAAGCTCGACTGGTACGCCTGCTACGGCACCGCCGAGTGCGCCACCGTGCAGCTCCCGCTCGACTACGACAAGCCGAAGGGCGCCACCACCGAGGTGGCGGTGCTGCGGGTCAAGGCGCGCGACCAGAAGAACCGGATCGGCAGCCTCTTCGTCAACCCGGGCGGCCCCGGCGGCTCCGGCACCGACCTCGCGCTCGCCGCGCCGTACTTCCTCGGCGACGACCTGCTCGACCGGTTCGACATCGTCGGCGTCGACCCGCGTGGCGTCGCGGCCAGCGAGAACGTCAGGTGCTTCCCGTCGGTCAAGGAGCAGACCAAGGCGTACGCCGGGCTGAACGTGGCCTTCCCGTGGACGAAGGCCGAGGAGCGGGCGTACGTCGCCTCGTCCAAGGCGATCGGCAAGGCGTGCTCCGGCACCGGCAAGCCGCTCACCGGCGCCATGTCGACCGCCGAGGTCGCCCGGGACATGGAGGTGCTGCGCCGGGCCGTCGGCGACCAGAAGCTGAGCTACCTCGGCTTCAGCTACGGCACCGCCCTCGGGCAGTACTACGCCAACATGTTCCCCGACCGGGTCCGGGCGATCGTCGTCGACGGCGTGCTCAACCCGAACGCGTGGGTGGGCCAGGGCAAGGCGCGCAACCAGCTCCAGGAGACCCGGCTGGCCAGCGCCGACGGCGCGTACGCGGCGCTGCGGGAGATCCTGAAGCGGTGCGCCTCCGCCGGCCCGCAGACCTGCGCGCTCGCCGCCGGCGACCCCGTCGCCGCCGTCGAGACCGTGGCGACGCGGCTACGCAAGAAGCCGCTGGTGTTCGACGACCCGGACACCGGGGAGACGTACACGGTCAGTTACGCCGACTACGTCGGCGCGATGCTGAGCGACCTCTACGCCCCGTACGGCTACGACGACATCGTCGGGATGACCGCCGACCTGCTGGTGCTCACCGACCCGGCCGGGGCCACGGCGGCCCGCCGCGCCGACGCCCGCGCAGCGCTCGCCCACCGCGCCGCCACCGCCGCGACCCAGCAGGCCCGCCGTGGGTACGACTTCCCGTACAACAACAGCCTGGAGACCTTCCTCGGGGTGGACTGCACCGACGCGTACCACCCGAAGGACGCCGGCTCGTGGCCGGCGCTGGCCGCGAAGGAGGACGCGCGGGCGCCCTACTTCGGCCGGCTCTGGGCCTGGGCCACGTCGCCGTGCGCCCGCGACACCTGGACGGTGCGCGACGAGGATGCCTACACCGGGCCGTTCGACAGGCGCACCAGCGCCCCGGTGCTGGTGGTCGGCAACTACTGGGACCCGGCGACCAACTACCAGGGCGCGGTCACCTCGGCGGCGCTGCTGCCGAACAGCCGCCTGCTCAGCAGCGACAACTGGGGCCACACCGCGTACGGCACCTCGGCGTGCGCGACCGGCGCCATCGAGGCGTACCTGATCAACGGGACGCTGCCGGCCAAGGGCACCGTCTGCGTCGGCGACATCCAGCCCTTCGCCGAGCCGGCCGCCGGCGCGGCCGGCGCCCGGGTCACCGCGACGAAGGACGACCTGGCCCGGCGGGCCGCGCCGGCCCGGGGCGAGCCGAAGCGGCTGCCCCCGGTGGTCGCCCCGCTGCCGGCGGTCGGCACGCTGACCGTCCGCTGAGGACACCCGGGGGTACGGCGGGCGATCGGGCGTCCGCCGTACCCCCGGGGCCGTCGGATGGGTGACCACGCCAATGGATCCGATTGGCTACTGTCGGTGTCCCGCAGTTGCACGGGTCAGCGAGGTCGCCGATGAACCAGTTCCTCACCCGGTCCCGGGTCCGCTCCGTCGCCACCACCCTGGCGGTCGCCCTGACCCTGCTGCTCGCGGCTGCCGCCGGCTGTGACAGCCGGCAGGAGCCCCGCATCCCGTCCGTCAACGACAAGCTGCGCGAGACGCACATCTACGGCCAGCCGACGATCAAGATCGGCGTTTCCACGACCGGCCCGCTGATGGGCGAGCTGCGCGACGGCGTCTACACCGGGTTCGACATCGAGATCGCCCGGTACGTCGCCGCTCAGCTCGGCTACGCCGGCGACCACCGGATCGAGTGGGTGCCGGTGTCCACCGAGGACCGCATCCCCGCCCTCCAGGGCGGCTCGGTCGACCTGGTGGTCTCCACCTTCTCGATGACCGAGGAGCGCGCGAAGCTGGTCAGCTTCGCCGGCCCGTACCTGGTGACCACCCAGGAGGCGATGGTCCCCAACCGGCTCAAAGACAACATCCGCACCATCGAGGACCTGCGCGATCCCCGCTACAAGATCTGCACCAGCGGCGGCTCGACCACGGAGGCCGAGCTGGGCAGGCACCAGATCCGGGTGTTCGTGGTCAAGGAGGTCGGCGACTGCGTCGACGGCATCCTCCAGGGCCGGTACGACGCGGTCAGCTCCGACGAGACCATCCTCGCCGGCTTCCTCTCCCGACACCCGAAGGATTTCACGGTCGTCGACATGCCCTTCGGCACCAGCGAGCAGATCGGCGTCGGGGTGCCGATCAGCGACCCGGCGCTGCGCGACCTCGTCGCGTTCTTCCTCGACAAGAGCTACCAGCAGGGGCGCAGCGGGCAGAGCAGCCCCTGGCTCACCGCGTACCACCGGACCCTCGGGCCGTGGCTGCGGCAGCCGAAGACCCAGCCGCCGACGCTGGACGTCCCGGAGCTGGTCGACTTCGACGACAAGGTCCGCCCGTCATGACCGCACCGGTCGCCACCGGGCGCGACGGCGTGCACGCCCCCGGCGCGGCCGAGCGCCGGGCCCGCGCCAGCCAGTCGTTCTGGGCGGTCGTCGTGGCCGTGCCCGCCGTGTTCTCCGTGCTGCGGCTCGGCGTGGAGGCCGGCGGCGAACTCCAGACCACCCTGCTGCTGGTGGCCAATGTCGGGCCGGTCAACCTGCTCGCCGGGTTCCTCACCACGGCCGCCCGGCTGCTCGCCACCGGGCTGGTCGCGGTGTTCGCCCTCGGCGCGGTGCTCGGCGTCAGCGTCGACCGGCTGCCCGGGCACCGCCGCCCGCTCTTCGCCCGCTGGGCGGAGCTCACCCCGACCTGGTTCGTGCTGACCAGCTTCCTGCTCGCGCTGACCACCTGGCAGATCCTCTACCTGCCGCTGCTGCTGCCCGCGTTCGCCGCGGCGTTCCAGCTGCGCCCCGAGCGGCTGCACGAGCTGGCCGTGGCACGGGTGCTGATCGTCGCGGCCCTGCTCGGCGGCTGGCTGTTCCTGCTCGCACCGACCCTGCTCGACGCCTGGGGGCAGGGCGAACCGCTGGTCGTGGCGCTGCTCGTCGTGCCGCCCGTGCTCGCGCTCGCCATCGCCGGCCCGCTGCCCGGCGCGGTGATCCGGCCGCTGGCCTCGATCACCCAGGCCGCCGTGCTGGCCATGCTGGTCTGGGCGGCGCTGCCGGTGATCAGCACGCCGGTGCTGCCGCTGACCGTCACCACCGTGCAGACCGCGCCCGACACCACGGAGGACGTGCGCGGACACGTCGTCGTCGTGGACGACGTGAGCATGGTGCTGCTCCAGGAGCACGGCGGCGTCCGGTACGTGCCGATCGACCAGGTCAAGGCGCAGGTGCTCTGCCCGAGCGAGGGGGAGCTGCCCCGGCACCGGCTGCGGGTGCACGACTTCCACGTGGAGGACTCGCTGCTGGAGGCGCTGGGGCGGCGGGTCCGCCCGGTGCACCGCATCGACGCCGCCTGCCGCGCCACCGGCTGACCCACCGGGGCCGAGTGGCCCCGGCGTCACCGGTCAGGGGCAGGGCGGCGCATCCACCCCGAGCGGACCTCCCGCGACCAGGCTTCCCCGGAGCAGGCGGGCGTGCTCGGCGGCGTCGGTCAGTTCGGCGACGACCTCCGGGCTGGCCGAGGTGCCCACGGCGGTCCACAGCACGTCGACCGGCGTCGGGCCGGACAACCAGCGTCGCATCGACTCCTCCGCGCTGTCGTGCAGGGAACCGCCGAACGACCATCTGTCGATGACCTCGGCCAGGTGCCGCGCGGGGCCCTCGCCCGGTCCGTCCGCGAACCCGGCCAGGCAAGGCCCGACGTCGACCCCCAGCTCCGCGACTGCTGTCAGCAGGTCCCAGGCGGGCGTGACCGACGGGAACGCGGCGAGGGTCAGACGCCACCAGACGCGGACGAAGTGCTCGACCGCGTCCCGCTCCTCGGCCGGCCACGTCAGCCACTGCCCGCTGATCCGGCGGGTCACGGCGTCCGGCCAGAGCCAGTGCTCCATCTCCCCGGTGGCGTACGCCTCCAGCAGGCGGGGCACCAGGTGCGGCAGCTCCGTCCCGTCCCCCCACGTGCCCGGGTTCATGAGGTACCTGCCGAGTTGTTCCGGCGTCAGCTCCCGCAGCGGCGTCCGCGCGAAGAGTGCCACGTCGGCCGGGTCGACGCAGTGCTCGCAGGCGGTCATGTCGGGCGGCAGCGGGCGGTGGGCGAAGGCGGCGTACAGCCGTTCCACCGCCCGCTCGAACTCATGGTCTCGCCGCACGCCCCCAGTATGCGGCCGGGCCGACACCACTGCGGACCCCCGGGCTCACCGAGAGGCGATCACTGTGCGTGATGACTGCGCGGGCTGGCTCCGCCGCGTGGTCGATCTGACTCTTCGTTATCTTTCTTCGACCTCGCCAGACATCTCCCGTCCCGTTTGCTCTGCACCCCTATCCGCAACACCCGCCGTGAGCTGGGCATGGCTGAGAACGAGAGCGCGGGGGAAGGTGATGGTGGGTTGCGCTGCGTGATTCGTTGCGTATCTGGGTGCAGAGCAAAGGGGGTCGCCGGGGTGGTGGCGTCGGGTCAGATGGTTGCACTGTGTCACGCCTTGGTGGGGAGCGGCGGGTGCGGACGTGCCCGCTGCGACCGTCGGAAGTGATCGCGGGCAGTTGCGGCGATTGTGCGCAGCGTAGGCAGGCTGGGCGTTCCGGTTCGCGCCGGACGGGCAGCCGGCCGCCCTGCCACCGAGGAGTTCTCATGCTTCTGCGTCGTACCGTCGGGCTGATCGTCACGGGCGGCCTCGCCGCCGCCGCGCTCCTGGCCCCGGCCACGCCGGCGGTCGCGGCCGTGACCGCCGGCGCGGTCTTCAAGAACCCGACGGTGGCCACTTCACGCTGACCCGGGTGTCGAACGACCTGTCGGCCGCGTACGACCGGGGGGTTAACGTGCGGGTCGTGGTCGACAGCCAGTCCCGCTCCTACCCGGCGGTGACGGGCCTGGTCGCCAAGCTCGGCACGAACCGGGCCGCTGCCTCCTGGGTGACCGTCTGCACCACCGACCGGGCCTGCATCGGCAGAACGCCGAGCGGTACTGGAACAACGCGGTCACCATCGTCGGCAACACCGCCGTCTACATCTCCTACGTCGCCTACCACGGCGACCTCGCCGCGCCGGACGACGCACCCCGGGCCCGGCTGACCGGGTCTATATTCCGATCATGGCGGAATACGACGGATCAGCCCCCGGGGTACGCGAGCTGACGGCGCTGACCCTGAGCAAGATCTCGGTCGGGCCGGGCGACAACAACTGCTACCTGCTGCGCTGCCGCGCGACGGGCAGCCAGTTGATGGTGGACGCGGCGAACGAGCCGGAACGGCTGCTGGAGCTGTGCGGCGGGCGGCTCGACGCGGTGGTGACCACCCACCACCACCGGGACCACTGGGAGAACGGCCTGCCCGACGTCGTCTCGGCCACCGGTGCGCGCACCTACGCCGGCGCGCCCGACGTGGACGGCATCGCGGTCCCGACCGACGTGCCCCTGGCCGACGGCGACGTCGTCCGCTGCGGCGAGATCGCCCTCGAGGTCATCCGGCTGACGGGCCACACGCCCGGCGGCGTCGCCCTGCTGTACGACGACCCGACCGGCCACCTGCACCTGTTCACCGGCGACTCGCTCTTCCCCGGCGGGGTCGGCAACACCTTCGGCAACGCCGACGACTTCGCGTCGCTGTTCACCGACGTCAGGACGAAGGTCTTCGACCGGCTGCCGGACGACACGTGGGTTTACCCGGGCCACGGCCGCGACACCACGCTGGGCACGGAGCGGCCGGCGTTGGAGGAGTGGCGCGCCCGCGGCTGGTGACGTCAGCCCTGGTCCACGCCGTAGGTCTCCGAATACAGTCGAAATCTTGGTACGAAAGCGCCCCCGGAGGGGCCCATCCGTACCAAGATTGCCGGCAGGACTCGGGGTCAGCAGGCCTGGCGTTGGCCCGTGTAGTGGACGCCGGCCCTGCCGATCACCGTCTCGTCGCCCAGGCCGGTGTTCGCGCCGCGTGCGATGTAGCAGGAGTACCGGTGCTGGTTGATCACCTCAAGGTGCACGTGGGCGCCGCTGTCGCCGTTGACCTGGTAGCAACTGGAGTAGCGGAACCGGCCGGTCTCGCCGAGCTTGGTCCACGGCCCCACCGTTGCGCCCACGGCGATGCCGCCGGGCTTGTTGTTGACGTGCATGACGTCCGCGCGGGCAAGGATCTGACCGGTGGTGGTGTCCCGCGCCTCCAGCCCGATGCGGTAGCCGCCGTCGGCGAGGTTGCCCGTGGCGCAGCCCGGGCGGACGGTGACGACCGTGACGGCGACCGGATGGCCGGACGCGGTCTTGGAGCCGAAGGGGGAGACGATGGTGCCGCCGGGGTTGCGGTAGATGTCCACCGCCCAGTCGTTGGTGTAGCCCCAGTTGCCGAAGACGATGTGGTGGGAGGCGGGGCCGGATTCCCCGAAGCGGTCCCAGGTCGAGGAGCCCTGGATCGGCGGGTAGACGCTGACCCGGTCGCCGTCGGGGTGAGCGCTGGCGGCGGCGGCCGGCGCGACTGCGGCACCGAGCGCGAGGACGACGGCTGCTGCCGTACGGGCGAACCTGAGGTGCATCGTTCCTCCGGGGTCTCCTGGTGAGGCGGGCAGGACCGGTCCGGCAACCGGTGGGCAGCGGCGGCCCGGCGATGTCCAGAGATGCTATACCTGTCGATCTATCGATTTTTGCCCTGTTGCCGGCTGACCGCCGAGGCGGGGCGGGGAGGCAAGGAGGCGGGCCTGTGTCGAAGGGGGGAGACGTGGGACGAAGATCGTGCTCAATCCTGGGAAGAGTGGCCTCCGACCGGGAGCATTGCCACTCTTTCCCTGATTGAGCGCGATCTTGTCCTCCAAGTCGACGAGACGGGGGTGGGCTGGCGTCGACACAGGATTCAGTACGACTTGTCCTGGCCCAGGACGTGCTGGGACACGAAGTTGAGGATCATCTCCCTGCTCACCGGGGCGATCCTTCCCGCCCTTACCGCGCCCAGCAGGGTCGCCACGCCGTACTCCGTGGTCATGCCCGCGCCGCCCAGCGCCTGCACCGCCGTGTCCACCGCGAGCGCGGCGGCCTCGCCGGAGGCGTACTTGGCCATGTTGCCGGAGACGCCGGCCTCCAGGTCGCGCCCCGCGTCGTACAGGGTGGCCGCCTTGTAGATCATGAGGCGGGCCAGTTCCACCTGCACGGCCGCGTGCGCGAGCGGGTGCGACACGGCCTGGTGGGTGCCGATGCTCCGGCCACCCCAGACCCTGCGGGTGGCCGTGTACTCGCTGGCGCGCTCGATCGCGTACCGGCCGGTGCCGACGCCCATCGCGGCGACCGTGATGCGCTCCGGGTTGAGGCCGGTGAAGAGCGCGGGCAGGCCGGCGTCGAGCGAGCCGCCGACCAGGGCGTCGGCGGGCAGCCGCACGTCGTCGAGGTAGAGCATGAACTGGTTCTCCGGGGAGACGATCTCCATGTCCAGCTTGGCGCGGGTCAGCCCGGGGGCGTCGGTCGGCACCAGGAACAGCGCCGGCTTCAGCCTGCCGGTCGCCGCGTCCTCGGTTCGGGCCACCACCAGCACGAACTGTGCCTCGTCGACGCCCGAGATGTAGCACTTGCGGCCGGTCAGCAGCCAGTCGTCGCCGTCGCGGCGGGCCAACGTGCCGAGCCGGTGGAAGTTGGACCCGGCCTCCGGCTCGGTGATCGCGAAGACCACCTTCAGCATGCCGTCGGCCATGGCGGGCAGGAAGCGGGCCCGCTGCTCCTCGGTGCCGTGCCTGGTGACGATCGTGGCGACGATGGCGGGGGAGACCACGAGCAGCAGCAGAGGGCAGCCGGCGGCGGCCAACTCCTCGCAGACGATGGCCAGCTCGGTGATGCCGCCGCCCCCGCCGCCGTACCCGGTGGGGATGTTGACGCCGAGGTAGCCGAGCCGGGCGGCCTCCTCCCACAGCTCGGTGGTGTGCCCGCCGGCCTTCGCCTTCTCCACGAAGTAGCCGTGGCCGTACTTGCGGCCCAGCGCCCGGACGGCGTCGCGGAGCTGCTCCTGCTCGTCGGTGAGGTCGAAGTTCATGACGCTGTCTCCTCGGGGGTGGTGACGACGGCCAGCACGGCGCCGGTGTCGACCTGGCTGCCGGCCGGCACCGGCAGCTCGGCGACCACGCCGTCGGCGGGGGCGAGCACGGGGTGTTCGAGCTTCATCGCCTCCAGGGTCAGCAGCAGGTCACCGGCGGCGACCCGCTGACCGACCTCGACGTGCACCCGGGCCACCGCGCCGGGCAGCGGCGCGAGCAGCGACCCGGCCGCCAGCTCCGCCGTGGGCAGCGGGAAGCGCGGCAGCTCGGTGAGGCTCGCCGCCCCGTCCGGGCCGTCCACGAAGACCTGCGACTTCACCCGGTGTACGGAGTACGCGCGCCGCACGCCGTCGACGTCGAGGGTCACCCGGTCCGGGGCGGCGGCGACCAGCACCACGCTGGGCGGGAGGGAGTGGTCGCCCGAGGACGCCGCGCAGTCGGCGAGCGCGCCGGTGCGGTCCAGCCGGTAGCGCACCTCGATCTCGCCCCCGTCCGGCCCCGCGTACCGGGTCACCTGCGGGAACGCCGGCACGTTGCGCCAGCCCGAGGGGAGCCCGGCGAGCACCGTCGCAGTTGCCCGGCGTGCTGCGGCCGAGGCGAGCGCGGCGGCGAGGGCGGCCAGCGGCAGCTCGCCTGCGGGCAGCAGCGGGGCGAACACGTCGGGGTGCCGGTCGAGGAAGCCGGTGTCCACCTCGGCCGCGGCGAACGCGGGGCTGCGTAGCACCCGGACCAGCAGGTCCCGGTTGGTGGTCACCCCGTGCAGCTCGGCGCGGGCCAGCGCGCCGGCCAGCAGCCGGGTCGCCTCCGCCCGGGTCGGCGCCCAGGCGACCAGCTTCGCCAGCATCGAGTCGTAGTGCACGCCGACCGTCGAGCCGTCCGCCACCCCCGAGTCGAGGCGCAGCCCTTTCGTCGGCCCGAACTCGCCCGCCACCTGCGGGACCGCGAACCGGTGCAGGACGCCCGTCGCCGGCCGGTGGTCGCGCGCGGGGTCCTCGGCGCACAGGCGTACCTCGACGGCGTGGCCGTCGGTCGGCGGGGTCGCCGCCAGCGGCAGCGGCCCGCCCTCGGCGACCAGCAGTTGCAGGCGCACCAGGTCCAGCCCGGTGACCGCCTCGGTGACCGGGTGCTCCACCTGGAGGCGGGTGTTCATCTCCAGGAAGAAGAACCGCCCGTCCGGGGCGAGCAGGAACTCGACCGTGCCCGCGCCGACGTACCCGACCGCGCGGGCGGCGGCGACGGCCGCGGCGTGCAGCCGCTGCCGCACCCCGTCGGGCAGGACCGCAGGGGCCTCCTCGACGATCTTCTGGTGCCGGCGCTGGATCGAGCAGTCCCGCTCGCCCAGCGCCACGACCGTCCCGTGGGTGTCGCCGAAGACCTGCACCTCGACGTGCCGGCCCCGCTCGACGTACCGCTCGACGAAGACCGTGCCGTCGCCGAACGCCGCCGCCGCCTCCCGCCGCGCCGAAGCGACGGCCTCGGCGAGCCCGGCCGGGTCGGCGACGACGCGCATGCCGCGCCCGCCGCCCCCGGCGGACGCCTTGACCAGCACCGGGAAGTCGGTGATCTCGTCGTGCTCGGTCCAGGTGGGCAGCATCGGCACGCCAGCGTCGGCGAGCAGCGCCTTCGCCGCCACCTTGTCGCCCATCGCGGCGATCGCCTTCGCGGGCGGCCCCACCCAGGTCAGGCCCGCGTCGGTCACCGCCGCGGCGAACTCGGCGTTCTCGGCGAGGAAGCCGTAGCCGGGGTGCACGGCGTCCGCGCCGGTGCGGCGGGCCGCGTCCAGGACGAGGTCGACCCGCAGGTACGTCTCGGCGGGCGTGCTCCCCGGCAGGCGTACGGCCAGGTCGGCCTCGGCGACGAACGGCGCGTCGGCGTCGGCGTCGGAGTGCACGGCGACCGTGGCGACGCCGAGCGCCCGGCAGGTGGCGAAGATCCGGCGGGCGATCTCGCCCCGGTTGGCCACGAGCAGTCGGGTGATCATGAAAGGAGCTCCCTACATCCGGAAGACGCCGAAGCCGTCGGCGCCCCGCACCGGCCCGCCGTGGATCGCCGACAGGCAGAGCCCGAGGACGGTACGGGTGTCCCGGGGGTCGATCACCCCGTCGTCGTAGAGCCGGCCCGAGAGGAACAGCGCCCCGGACTGCGACTCGATCTGCTGCTCGACCATCGCCCGCATGGCGGCGTCGGAGTCCTCGTCGAACTCCTGCCCCCGGGCGGCGGCGGCCTGCCGGGCCACGATCGACAGCACCCCGGCCAACTGCGCCGGCCCCATCACCGCCGACTTCGCGTTCGGCCAGGTGAACAGGAACCTCGGCTCGTACGCCCGCCCGCACATGCCGTAGTTGCCGGCCCCGTACGACGCGCCCAGGTTGACCGTCAGGTGGGGCACCTTCGAGTTCGACACCGCGTTGATCATCAGCGCGCCGTGCTTGATGATGCCGCGCTGCTCGTAGGAGGTGCCGACCATGTAGCCGGTGGTGTTCTGGAGGAAGACCAGCGGGGTGTCGGCCGCGTTGGCGAGCTGGATGAACTGGGCCGCCTTCTGCGCCTCCTCGCTGAACAGCACGCCCCGGGCGTTGGCGAGCACCCCGACCGGGTAGCCGTGCAGCTCGCCCCACCCGGTGACGAGCGCCGTCCCGTACGCGGGCTTGAACTCGTCGAACTCGCTGCCGTCGAGCACCCGGGCGAGGACCTCGCGCGGGTCGAACGGCACCTTCAGGTCGGCGCTGACGACGCCGAGCAGCTCCTCCGGGTCGTGCTTCGGCGGGGCGGGGAACGCGGTACGCGGCGGGGGACCCTGCTTGCGCCGATTGAGCCGGCGGACGCACTGCCGGGCCAGCCGGATGCCGTCCCGCTCGTCCTCCGCGAGGAAGTCGGCCAGGCCGGACCTGGTGGCGTGCATGGCCGCGCCGCCGAGGGACTCGTCGTCGGTGACCTCGCCCGTGGCCATCTTCACCAACGGCGGCCCGGCCAGGTACACCTGCGACCGGTCCCGGATCATGATCACGTGGTCGGACATGCCCGGCACGTACGCGCCGCCGGCCGTGGCGTTGCCGAACACCACGCTGACCGTGCCGATGCCCTCGGCCGAGAGCCGGGTCAGGTCGCGGAACACCCGCCCGCCCGGGATGAAGATCTCCGCCTGGGTGGGCAAATCCGCGCCGGCGCTCTCCACCAGGTTGACCATCGGCAGCCGGTTGGCGAGGGCGATCTCCCCGGCCCGCCGGGTCTTGGCCAGGGACCACGGGTTGACCGCGCCGCCGCGTACCGTCGGGTCGTTGGCGACGACCAGGCACTCCACGCCCTCGATTACGCCGATCCCGGTGACCACGCCGGCCCCGACGGGGAAGTCCGTCCCGTAGGCGGCGACCGGCGACAGCTCCAGGAACGGGCTGTCCGGGTCGAGCAGCAGCTCGATCCGCTCCCGGGGCAGCAGCTTGCCGCGCTGGTGGTGGCGGGCCACGTACTTCGCCCCGCCGCCCGCGCGGGCGGAGTCGAGGGCCGCGTCCAGCTCGGCGAGCCGCGCCAGCAGGGCCTCCCGGTTGGCCCGGAAGGCCGGCGCGGCCGGGTCGAGCGTGCTGTCCAGTGTGCTCACCGCTGCATCTCCTCCGTCGGCAGGTCGACGACGCGGGAACGCAGCAGCTCGCCCAGCGCCTTCGCCTGCGGGTCGAACCGGGTCGACGCGGCCACCCCCTGCCCGAGCAGCCCCCGGATCACGAAGTTCACGGCGCGCAGGTTCGGCAGCTCGTGCCGCTCGACGGTCAGCGGGGCGGTCTCCGGCAGCAGCTCGGCCAGCCGCTCGACGGTCAGCCAGCCGCGCAGCCACGCCCACGTGGCGTCGGTACGCGCCCAGACGCCCAGGTTCGCGTCGCCGCCCTTGTCGCCGGAGCGCGCCCCCACCACCTCGCCCAACGCCCCCCGCCGCGTGCACACCGGGTGCAAGGAAGGGCCCCCTGTTAACGCATTCTGTTGTACAGGGGGCCCCTGCAAACAACTCGCCGGCGGGGGAGCGATCAGCACCCGCTCGCCCGACGGCAGGACGGCCACGTGCTCCACCGCGTCCTGCGGCACGGCGTCGGCGGTGAACACCCCGTACGCGGTGGCGTCGCCGGGCAGGGTGGTCAGTGTGCAGCCCGGGTATGAGGCCAGCGCCAGCTCCACGGCGGCGGCCGAGAACGCCCGTCCGGCCCGCGCCCTGTCGCCGTCCCGCAGGTGTACGTGCAGCAGCGCGCTCGCCGCCTCCGTGTCCCCGGAATCCGGGTGGTCGGTGCGGGCCAGCACGAACTCCAGCCCCGCCGGGCCGACCGCCGCCTCCAGTTGGCCCCGGACCAGGGCCGCCTTCGCCGGGATGTCCAGCCCGCACAGGACGAACGTCATCGAGTTGCGGAACCCGCCGAGGTTGTTCACCCCGACCTTGAGGGTGGGCGGCGGGGGCGCGCCCCGGACCCCGGTGACGCGCACCCGGTCCGGCCCGTCGGCGGCCAGCTCGACCGTGTCCAGCCGGGTCACCACGTCGGGGCCCAGGTAGTCGGTGCCGCCCACCTCGTACAACAGTTGGGCGGTGACCGTCTCCACGGTGACCGCGCCGCCGGTGCCGGGGTGCTTCGTGACGACCGAGGAGCCGTCCGGGTGGATCTCGGCGATCGGGAAGCCGGGGCGGTGCCCGCCGTCGGGCAGCTCGGTGAAGAAGCTGAAGTTGCCGCCGGTGACCTGCGCCCCGCACTCGATGAGGTGCCCGGCCACGGTCGCCCCGGCCAGCGCGTCGAGGTCGCCGCGCCCCCAGCCGTACCGGGCGATCGCCGGCCCGACCGCGAGGGAGGCGTCGGTGACCCGGCCGGTCACCACGACGTCCGCCCCGGCGTCGAGGCACGCGGCGATCCCGAAGGCACCCAGGTACGCGTTCGCGGTCAGCGCGTCGGGGCGGGGCAGGGCGTCGCCCTCGACGTACCCGATGCGGGCGGTGAGGCCGAGCCGGTCGGCGAGCGACCCGATCGCGGCGGCCAACCCGGCCGGGTGCAACCCGCCGGCGTTGGTCACGATCTTGACCCCGCGCTCCAGCGCCGTGCCGAGGCACCCCTCGAGCTGGCGCAGGAACGTCTTCGCATACCCCAGCGCGGGGTCGCGCAGCCGGTCCCGGCCGAGGATCAGCATGGTCAGCTCGGCCAGGTAGTCGCCGGTCAGCACGTCCAGCTCGCCGCCGTCGAGCATCTCCCGCCACGCGGTGGCCCGGTCGCCGTAGAAGCCGGACGCGTTGCCGACCCGCAGCGGTGCCGTGCGCAGGTCCGTGCGGTCGACCATCGTGCCTCCAGTGCCGCCGGTCGGGCGGGCCGTCAGGGGGTGAGCAGGGTGGCGAGCTGGCGCTTCCAGGTGGTGAGCAGGGCGGCGCGGCGGGCCGAGTCGTCGCTGAGCAGGTTGGCCACCCCGAGCCCGCGCAGCAGGTCGAGAGTCGCCTGCACGGCCTCGCGGACGCCGGGGCGGCGCTCGTCGACGCCGAGCAGCGCCACTGTCAGCCGGTGCATCTCCCGGCCGACCTGCCGTTCGAGCGGGACCAGGGCGGCGCGCAGCTCGGCGTCGGTGCGGGCGGCGACCCAGAGTTCGAGGGCGGCGACGAAGAGCGGGCCGGTGAACGCCGCGCCGAGCAGGTCGATCACCCGGTCGAGCCGCTGCGGCCCGGCGGGCAGCGCCTCGGCCTCGGTGCGCAGCTCGTCGGCCCGGCGCTCGGCCAGGTGCGCGACGGCGGCGGTGACCAGGGCGGCCTTCGTGGGGTAGTGGTGCAGCTGGGCGCCCCGGGACACCCCGGCCCGGGCCGCCACGACGGTGGTGGTCGTGCCGGACCAGCCGTGCTCGACCAGGCACTCGACGGTCGCCTCCAGCAGCCGCGCCCGGGTGGCGCGGCTGCGCTCCTGCTGAGGGACGCGGGTCGATGCGGCGGTCACGGGGACAGCGTGCCGCCGCAAAAACAAACAGTCAAGAATGACTTTTTCTGTGTGCGTCGGCCGCGTTCGTGGGCTTCGGCCGTGGCGGGTGCGGGCGCGCCCTACGTAGCTGATCCCTACGTAGCTGATGTCGTGAACGACTCACCGGGCGATGTCGCAGACGACTCAGCTCCACAGCGTCCCGCGGAGGCGGGCTGCCCGGCACCCGCGACTGCCCGGCACCCGCGACCCGCGGCTGGCCGTTGCCCGGTGCCCGCCGGTGCCCGCCGGTGCCCGCCGGTGGCCGGGTCAGCGGCCGTCGCGGGGGGCGAAGACGGTCAGCGCCTCGGCGTCGCTGTGCCGGGAGCGCAGGTACTCGTCGGCCCAGCCGGCGGCGTCGGGGAAGCCGGACTCCGCCGCAACCCGCGCGCACGCCGCGTCGACGTCGAACTCGGTGCGCCGTAGCTGCACCCCCGGCCCGAGCAGCGCCCAGTGCGCCCCCGGCCCGCCGTACGGCATGCCGACGCTGCCCGCGTTGACCACCAGGCGTCGGTCGACCAGCCGGGCGTACGGCATGTGGGTGTGCCCGCAGACCACGGTGCGGACGTCGGCCGGCACGTCGGCGAGGACCTCGGCCCAGCGGGACAGCCGGGAGTCGACGAGGACGACCTCCTCGTCGTCGCGGGGGGTGGCATGGCAGAACAACACCTCGCCCAGCCCGGCGACCGGCAGGGTCACCGTGGGCGGGAGCGCGGCCAACCGGGCGACCTGCTCGTCGCGGAGCTGCCCTGCGGCCCAGTTCGACACCTCGAACGCGGACGGCCGCCCGGCCCGCGCCTCGACCAGCTCCCGGTCGGCGTTGCCGCCCACCCACACGGCGCGCCCGCCGAGCCCGGCGAGCAGGTCCAGCACCTCGACGGGCTGGGGGCCGGCGGCGATGTCGCCGGTGAGCACGATCAGGTCGGCGGCGGCCACGTCCGGCTCGGCCAGCACCGCCTCCAGCGGGGGCAGCGCGCCATGGACGTCGGAGAGGACAGCGACTCGTTCGAACATCTCCCCACGGTGGCCCGGCCCGGTCGGGAGGCCCAGGGATTCTCCGCCGGGCAGAACCCGACCGGGGCGCGCGGGTGCGAGCGGTCAGACGCGGGCGCGGCGGGCCAGGCGCTCCGGGTCCAGGATGATGATGCTCTTGCCGTCCAGCCGCAGCCAGCCGCGCGAGGCGAAGTCGGCCAGCGCCTTGTTGACGGTCTCCCGGGACGCGCCGACGAGCTGGGCGATCTCCTCCTGGGTCAGGTCGTGGGTCACCCGCAGCACGCCGCCGTCGCGGGTGCCGAACCGCCCGGCCATCTGGAGCAGGTTCTTCGCGACCCGCCCGGGCACGTCGGTGAAGATCAGGTCGGCCAGCGAGTCGTTCGTGCGGCGCAGCCTGCGGGCCAGCACCCGCAGCAACTGCTCGGCGATCTCGGGCCGGTTGTTGAGCCACGGCCGCAGGGCCTGCTTGCGCAGGCGCACCAGACGGGTGTCGGTCACCGCGGTGGCCGTCGCCGTGCGGGGGCCCGGGTCGAACAGCGACAGCTCGCCGACCATGTCCGACGGGCCCATCACGGCGATCAGGTTCTGCCGGCCGTCCGCCGCCCGGCGACCCACCTTGATCTTGCCGGACAGGAGGATGTAGAGACTGTCGCCGGGCTCGCCCTCGTTGAACACGACCTCGCCCTTGCGGACCTCGATCGTCTCCATCTCCTTGGCGAGCGCCTCGGCAGCCTCCGGGTCGACTCCCTGGAAGATCCCGCTGCGAGCCAGTACCTCGTCCATCGCGCACCTCCGCCTGCGCGTGCCGTCTTCTCGGCCGGGCCGCCGTCCGCTGATCCCTCGCGCGAGGCCAGTCTAGGCGCACGTGAGCGGTAATCAGAGCCGCACCCCTGGGAAACCCCTGGTCCCCCTCGCCGCGCCCGGGACGTAGGGTCGGCGGCGTGCTGACCGAGCCGACCCTGACCAGCCGCCACGAGGACGGCCGGGACGTCCCGCTGCTCGTGTGGCGCGCCGACCGGCCGTTACTGAGCGTCAGCTCCGCGCCACTCGGCGGCGGGATCGGCGTACGGCACTGGGTGGTCAACGCGACCGTGCCCATGTCGTACCACCGGGACGACCCGGCCGACCACCTGGCCGAGCTGGCCGACCAGCTCGGCCTCGGCGGGCCCGGCGTCGGCCTGCTGACCGGCGTCGACGTGGCCGAGGTGGTCGCCCGGGCCGACGCCGGGGTGCGGGTCTGGGCGACCGTCGGGCTGGGCAACCACGTCCAGGCCGCCGCCCCTGACCCCGCCGCCGCGCCCGATCCCGCCGCCGCGCCCGACCCGGCCCGGCGCGGCGCGCCCGCCCAGCGGGTCGGCACGGTCAACATCGTGGTCGAGGTGCCCGCCCGGCTCGGCGACGCGGCCCTGGTCAACGCGGTGGCGACCGCGACCGAGGCGAAGGCGCAGGCGATCCGGGAACTCGGGCTGGCAGCCACCGGCACCCCCACCGACGCGGTCACCGTGCTCTGCCCGGCCGGCGGCGAGCCGTCCGCCTACGGCGGGCCCCGCTCCGCCTGGGGCGCCCCGTTGGCCCGCGCGGTGCACGCCGCCGTGCTCGCCGGCGGGTCCGGCACCGTGGTCCCCTGGTCCGAACGGCGCACGGCCTGATTTTTCGGCCGATCGGCCATCGTCACCGCGTATCCCGCCCGGTAGCGTCGCGGGCGATGTATGCCCCCGCCCGCCCCGGCCCCCGTCCCCGCCTGCCCCGCGCCCGTGCCGCCCGCCCGCGCCGCCGCGCCCCGCTCGCCCTCGGCGTGCTGCTCGGCACGCTGCTCGTCGCCGGCTGCGGCGAGGCCGCCGAGGCGCCCTCCTGGCAGCCCGGCGTCCGCACCGGGGCGACCGGCACCGCCGCCCCGTCCCCCTCGGGCGAGACCCCGACGGGCAAGGTAGAGAGCGTGTCGCTCTCGGCCACCGGCGACATCATCATGGGCAACGCGCCGAACCGGCTCCCGCCGAACGGCGGCAAGGGCTTCTTCGACTCCGTCAAGGAGGCGCTCGCCGCCGACCTGGTGATGGGCAACCTGGAGGAGCCGCTCACCGTCGACACCGGCACCGGCAAGTGCGGGGCCAACTCGACCCGGTGCTTCCAGTTCCGCGCCCCGCCGGAATACGCGGCGCACCTGCGTGACGGCGGGTTCGAGCTGCTCAACCAGGCGAACAACCACGGCTACGACTACGGGCCCAAGGGCTACCGCAACACCCAGGCCGCGCTGGAGAAGCACGACCTGGCGCACACCGGCGCGCCCGACCAGATCACCGTGGTCGAGGTCGAGGGCGTCAAGATCGCCGTCGCGGGCTTCTCGTCGTACGTCTGGTCCAACAGCCTGGTCGACATCGATGCCGCCAGCGAGGTGATCAAGAAGGCGGCCACCATGGCCGACCTCGTCGTCGTGCAGGTGCACATGGGCGGCGAGGGCGCGGACAAGACCCGGGTGCGCCCCGGCACCGAGATGTTCCTCGGCGAGAACCGGGGCGACCCGATCAAGTTCTCCCACGCCATGATCGACGCGGGGGCGGACCTGATCGTCGGCCACGGCCCGCACGTGCTGCGCGGCATGGAGTTCTACCAGGGCCGGCTGATCGCCTACAGCCTCGGCAACTTCGCCGGCGGCGGCAACTCGCTGAGCAACAACGGCCGGCTCGGCTGGGGCGGCGTGCTCAAGGTGTCGCTGAAGCCGGACGGCAGCTTCGCCGGCGGGTCGTTCGCCTCGACGTACATGAACTCGATCGGCAAGCCGACCATGGACCCGGACGACCGGGGCCTCGGCCTGGTCCGGGAGCTCACCCGGCTGGACTTCCCGAAGAGCGGCGCCCGCTTCGACGACGAGGGCCGGATCACCGAGCGGTGAGCCGGCGGCGGGCCGGGCGGTTGCCGGGCGCGGCCGGGCCGCGTGGCTCGACGGGCTGTCACCGGGCCGACGTAGGCTTTCCGTCGTGACCACCAGTCCCCCCGGAGCCAACGAGACCGACCTCGGCCGCACGCGTCGCGCCCGGAAGATCCACCGGGTGCTCACCCAGACACACCCCGACGCCCACTGCGAGCTGGACCACAGCAATCCGCTGGAGCTGGCCGTCGCCACGATCCTGTCCGCCCAGTGCACGGACAAGAAGGTCAACGAGGTCACCCCGAAGCTGTTCGCCCGCTACCCGACGGCCGCCGACTACGCCGGGGCGGACCGGGCCGAGATGGAGGACTTGATCCGGCCCACCGGCTTCTACCGGAACAAGACCAACTCGCTGATCAGGCTGGGCCAGGCCCTCGTCGAGCGGTACGACGGGCAGGTCCCCGGCAAGCTGGACGACCTGGTGACGCTGCCCGGGATGGGCCGCAAGACCGCCAACGTCATCCTCGGCAACGCCTTCGGCGTCCCCGGCATCACCGTCGACACGCACTTCCAGCGGCTGGTGCACCGCTGGCGGCTGACCGCCGAGACCGACCCGGTGAAGATCGAGCACGCGATCGGCGCGATGTTCCCGAAGCGCGACTGGACGATGCTGTCGCACCGGATCATCTTCCACGGCCGGCGGGTCTGCCACGCCAAGAAGCCGGCCTGCGGCGCGTGCACGCTGGTGAAGCTCTGCCCGTCGTACGGGACGGGGCCGACCGAGCCCGCGCCGGCCGCGAAGCTGCTCAAGGGCCCCCGGGCGCGGGACCTGGCCGTCGCGGCGGGCGTCGACCCGGAGCTGGTGCCGCAGCAGGCGGTCGCCGCGGAGGCGCCGTGACGCACCGCCCCACCGCCCGGCGTCGGCCGTCCATCCCGGCGTCGCGGCCCGCCCTGCGCCGGCCGGCGGCCCGGCGTTCCCTGGCGGCCCGGCGTTCCCTGGCCGCCCTGCTCCTGCCGCTCGCGCTGCTCGCCGCCGCCTGCACGGCGACCCCGGCCGAGGAGAAGACGGCCGAGCCCCGGCGGAACACCCGGCCGTCGCCGTTCGCCGCCTGCGCGGCCCTGACCGTGCCGCCGCCCTCGGCCGCGCCCACCCCCCCCGGGTCCGGCGGGCCGGAGCTGCCCGAGCTGACCCTGCCCTGCTTCACCGGCGGCGACCCCGTGGCCCTGCGGGACGTGCGCGGGCCGGCCGTGGTCAACCTGTGGGCGTCCTGGTGCCCGCCCTGCCGCAAGGAGCTGCCCGCGTTCCAGCGGCTCAGCGAGCGCGCGGACGGCAGGCTCCAGGTGATCGGGGTGAACACCCGCGACAGCCGGGACGCCGCCCAGTCGATCGGCGAGGACTTCGGCGTGCGCTTCCCCGTCCTGTTCGACCAGGGGGAGAGCCTGCGCCGGGCGCTCAACCGCAACGCCGTGCCCCTGACCGTGCTCGTCGGCGCGGACGGCCGCATCCGGCACGTCGACACCTCCGGCGCGCTGGACGACGCCCGCCTCGCCGCGCTGGTCCGCGAGCACCTGGGCGTGGTGGTGGCGGCGTGAGCCGTACGCCACCGCCCTGGATGCAGCCCCTGCTGTCCCGGCTCGGCTCCGCGCGGGCCGAGGACTTCACCCGGATCGCCACCCCCGCCAGCGGCGGGCGGGAGAGCGCCGTGCTCGTGCTCCTCGGCGAGGACCCCGGGGCGGGCCCGGACGTGCTGGTCCTGCAACGCGCCGCCACCCTGCGCAACCATGCCGGGCAGCCGGCGTTCCCCGGCGGGGCGGCGGACCCGGGCGACGCCGACTCCGCCGCCACCGCCCTACGCGAGGCCAACGAGGAGGTCGGCCTCGACCCGGCCAGCGTCACCGTCCTCGCCGAGCTGCCCAGGCTGTGGATCCCGGTCAGCGACTTCGTGGTGACCCCCGTGCTCGGCTGGTGGCACCGGCCGCACCCGGTGCACGCCCGGGAACCGGCCGAGGTCGCGCACGTCGCCCGGCTGCCGGTCGCCGAGCTGGTCGCCCCCGAGAACCGGCTGCGGGTACGCCACCCGAGCGGCTGGATCGGCCCGGCCTTCTCGGTGCGCGGCATGCTGGTCTGGGGCTTCACGGCCGGGGTGCTCGCCGCCCTGCTGGAGATGGGTGGGTGGGCCCGCCCCTGGCCGGATGACCGGGTCGTCGACCTGCCGCCGGCCGGGGCCGCGCCAGCGCCCTCCGCCGGCACCGACGCCGCCGACGAGATGGCCGGGCCGCTGACCTGACCGCCGACGGGGGGCCGGACGTCGACCTCACCGTCACGTTCCGCGAGCGGCGGGCGCCCGGCGGGCCCGCTGCCCGTACCCTTGGGGCGTGTCCGCCGTGGATCTCGTTCTGCTCCTGCTCATGCTCGTGTTCGCGATCAGCGGATACCGTCAGGGCTTCGTCATCGGGGTGCTGTCGTTCTCCGGCTTCTTCCTGGGCGCGCTCATCGGACTACAGGTCGGCCCGCTGCTGGCCCGCCAGTTCACCGACAGCGGCACCCGGGTGCTGATCTCCCTCGTCGCCGTCTTCGGGCTGGCCGTGGTGGGGCAGGCGCTGGCCGGCTGGCTCGGTTCGCACCTGCGCCAGACCATCACCAGCGACATCGCCAAGCGGGCAGACGACATCGGCGGGGCGGTCGTCTCGCTCTTCGCCGTCGTGCTGGTCGCCTGGCTGGTGGCCGTGCCGCTGGGCTCGTCCTCGCTGCCGTGGCTGGCCTCCTCCGTGCGCAACAGCGCGCTGCTCACCGTCGTCGACCGGGTCCTGCCCGACCAGGCGCAGGAGCTGTCGACCGCGCTGCGGGACACCGTCGACACCAACGGCTTCCCGGACGTCTTCGGCGACCTCGCGCCCACCCGGGCCCGGCAGGTCGAGCCGCCCGACCCGGCGCTCGCCGGCTCCAAGGTGGTGGCCGACGGCCGGCGTTCGGTGGTCAAGGTGCTGGGCTCCGCGCCGAGCTGCGCGCGCCGCATCGAGGGCTCCGGCTTCGTGTACGCCGACGACCGGGTGATGACCAACGCGCACGTGGTGGCCGGCACCCGGTCGGTGGCGGTCGAGCTGAACGGCGACCGGTACGACGGGGAGGTCGTCGTCTACGACCCGGACCGGGACCTGGCCGTGCTGCGGGTGCCGGGGCTGCCCGGCCCGTCCCTGCGGTTCGCCGCCGGCAACGCGGGCAGCGGGGCGGACGCGATCGTGCTGGGCTTCCCGCTCGACGGGCCGTACAACGCCCAGTCGGCGCGGATCCGGGACGTCGACCGGATCACCGGCCCGGACATCTACTCCTCCGGGGACGTGACCCGGGAGATCTACACGATCCGGGCGCTGGTGCGCAGCGGCAACTCGGGCGGGCCGCTGCTCTCCTCGAACGGCCTGGTGCTCGGGGTGATCTTCGCGGCGGCGGCGGACGACCCGAACACCGGCTTCGCGGTGACGGCGGCCGAGGCCCGTCCGGTGGCCCTGGCCGGCGCGGAGCGGACCCGCGCGGTCGGCACCGGCGAGTGCACCTGACGCCGACCCGCCGCCCCGGTCAGGAAGGCGGGCCGGTCCGGGTGCGCCAGGTGCGGAAGGCGGCGGTGGTGGCGGCCACCGTCGCCGCGCCCAGCACCCAGCCGCCGACCACGTCGCTGACGTAGTGCACGCCCAGCGCCAGCCGGCTCACCCCGGTCAGCGCCGTCACCGCGGCGGCGGCGGCCCAGAGCGCCCACCGTCGGGCGGGTCGACGCCGGGCGTACGGGAGGAAGACCAGCAGCAGCACCCCGGCGGCGAGGGCCGCGTTCAGCGCGTGCCCGGAGGGGAACGAGTATCCGGTGGCCCGGGCGACCGGGTCGAGCAGGTCGGGCCGGTCGCGGCCGACCAGCAGCTTGAGCAGCACGCCGAGCAGGCCGCCCACCGCCATCGTGGTGACCGCCCACCAGGCCAGCCGCGCCGCGCGCCGGGTGAACAACCAGACCACCACGGCGAGTACGGCGATCCGCAGCGGCCCGGGACCGAAGGCGTTGGTCCAGACGGTCATGAACCACACCCAGCCCGGGTGGCCGACGGCGTACCCGTGCAGATCGTGCGCGACCGCGGCGTCCAGCCGGTGCAGCGGCGGCCAGGCGCCCAGCACCAGCACGGTGAGCAGGGCGAACGGCACCAGGACCAGGAAGGCGGCGGTGGTGGCGAGGGTGAGCCGCAGCCCCAGCGAACGGTCGGGGTCGAGCCGGCGAGCCCGCCACGACGGCGACGCGGGTCTGCGGGCGCGCTGACCGGACGTGCTCATGCCCGGCATCCCTACCCAGCGGGGCACGGAATCAGACGGGCCGGGCACGGGATCGGGTCGGTCGGGCACGGAATCGGGCCGGCCCGGCCGACGCCACGCCGGGGTGCGGTCAACGGCTGCGCTGGCGCAGGCGGCGGACCACCAGCGCGGCCCCGGTGACGAGGGCCGCGAGGAGGGCCACGCCGGCCCAGAGCCGATGTGGGTCGGTGTCGTCGCGGCTGCCGGCCGGCTGGGCCGTCCAGCGGGTGTGCTGGCGGGGCGCGGTGAAGCCGAGCGGGTCCGCGCCGGCACCCGCGACGGGGGCCTCGTGCGTGGCGCCGGGCGCCGGGCCGAAGCCCACCACGCCGGGGGAGGACTGGTCGTCGAGCGGGTTGCGCCCCGCCGGGGGCACGTCGGCGGTGAGCGCGGCGACCGGGTCGACCAGGCCGTACCCGAAGCGGTCGTCGCGGCCGGTGGGCCCGATGTCCCGGGCGGTGCTGATCAGGCGGTTGACCACCTCACCGGCGGACATCTGCGGCCAGCGGGCCCGGATCAGCGCGGCGGCGGCGGCCACCAGCGGCGACGCGAAGCTGGTGCCCTGCACCCGCCAGTAGCCGCTGCCGGGCCGGGCCCCGACCAGGCCGGTCGCCGGGGCGGTGAGGACCGTGGCGGGGCCGGTGATCGACCCGGACCACAGGTTGTCGCTGGCGCGCTCCAGGCCGGCGACGGCGATCACGCCCGGCTCCCGCGCCGGATACCAGACGTTGGTGTCGGAGGAGGAGGCGACGTTGCCGGTGCAGGCGACCACCACCACGTCGCGGGCGAACGCGTAGTCCAGCGCCGCCGCCAGGGCCGGGCTGTCGCCGCTGCCGCCGAGCGACAAATTGATCACCCGGGCGCCGTTGTCGACGGCCCACCGGACGCCCCTCGCGACGATCAGCGCGTCGTCGTAGCGGTTCTCGTCGTCGAGGACCCGCACCGGGAGGATCTTCGCGTCGGGGGCGAGCCCGACGACGCCCCGCCGGTCGTCGTTGCGGCCGGCGATCAGGCCCGCCACCGTCGTGCCGTGCCCGACCGGGTCCGGCCCGTCGGTGTCGCCGTCGTCGACCAGGTCGATGCCCGGCAGCACCTGGCCGGCGAGGTCCGGGTGGGAACCGTCCACCCCGGAGTCGACGACGGCGACGACGACGCCCCGCCCCGTCGAGGTGCGCCACGCCGTCGACGCCCGCAGCTCGTCGAGCTGCCACTGCTCGTCACGGACCTGGTCGGCCCGGGCCGGCGTGTCAACCGGGTTCACCCGCCAGGACGCGTCCACTGAGACCGGTGCGGCGAGCGGGGCGAACCCGGCCGGCGCGGCGAGGGCCGGCGGCGCGACCGGGCCGACGAGCGACACCGCGAGCGCGGCGGTGCCCACCAGCGCGCGGCCGGTGAACCGTCGCGCCGTCGCGGGCCTGCCGTGCCGAACCCCAGTCACATTCCCAGCCATTCATCGCGGCGGACACATGCTGCTCGGAGATTACCGGTTCCCACCCCCGTCACGCGCCATTCCGGGGCCGGATCACCGGGTCGTCGGTCGGGCGGACCCCTACGGTGGGGGCAGGTGGGCCAGCTGCACCAGGCGTACGCCCTCGCGCCGGGTCACCAGCCGGGCCCGCCCCGGGGGGAGCGGCCCGGGCCGGACCTGCCCGACGATCGGCCCCTCGTCGGGGCTGCCCGCCATCACCAGCCCCGGGGTCGACAGCTCCTTGAGCCGCTGGAGGAGCTGGTCGTACCCCCGGCCGGTGCCGCCGGCCCGGCGGGCCAGCACCAGGTGCAGGCCGATGTCCCGGGCCTGGGGGAGGTATTCCTCCAGGGCCCGCAGCGGGTTGACCGGCCCGCTGGCCACCAGGTCGTAGTCGTCGACCAGCACGAACAGCTCCGGACCCGACCACCACGACCGCTGGCGAAGCTGCGCCGGGGTGACGTCCGGGCCGGGCAGCCGCAGCTGCATGTACCCGGCGGCGGACTCGATCAGCTCGGTGGTGCGGGCGGCGGCCGTGCCGTAGCCGATCCGGTGCTCGGTCTCGATCGCGCCGAGCAGGCTGCGCCGGTAGTCGACCAGGATCACCCGCGCCTGCTGCGGGGTGAACCGGCTGACGATGGTCGCCGCGAGGGCCCGCAGGAACGACGACTTGCCGCACTCGGCGTCGCCGAAGACCAGCAGGTGCGGCTCGGTGGCGAAGTCGAGCACCACGGGGCGCAGGTCCGCCTCGGCGATGCCCACCGGCAGCGCCAGCCCGGCCGTCGCGGTCAGGTCCAGCTCCGCGTACGGCAGCACGGGCGGGAGCAGCCGCACCGGGGGCGCCGCCGGCCCGTCCCACGCCCCGGCGACCGCCTTGACCAGGGTCGCCGTGTCGCCGTCGGCCAGCCGGGGCAGGGCGGTGAGGAAGTGCAGGCTCTCCCCGGTCATGCCCCGGCCGGGCGTCTTGTCGGGCACGGTCGCCGCCGCCGCGCGGCGCACCAGCAGCGAGTCCGACGGGTCGCCGAGGCGCAGCTCCAGGCGGGAGCCGAACAGGTCCCGGATCGCCGGGCGGTAGTCCGTCCAGCGGATCGCGGTGGCCACCACGTGCACCCCGTAGGACAGGCCCCGGGTGGCCAGCTCGGTGACCAGGGGCTCCAGGTCGTCGTACTCGCTGCGCAGGGTGCCCCAGCCGTCCACCACCAGGAACACGTCGCCGAACGGGTCGGTGGCGGGCTGCCCGGCGGCGGCGAGGGCGGCCCGTCGCTGCCGGTACGCGGCCATCGACTCCACCCCCAGCTCGGCGAAGCGGCGCTCCCGGTCGACCAGCACGGTGACCAGCTCCCCGACGGTGCGCCGCACGGCGGTCTGGTCGGTGCGGCCGGACACCCCGCCCACGTGCGGCAGGTCGCGCAGCGCGGCCAGCCCGCCGCCACCGAAGTCCAGGCAGTAGACCTGCGCCTCGACGGGCGTGTGGGTCAGCGCCAGCGCGCAGACCAGGGTGCGCAGCAGGCCCGACTTGCCGCTCTGCGGGCCGCCGACCACGCCGACGTGCCCCGCCGACCCGCCGAGGGTGAGCCAGAGCAGGTCCCGCCGCTGCTCGAACGGCTTGTCGATCACGGCCACCGGCACCTGGAGCGCGCCGTGCAGCTCCGGGTTGGCGAAGGTCAGCCCGCGCGCCGGGTCGACGCCGACCGGGCCGAGCAGCTCGTCGAGGGTGGGCGCGGCGTCCAGCGGCGGCAGCCACACCTGGTGCGCGGGCGGGCCCTGCCCGGCCAGCCGCCCCACCAGCACGTCGAGCAGGCTGTCCCGGCCCGCGTCGTCCTCGGCGGTCGCCGTCAGCGCCGGGGTGGGCGGCACCGGCACCGGCACCACGTGCGTGGTGAAGGTCAGCAGCCGGGGCGCGCCGGCCTCGCCCGGCCCCGTCGCGCCGACCCGCCGCCGCAACGGCCCCGAGACGTACGCGGCCCGGAAGCGCATCAGCGGCTCGGTGCCGAAGCGCAGGTAGCCGTGCCCCGGCGAGCGGGGCAGCTCGTGCGCGTCCGGCACCCCGAGCACCGTCCGGGACTCCAGGGCCGAGAAGGTCCGCAACCCGATCCGGTACGACAGGTGGGTGTCCAGCCCGCGCAGCCGCCCCTCCTCCAGCCGCTGGCTGGCCAGCAGCAGGTGCACCCCCAGCGACCGGCCCAGCCGGCCGATCTGCACGAACAGGTCGATGAAGTCGGGCTTCGCCGACAGCAGCTCGGAGAACTCGTCGCAGACCAGCAGCAGCGACGGCAGCGGGGCCAGCGGCGTGCCGGACGCCCGGGCCCGCTCGTAGTCGCGCAGGCTGGCGTAGTTGCCGGCCCGGCGCAGCAGCTCCTGGCGGCGCATCAGCTCCCCGTTGATCGCGTCGACCATCCGGTCGACCAGCGGCAGCGCGTCGGCCAGGTTGGTGATCACCGCGGCGGTGTGCGGGAGCCGGTCGAAGGAGGCGAAGGTGGCCCCGCCCTTGAAGTCGACCAGGACGAAGTTGAGCTGCTCGGAGCTGTGCGTGGCGGCCAGCCCGAGGACCAGGGTGCGCAGCAGCTCGGACTTGCCGGAGCCGGTGGCCCCGATCAGCAGCCCGTGCGGGCCCATCCCGTCCTGCGCGGACTCCTTCAGGTCCAGCTCGATCGCGCCGCCGTCGGCGCCCACCCCGATCGGCACCCGCAGCCGGTCCCGCGCCGACCGGGGCGCCCAGCCCTGCTCGGCCGTGAAGCCCTCCGGGTCGCCGATGCCGAGCAGCTCGGGCAGGCCCAGCTCCGCGTTGACCGGGGCGTCCGGGCCGCGTACGGCGGTGGCGAGCCGCAGCGGGGCGAGCCGGCGGGCGACCGCCTCGGCGTCGGCGAGCGGCAGCCGGTCGGGGGTGCCCACCTCGGCGTGCCCCTCGGCGGAGTGCGAGCGCAGCCGGCCGCCGCGCAGGTCGAGCAGGAGGGCGTACCGGTCGAGCAGCCGGGGCGGCGGGGTGTCCAGGTCGACGACGGTGACCGCGTCGATGCCGCCGTCGCCGACGAGGTCGGCCGCGCCGGTGAGGTCGCCGCCGTCGAGCACCACCACCACGTGCGGCCCGTCGGTGGCCGGCCCGGACGGGCTGAACCGGGACCGGCTGGCCAGCACCTCGTCGAGGAGCCGTTCCAGCTCGACGGCGGAGCTGGTGACCAGCCGGACGGGGCCGACCGCGTCGGTGCGGGTGGGGTGGTGGGCGTGCGGCAGCCACTTCACCCACTCCCACAGCGCCCGCCGCTCGGGCCCGGCGCAGACGGCGATCAGCAGCTCGTCGGGGGCGTGGAAGACCGCGAGCTGGGTGAGCAGCGCCCGGGCCAGCGCCTGCGCGTCGGGCGACCCGGTGCCGGGGCGGACGCCCGCCTCCGCGCCCTCCCGGGACGCCCCGCCGCGCACGAAGACCCGGGCGAAGCTGCGCAGCGACAGGGCCACCGGCAGGTCGGGCACCACCGCGTACGCGTCGAGGAACCGCCGCAGCGCGCTGGCGGTCATCGGCTCCAGCTCCTCCAGCGGGCGGGTGACCGGGCCGACCAGCGGGGTGGCCAGGGTCTGCGGACCGACGCCCACCCGCACCACGGCGAAGTCCGGGTCGCCGGGCCGGCGCTCCCACACCCGGTGGCTGTCGACCGTGGACCACAGCCGGCCCGGGTCGGGGTGGCGGTAGTGCAGCCCGGCCCGCTGCCGCTCGGCGGTCTGCCGGACCCGGCGGCGCAGCGTGCCCAGGTGCCGCAGGTACTCCCGGCGGGCGGCCATCATCTCCGACTTCTTCGGGGTGCCGGAGGCGCTGCCCCACGAGGTGACCAGCATGGCCAGCGACGAGAGCCCGAACATCCCGCCGACCACGTACGAGTAGGCCCCGCCGCCCCGGCCGAACATCATCGCCATCGCGACCGACCCGCCCAGCATGGGCAGCACCATCAGCGCCTGCTGCCAGCGGCCACCGGTGACGGCGGGGATCTCCGGCGGCGCCTCGACGGGCAGCTCGCCGACCGGGATCTCCGGTGCCGGCCGCCGGGGTGGACGCTTGATGACGACGGTGGACACTCGGCCTCCCCCACAGCGCTCGGTAACCCGAGCCTGGCTCATCGTAGGTAAAGTCCTGTCGTCCGCGCAGCCACCGTCCCCCCTCGATATGGAGATGCGCCGATGACAGTCGGGTTGGCCCGGGTCACGATCAGCGCCCCCCAGCGCCGGGTCGACGTCGCCCTGCCCGAGCAGGTCCCCTTGGCCGAGCTGCTGCCCGAGGTGCTCCGGCACGCCGGCGAGGGGCTGGCCGACGACGGCGAACGGCACGGCGGCTGGGTGCTGCGCCGCACCGACGGGGCGGTCCTGGCCACCGCCCAGGCGCTGCTGCCCCAGGGGGTCCGCGACGGCGAGGTGCTGCACCTGGTGCCGGCCCGCGCGCAGTGGCCCGAGCTGGAGTACGACGACGTGGTCGAGGCGATCGTCGACGGAGCCCGCCGCCGGGGCGCCGCCTGGTCGCCGGCCGCCACCCGGTGCGCAGCCCTGGCCGGGGCGGCCGTGCCGCTCGGCGTGGGGCTGCTCGCCGTCCTCGCCGCCGGCCCGGGGCCCGGCCCCGGCTGGCCCGTCGCGGTCGCGGTGGCGCTGCTGCTCACCCTCGCCGGGGCGGTCGCCTCCCGCGCGTACGGCGACGGGGCCACCGGCGCGACCCTCGGCGGCTACGCCCTGCCGTACGCGTTCGCCGCCGGCGCCCTCGCGGTCAGCTCCGGCGACCCGGTCGGCCCGGTCGCGCCGCTGCCCTGGCTGGGCGCCCCCGAGCTGCTGGCCGGCGCGGTGGCGTTGCTGCTGGTGGCGGTGCTCGGCCTGCTCGGGGTGGCCAGTCGGGTGCGGGTCTTCGTGGCCGGCGCGACCGTCGGCGCGGTCGCTGCGCCCGCCGCCCTCGGCGGGCTGGCGCTGACCGCCGGGGGCGCCGCGGCGGTGCTGCTCGGCGCCCTGGTCTTCGCGCTCGGCGCGCTGCCGCTGCTGGCCATCCGGCTGGGCAAGATGCCGCTGCCGCCGATCACCCTGCCCGGCGACGGCGGCCCCGGCGCGGACGCCGCCCGGGACCTGCCGGACCGGGCCCGGGTGCACGCGGCGGTGGCCCGCACCGAGGAGATGCTCACCGGGATGCTGCTGGGGCACGCCGTGCTGGTGGCCGGGGCGGCGGTGGTGCTGGTGACGGCCGGCGGCGGGGCCGGGCGGCTGCTGGTCGCCGTGGTCTGCGCCGTGCTGCTGCTGCGCTCGCGGCTGTTCGTGGCGGTCCGCCACCGGGTGCCGCCGGTCGTCGCCGGGCTGGCCGGGGCCGCCCTGCTCGGCGGGGCGCTCGCCGGGGGCTCCGGGCCGGCGGGCCGGCTGGCGCTGGCCGTCGGCGGGCTGGCCGTCGCCCTGCTCGCCGTGGCGGCCGGCACCACGTACGCGCGGCGGCCCGCCTCCCCCTACCTGGGCCGGGCGGCCGACCTGGTCGACACGGCGCTGGTGGTGTCCGTGGTGCCGGTGGCCTGCGCGGTGCTCGACCTGTACGAGCGGGCCCGGGGGCTGCTCGGCTGAGCGGCCCCCGGGCCCGTCGGCGTGGGTGTGGGGTCAGTGGATGGTCTCGCCGCGCTCCTCGGCCTCCTTGGCCCGCTGGTACGACGCGCGGATCTCGGCTTCCGCCTCGACGCGACCGACCCAGGTCGCGCCCTCGACCGACTTGCCGGGCTCCAGGTCCTTGTACACCTCGAAGAAGTGCTGGATCTCCAGCCGGTCGAACTCGCCGAGGTGGTGGATGTCGCGCAGGTGCTCCTGGCGCGGGTCCTCGTAGGGCACGCAGAGGACCTTGTCGTCGCCGCCCTTCTCGTCGGTCATCCGGAACATGCCGATGGTGCGGCAGCGGATCAGGCAGCCCGGGAACGTCGGCTCGGGGACCAGCACCAGCGCGTCCAGCGGGTCGCCGTCCTCGCCCAGGGTGCCCTCGATGAACCCGTAGTCCGCCGGGTACTGCGTGGACGTGAAGAGGGTGCGGTCCAGCCTGATCCGGCCGGTCGCGTGGTCCACCTCGTACTTGTTGCGGTGACCCTTGGGGATCTCAACCGTGACGTCGAAATCCATCTCCCACGCTCCCTCGTTTGCCCACGCTGGCTGACGGAACCAAGTGGCGGCGCTCCCCGAGCAGGTGAATGCCCACCCGCCCGCTCCGGCCGCCGCATAGTGTTCGGACCGAAGTAGTGTCACCCAAGCTGTTTTCCGCACGGGGAGGAGGGGGTCGTGGGGAGGGAAGATTCACACTACCGCCCGCAGGGGGTTGACGGGCGGAAGAAGCCGCGCCCGGGGTCCGGGAGCGCGACCGGCCGGGTGCCGGTGCCCGAGGCGCACGTCCCGCGGGCCCAGGAACCGGCCGTGGACGACTTCGATCCGGAGGCCACGGCCCCGCTCGTGGGGTCCGGCGAGCCGGTGTGGCAGCCCCCGGACGCCGACCGTTCCCCGGAGCTCGTCGCGACCCCCGCCGCCTCCGCCGCGCCGGTGCTCCCCGGCGGGCCGGAGCCGGCCGCCGCGTCGGTCGCGCCCGCGCCCGGCGGCCCCGGTGACCCGCCCGCCGGCCTCCCGCCGGGGCACGACCCGTCGCCCGGCCGCCGACGCCGCCGCCCGCTGGCCGTGCTCGCCGTGGTGCTGCTGTTCGCCCTGGTCGGCGCCGGCCTGGCGGTGGTCCGGCCCGGCCCGGTCGCCGGGTGGCTCGGCGACGGCGGGGACACCCCCCGGGCCGACGAGGTCGTCGAGCCGGACCCGACCCCGGTCCTTGCCGGCCCCGACGCGCACGCGCCGGAGCCCACCGCCGACGGGGTGAAGGCCGCGATCGAGCCGCTGCTGGCCGCCCCGGAGCTGGGCGACCGGGTGAACGTCTCCGTGTCCGACGTGACGACCGGCCGGTCGCTCTACTCGCGGGGCGGCGACGACGCCACCGTGCCCGCCTCGGTGACCAAGCTGGCGACCGCGGTGACCGTGCTGGCCGCCCGCGGCCCCGACCATCGCGTGCCGACCCGGGCGGTGGCCGGCGCGGCGCCGGGCGAGGTGGTGCTCGTCGGCGGCGGCGACCCGACCCTCGCGGTCGACGGCGACGGCTTCTACCCCGGCGCGGCCCGCCTCGACGACCTGGCCGAGCAGGTCAGGAAGGCGCTCGGCGGCACCGCGCCGACCCGGGTCACCGTCGACTCCTCGCTCTTCCCCGGCCCGGTCTACGGGCCCGGCTGGGACGCCGACATCCCGACCGGAGGGTTCGGCGCGGCGATCAGCGCGCTGATGACCGACGGCGCGCGGGTGGACCCGGTGGCGGCGAGGAAGAACTTCGACGCGAGCCACGGCTGGGCGCAGCGCAGCCCCCAGCCGGACCTCGCCGCCGGCCGCGCCTTCGCCCGGCTGCTGGGGCTCTCCGGCGCCGCCGCCGAGGTCAAGCGGGGCACCGCGCCGGCCGCCGGTGGCGAATCGGCCGGGACGGCCCCGGCCCCCGGCACCGAGCTGGGCAAGGTCGAGTCCCCGCCGATGATCCGGCTGGTCGACATGATGATCACCGACAGCGACAACGTGATCGCCGAGGCGCTCGCCCGGCAGGTGGCGCTGGCCCGGGACCAGCCGGCGTCCTTCGCCGGCGGCGCGGCGGCGATGGACATCGTCCTCGGTGAGCTGGGCCTGCCCGCCGACGAGATCACCCTCTCCGACGCCAGCGGGCTGTCCCGCCGCGACCGGATCAGCCCCTCGCTGCTGACCGACCTGATCGCCATCGCCGGTGACGGCTCCCACCCGGAGCTCGGCAGCATCTTCGGCGGCCTGCCGGTGGCAGGCTGGTCGGGCACCCTGGACGGGCGGTACCGGTCGGACGGCACCACGGCCGGGGCCGGCGTGGTCCGGGCCAAGACCGGCACGCTGACCGGGGTGCACGCCATCGCCGGGCTGGTCACCACCGCCGACGGGCGGCTGCTCACCTTCGCCGTGCTCGCCGACAAGGCCCCGGCGGGCAGCCTCGACGACACCCGCCGCGCCCTCGACCGCGTCACGTCCGCCCTGGCCCGCTGCGGCTGCCGCTGACCGGTTCGCGGTGGTTCGTCCTTAGATGGGCGAAAGGTGGGCCTGTTCCGGCGCGGGTACGGTGGGTGCATGGCGCAGTTCGTGGACTGGGATCTGGCCGCCGCGACGGCGGGGGCCTTGGGCAAGTCGGGGCCCCGGGTGTCGTACGCCGAGGCCACCGAGGTGGTCTCCGAGCTGCGGCGGCTGACCGACGAGGCGGCCGGGCACGTGGCCGACTACACGGGGCTGCGGTCCCAGGTGGTCCACCCGCCCGTTCGGGTGGTGGACCGCCGGGACTGGGCGGCCACCAACATCGCCGGGCTGCGGGAGGTGATCACCCCGCTGGTCAGCCGGCTCTCCGGCGACAAGCGGCCGGGCCCGCTCACCGAGGCGGTCGGCTCCCGGCTCACCGGCGTGCAGGCCGGCACCGTGCTGGCGTACCTGTCCGGCCGGGTCCTCGGCCAGTACGAGGTCTTCTCCGGCGACCCCGGTCAGCTGCTGCTCGTCGCGCCGAACATCGTCGAGGTGGAGCGCAAGCTCGGGGCCGACCCGCGCGACTTCCGGCTCTGGGTGTGCCTGCACGAGGTCACCCACCGCACCCAGTTCACGGCCGTGCCCTGGATGCGGGCCTACTTCCTCGGCGAGGTGCAGGCGTTCGTGGACGCCTCGCAGGGCGGCGAGCACCTGTTGGAACGGCTGCGGCGGGGCGTCGCCACCCTCTCCGACGCGGTGAAGGATCCCCAGAGCCGGGCCAGCGTGCTGGACATCGTGCAGACCCCCGCCCAGCGGGCCGTGCTCGACCGGCTCACCGCGCTGATGACCCTGCTGGAGGGGCACGCCGAGTTCGTCATGGACGGCGTCGGCCCGCAGGTCATCCCCAGCGTCGAGTCGATCCGGGCCGCGTTCAACCGACGTCGGGAGACGGGCAACCCGCTGGAGAAGGCGATCCGCCGACTGCTCGGCGTCGAGGTCAAGATGCGCCAGTACGCCGAGGGCCGCAAGTTCGTCCACGGCGTCGTCGAGCGCGTCGGCATGGACGGCTTCAACAAGATCTTCGGCTCCCCGCTGACCCTGCCCCGGCTCGACGAGCTGGGCGACCCCGACGCGTGGGTCGCCCGGGTGCACGGGCCCGCCGCCACCCCGACCGCCGGCTGACCGTACGCCGATGCCCGCGCTCGCCCCGGCGGTCGCCGCAGTCCGGCTCGCGGTCCGCCGCGCGCTGACCGGGCTGTCCGGGGCCGGGCCGGTGCTCGTCGCCTGCTCGGGCGGGGCCGACTCGCTGGCCCTGGCCGCCGCCGCCGCGTTCGTCGCGCCCCGGCTGGGCCGGCCCGTCGGCCTCGTCACCGTCGACCACGCGCTCCAGGCCGGCTCCGACCGGCGGGCCGCCGACGTCGCGACCTGGGCCCTCGGTGCCGGCTTCGCGCCGGCCGAGGCGGTACGCGTCGACGTCGCCGGCCGCCCCGGCGGCCCCGAGGCGGCGGCCCGCGAGGCGCGCTACCAGGCGCTCGCCGAGGCGGCCCGGCGGCACGGGGCGGCGGCGCTGCTCACCGGGCACACCCGCGACGACCAGGCCGAGACGGTGCTGCTGGCGCTGGCGCGGGGCGCCGGCCCGCGCGGGCTGGCCGGCATGCCGCCCCGCCGGGACCTGTCCGGGGTGCCGCTGCTGCGGCCCCTGCTCGGCGTGAGCCGTGCGCAGACCCGCAAGGCGTGCGCCGCGCTCGGCCTCACCCCGTGGGAGGACCCGCACAACGCCGACCCGTCGTACGCCCGGGCCCGGGTCCGGGCCGACGCGCTGCCCGCGCTGGTCCGCGCCCTCGGCCCCGGGGTGGTGGACAACCTGGCCCGGACCGCCCGCCTGGCCGCCGCCGACGCGGCGGCGCTCGACGAGCTGGCCGCCGCCGCCCTGCCCGCGACCTCGTCGGCCGGCAGCTCGTCCGCCGCCGACGGTCAGGCCGGCGTGCGGGCCCCCGGCGGCGGGCTGGCGGTGGCGGCGCTGGCCGGGCTCGCCCCGGCCGTGCGGACCCGGGTGCTGCACGCCTGGGCCCGGGAGCTGGGCGCGTCGCCGGCCGCGCTGTCGCACCGGCACGTCGAGGCGCTCGACGCCCTGGTCACCGACTGGCACGGCCAGGGCGAGGTCCATCTGCCCGGCGGCCTGCGGGTGGCCCGCCGCGCGGGCCGGTTGACCGGGGCCGGCCCGTCCGGCTGACCGGCGTCGCGCCGGCTGCGCCTACTCCACCGCCCCGGCCGGCTCGGGTGATCGACTCCATGCCGGCGACATGGGGGTTTCCGGCTCACGGTGACCCCGCCAGGTCGCCGACCTGCAGCGGAGGTTCAGGAGGCGGCGACGCGGTCGCGGAAGGTGGTGCGGTAGGCGTGCGGGGTGGTGCCGACCCGCCGGGCGAAGTGGTGCCGTAGCGCCGCAGCGTCGCCGAAGCCGGAGCGGCCGGCCACGCTCTCCACGCTCAGCCCGGTCTCCTCCAGCAGCCGCCGGGCCAGCAGCACCCGCTGGTTGGTCAGCCAGTCGTGCGGCGTGGTGCCGGTCTCGGCGCGGAACCGGCGGGCGAAGGTGCGCGGCGTCATCCCGGCCCGGACGGCGAGCTCGTCGACGGTGACCGGCCGGTCCAGGTGACCCATCAGCCACGCCAGGACCGGCTCCAGGGTGGGCGCCTCGGGGGCCTTCGGGATGGGGGCCTCGACGTACTGCGACTGGCCGCCGTCGCGGTGCGGCGGGACGACCATCCGGCGGGCGAGCCGGGTGGCGGTGGCCGAGCCGTGCTCGTGGCGCACCAGGTGCAGGCAGGCGTCGATGCCGGCCGCCGTGCCGGCGCCGGTGAGCAGGCGGCCGTCGGCCACGTAGAGCGAGTCGCAGCGGACCCTGGCCCGGGGGTGGCGGCGCTGCAACTCGTCGACGTACCGCCAGTGGGTGGTGCACTCCCGGTCGTCGAGCAGCCCGGCCGCGCCGAGCACGAACGCGCCGGAGCAGACGCTGAGCACGTACGCGCCGCGCGCGTGGGCCCGGCGCAGCGCCGCCAGCACCTCGGGCGGCGCGACCGCGCCGTCGTGGTGGCCGGGGACCGCCACGAGGTCGGCGTCCTCGACCGGCGTCAGGTCCGCCCCCGGGGTGACGAGGAACCCGGAGGAGGTACGCACCGGGGCGCCGTCGGCGGTGCAGACGTCGAACCGGTAGCCGGGGAAGCCGTCGTCGGTGCGGTCGGTGCCGAACACCTCGGCGAACACGCCCAGCTCGAACGGGGCCACCTGATCGATCATGACGACGGCGACGGAACGGAGCATGTGACGAGGGTAACCGCACGGGTGGCAGGAAATCGAGGCGCAGTGGCATTCCTGCCACTGTCCCGCGCCCCGGCGGGGGCGCAGACTGGGGTCAAGTCCGGTGCGCACCGGCGGCGAAAGCAACCCAAATCCTGCGAAAGCGAGCGCCGCCATGGAATCCCTGTTGCTCCTGCTCTTCCTGCTCTCCCTGGCCGTCGCCTCGGCGGCCGGCCTCACCGCCGACACCCGGGACTCGGCGGACTGGAAGCCCACCGACGGCGGTCGCCGGTGGCGGTCCCGCACCTGCTGACCTGTTTGCTGTCGGTATGCGCGAGAAATGCCGGGCGGGGCCGAGCCGAAACGGGCGGCCCCGCCGACGGGGGGCATCCGGCGTACGGCAGGCTAGGAGCCATGGCTGACGGCTCCTGGTACGACGCCGACATCGACCACGTGATCATTTCCGAGGCGCAGATCCGCGAGAAGACCGCAGAGCTGGCCAAGCAGGTGTCGGCGGACCACGCCGACGTCGACGGGCTGCTGCTCGTCTGCGTGCTCAAGGGCGCGGTCATGTTCATGGCCGACTTCGCCCGGGCGCTCGGCCGGCACGGGCCCCCGGTCGAGCTGGACTTCATGGCGATCTCCTCGTACGGCCAGGGCACCACCTCCTCCGGGGTGGTGCGCATCCTCAAGGACCTGGACCGGGACATCGCCGGCCGGCACGTGGTGGTCGTGGAGGACATCGTCGACTCCGGCCTCACCCTGTCCTGGCTGCTGCGCTACCTGGAGTCGCGGTCGGCGGCCAGCGTCGAGGTCGTCGCCCTGTTCCGCAAGCCGGAGGCGATCAAGGTCCCGGTGCCGGTGAAGTACGTCGGGTTCGACATCCCGACCGAGTTCGTCGTCGGCTACGGCCTCGACTTCGGCGAGCGCTACCGCGAACTGCCCTACGTCGGCGTGCTCAAGCCCGAGGTCTACGCCCGCGCCTGACCGCCGGGCGGCGGGCGCGCGGCCCGTCAAGCGGACGTTCAGCGCGCTCTCAGCAGATCGGACTACGGTAGAGGCCGGTGGCGTGGACGCTCACTCCACGCCCGATCCCTCGACCCGCGTGACCGGGCGGTCGGGTGGCCGGGCGGGGAACTCACGCCACGCCGGCTGAAACCCGGTTCGCCTTGCGCGTAACTGCTGGCCTCGCACGGCCACATGTCGCGCACACGGTGTACCGTCGAATGACCGTGACGCGGCAGTGACGCGTCCCGGGGTCGAGGCCGGCCCGCACGGCGGCTCCGGCCGCCGCCGCGGCGGCGACAGCCATTCAGACGGTCAGGACGTCGATCAGGAGGATGCGGGCGTCTCGGCGCTCGACAACAGTATGGAACGTACGCGTTTCTTCCGCCGACCGGTGGTCTGGATCATCCTGGTCATCCTCGGCGCCGTTGTGCTCAGTCAGCTGTTCACCGCTGGTCCCAGCTACCACCGCGTGGACACTTCCGTTGCGCTCGACCAGCTGCACACCGCCAAGATCAAGAAGGCGATCTTCCAGGACAAGGAGCAGACGCTCCAGCTGGACCTGGAGAGCAGGACCAAGTTCGGTGACACCACCACCGACCGGATCGAGGCCCAGTTCCCGTACGAGGTCGGCGACGAGGTCTGGAACGACGTCCTCGCGGCCAAGGCGGCGAACCGGATCACCGGCCCGGCCGACACCAAGGTGTCGTCCGACAGCGTCTGGGTGAGCCTGCTGGTCAACCTGCTGCCCATCGCGCTGCTCGTGCTCCTGCTGCTGTTCTTCATGTCGCAGATGCAGGGCGGCGGCTCCCGGGTGCTCAACTTCGGCAAGTCCAAGGCGAAGATGATCACCAAGGACACCCCGAAGACGACCTTCGCGGACGTCGCGGGCGCCGAGGAGGCCGTCGAGGAGCTGCACGAGATCAAGGACTTCCTGCAGAACCCGGCGAAATACCAGGCCCTGGGCGCCAAGATCCCGAAGGGCGTGCTGCTCTTCGGCCCGCCCGGCACCGGTAAGACGCTGCTCGCCCGCGCCGTCGCCGGCGAGGCGGGGGTGCCGTTCTACTCGATCTCCGGCTCCGACTTCGTCGAGATGTTCGTGGGTGTCGGCGCGAGCCGGGTCCGCGACCTGTTCGAGCAGGCCAAGTCGAACGCCCCGGCGATCGTCTTCGTCGACGAGATCGACGCCGTCGGCCGCCACCGCGGCGCCGGCATGGGCGGCGGCCACGACGAACGCGAGCAGACCCTCAACCAGCTCCTCGTCGAGATGGACGGCTTCGACACCAAGGGCGGGGTCATCCTGATCGCCGCCACCAACCGGCCGGACATTCTCGACCCGGCGCTGCTGCGCCCCGGCCGCTTCGACCGGCAGATCCCGGTGGACGCCCCCGACATGGAGGGCCGCAAGGCCATCCTGCGGGTGCACGCCAAGGGCAAGCCGTTCACCCCCGACGTCGACCTCGACTCGGTGGCCCGGCGCACCCCGGGCTTCAGCGGCGCCGACCTGGCCAACGTGATCAACGAGGCCGCGCTGCTCACCGCCCGCAAGGACCAGCGGGCGATCACCAACGACTCCCTGGAGGAGTCGATCGACCGGGTCATCGCCGGCCCGCAGCGCCGCACCCGGGTGATGAGCGACCAGGAAAAGAAGATCACCGCGTACCACGAGGGTGGGCACGCGCTGGTCGCCTGGGCGCTGCCGCACGCCGCGCCGGTGCACAAGGTGACGATCCTGTCGCGCGGTCGCTCGCTCGGCCACACGCTGGTCCTGCCGACGGAAGACAAGTACACCCAGACCCGCGCCGAGATGGTCGACACCCTGGCGTACGCGCTGGGCGGCCGGGCCGCCGAGGAGCTGGTCTTCCACGAGCCGACCACCGGCGCCGGCAACGACATCGAGAAGGCCACCGGGCTGGCCCGCGCGATGATCACCCAGTACGGCATGAGCTCCAAGCTCGGTGCGATCAAGTACGGCACCAGCGGCGACGAGCCGTTCCTCGGCCGCAACATGGGCCACGAGCGGGACTACTCCGACGCGGTGGCCGCCGAGATCGACAACGAGATGCGGGCGCTGATCGAGCTGGCTCACGACGAGGCCTGGGAGATCCTGGTGGAATACCGGGACGTCCTGGACAACATCGTCCTGGAGCTGATCGAAAAGGAGACCCTCTCCACCGCCGACATGGCCCGGATCTGCGCCCGGGTGGTGAAGCGCCCGCCGATGGCCCCCTACAACGGCTTCGGCAAGCGCCAGCCCTCCACCGAGCCCCCGGTGCTCACGCCGACCGAGAAGGAGGCGCTCAAGGCGCAGGCCCAGGCCGACGGGGCCTCCGTCGGCGGCGGCCTGCCGGGCTCCAACAACTCGGACGGTACGCACTGAACACCGAACCGGCGGCCGGTCCCGAGGCACCGATGGCGAGTGCCTCGTCGACCGAGCCCGACACCGACGGTCTCGACTACCTCGCCGCGCGGCTGGTCAACGGCAAGTTGACCGGCCGCCCGGTCGAGGAGTCCGTCGACCTGGCCCGCATCGAGAAAGCCGTACGCGAGATCCTCATCGCCGTCGGCGAGGACCCCGACCGCGACGGACTCGTGAAGACCCCGGCCCGGGTCGCCCGCGCGTACGCCGAACTCTTCGCCGGCCTACGGGTCGACCCGGCGCAGGTGCTCAGCACCACCTTCGAGGCCAACCACGAGGAGCTGGTGCTCGTCCGGGACATCGACGTGATGAGCCTCTGCGAGCACCACCTGCTCCCGTTCCGGGGCAGCGCGCACATCGGCTACATCCCCGGCCCGGACGGCCGGATCACCGGCCTGTCCAAGCTCGCCCGGCTCGTCGAGGTCTTCGCCCGCAGACCCCAGGTGCAGGAGCGGCTCACCTCGCAGATCGCCGACCTGCTGATGAGCAGGCTCGCCCCGCGCGGCGTCGTGGTCGTGCTCGAATGCGAACACATGTGCATGGCCATGCGCGGCATCCAGAAGGCCGGGGCGAAGACCATCACCTCGGCGGTACGCGGCACGCTCCAGCACGACGCCAAGTCCCGCGCCGAGGCGATGGCCCTGATCATCCCCCGCTGACCGGCGGGACCATGCCACGGTGACGCCGGGGCGACCACGCGGTCGTCCCGGCGTCGTCGTACCCGCCCGGCCCCTGTCCGTGCGGGCGGTCGCGGCCCGGCGGCTCAACCGGCCAGCATCGCCAGCACGATCCCGGCGGTGGTCAGCACCGCCGGGACGAGACACACCAGGACACCCCAGCGGGGCGTCCGGTCCACGAGGCCGCCGGCCGACGCCTCCGGCGCGCCGGCACCTCCGACCGGAGCCACGGACGCGGCGCCGCCGCCGGCCACCACGACCGGGCCGTCCGCCGCGTGGGCGTGAATCGGGGCCGGGCCGTGCACCGCTGCTGCGCCGGCCCCACCGGGGCTCCGCCCGGCGCTCCGTTCGGTGTCCCGTTCGCCGGACGGTACCGCAGGCCCGTCGGTGTCCTGCGCGGTGCGGCCGTCGGCGCTGCGTTCCGTCGCGGTGCGGCTGTCGGCGCTGCGTTCCGTCGCGGTGCGGCTGTCGGCGCTGCGTTCCGTCGCCGGCCCCGCCGACTCGCCGAAGAGGCGGCCCACGCCGATCCAGCCGGCGACGAAGGCGCCCGCGGGCATCGGGAGCCCGCACACCAGGGCCACCACGCTCGCCGGACCGGCACCCGTCGTCGCGTACAGCGCCACCTGGAGCAGCGGAACGACCAGCGCGAGCGGCCCGTAGACCAGCAGGTTGCGCAGCCTGGGCGGCCAGGACCCCGGACCGATCCGGCCGCGCCCGGCCAACAGGCCGTCCGCCCCGTCCGCCCAGCCCCGCGCCGCGCGCAGGGCCGTCAGCACCGCCGTCGGCCCGCCGACCATCTCCCGGGCCGCCTCGCTCAGCTCGGGCGGCGACGGCGCCAGCACGATCGGGGGTACGCCCAACTCGCGCAGCCGGGACCGCTGCGGCGCCAACCGCTGGCGTACCCCGGTCAGCTCCTCGCGGGCGGCCTGCACCGCCCGGGCCTGTTCGGTCGCGGCGGTCGCCGCGCCCCTGCGTACCCCGTCGAGCTGGCGGGCGGCGGCGACGTACTCCGTCCAGGCCGCGGCGCTGCCGGCGGCGGACACCGGGTCGGCCCCGGCCCGCTGCCGGACCGGTACCGCAGCCGGCGGCGCGGCGACGACGCTGGTCGGCTCCCGGCTCATCCGTCCTCCCCGTCGTCGGCCGTCGTTCCTGCTCCGGCTTCCGGTCGCGCCCCGCTGTCCGTCATCGGGCCGGCGTGCGGCCCGGCATCGTCAACCGGGCCGGCGAACGGCACCAGCAGGACGCCGCGCTCGTCCGGGCCGTCCCAGAGCATCGCCCGACCTGGCCGGGGACGCCACTGCACCGGATGCCCGAACAGCGCCGCGAGCTGGGCTCCCGGCACGTCCACCGCGACCACGGCGGCCAGCTTGTCGAGATCGTCCTCCGCCCGGGCCACCGCCGTGAACGGCGGCACCGTGCGCCACCAGCCGAGCAGGTGCCGGCCGGCCGGCGGGCCGTCGCGCAGCAGGGCCCGCAGCCGGTCCGCCGGCAGTTCGTGGGCGGCGGGCCGGTCAATCGGCCGCCCGTGCGGGGCGGGCCCGCCTGTGGGCCGCTCGTGCGCGGTGACTCCGCCTGTGGGCCGCTCGTGCGTGGTGACCCCGCCTGCGGGCCGCTCGTGCGTGGTGACCCTGTCCAACCCGAAGACCACCAGGTAGCCCGGCTCCTCGGCGTCGACGGCGGCGAGCAGTCCCGGCAGGTCGACACGCTCCACCCGGTGCTGGCCGGCGAGGTCCGCCGCGAGGGCGTCGGCCACCGGCGCAGCCTCGGTCGCGAGCGAGGCCACCACGAACCGCCCCGTACCCGGTGGGTGGTGCGCCGCGACGCTCCGCGCCGCGGTGGCCAACAGGGCGACCGCCTCCGCCCCCGGGCCGAGGACGGCCAGGTTACGGCCGGCGCCCGCGCCGAGCGGCACCATGACCGTCGACCGGGACAGATCCACCGCCCGGCCCAGCAGGGCCACCGGTCCCCGCGCGCGCCCGGCGAAGGCCGCCCGGTAGTGCGGATCGTTACGCAACGACGGGCGGGCCCAACCGGCGAAGACAACCGGCGGAGCGGAGCGCTCCGGACGGGCCGCCCAGAGCCGGCGCCGCAACTCCCCGATCGTCTCCGGGGCCTCGTGCGGGTCGGGGAAGCGGACCATCCGCTCGTGCCCCCGGGTGGCACCCCGGGGACCGCCGAGGCCGCCCGCGGTGTTCACCACCGCGCTGCCCACCGGCAGCCCGGCTGCCGCGTCGTTGCTCGGCTCCAGCACCGGACCGCCGCCGGCCAGCGCCACCCGCACCGGGAACTGCCCGAGCATCGAGTCGCGGGTCGTCGGCCCGCCGGCAATCCCGAGGTCACCCTCGCCGGCCAGGACCAGATGCACCCCGTACGCCCGGCCTGAGCGGGCCAGGGCGTCCAGCCGGGCGACCGCGTCGTTGGCCAGCCGGTCCCGCTCGGCAAACAGGAGCGGAAGATTGTCGATCACGCAGACCACCCGGGGCAGCGCCTGGTGCTCACGCAGGCCGGCGAACCGCTGCCCGCCGGCACACTGGCCGGCCTCCTCCCGGCGGCGGGCCTCCGCCAGCAGCTCGTCGAGGAGGTTCAGCACGTACTCCCGATCGGCGGCCATCCCCGCCGAACGCACCTGCGGCACCCAGGACCGGTCCCGCTCGGTCTGCAGGAACTCCGCGAACGACTCGCCGTCGCCCAGGTCGGCCAGGTGCAGGACCAACTCGTCCGGGCCGTACCGGGCGGACAGGCCGAGCAGCACGTTGCTGAGGAAAGCGGCACGATCCGCCCCGGACCGCCCGCTGACCAGCCAGTGTGGGGTCAGCTCGGTGAACCCCACGGTCACCGGACGACCGCCCGCGTCACCGACCGTGGTGGAGACGCCCTCCGTTGAGCCCATCGCCCACAGTGGCGCGGCCGGGTCGGGCAGCAGGTCGGCCAGGCTGAGCCGGGAACCGGCCTCGATCTCCGCGGCCAGCCGTCGACACACGTCGTCGACCAGGCCCGACGGCGGATCGTCGTCGACGAAGACCGGCGAGTTCAACCCACCGGGTGGCTCCGCCCCCGGCCCCGCCAGGGAACCGCCCGGCGGGTCACCCAGCAGCGCGTACGCGTTGCGCATGGCCAGCGGGGTGGCCTGCGGCAGGGGCGCCCTGGTCGCGTACGGGCCGGCCGGCGGCCAGCCGGCCACGATCAGGTGCAGGCCGGCCGCCCGACCCCGCTCGGCCAGCGCCTCGATCCGATCCAGATCGGCCGGCCCGGTCGCCTCCGGCCACGCGGCAACGATCAGCAGCAGCGTACGGTCGTGCCGGCGCGGCCGGCCGCTGCCCGGCGACACCCACTGCTCCGCCTCGGTGAGCACGGTACGCAGCCCGGCGACGTCCGTGGCCGGCGGCGGCAGCAGGCCGGCGTCCGCGAGCGCGGAGAACGGGGCGAAGGTGCCGCCCGGTGGCGCAGCCCGTCCGGTGGCGATGTCCGTGCCGCCGGTGTCAGCGCCCGCGACCGTGTCCATTGATGCGCCGGTGGCGGTGCTCGGGCCTGCGCCGGTGGACGTGTCCGTTCGTGCCCCGGTGGCGGTGCCGGCGGTGGCGCTGACGTCGCCGGTGCCGGTCCGGTCGATGACGCGGACCAGCAGGCAACCGGCGGGGGTCGCGGCCAGCAGGCGCAGCAGCACGGCCCGGAGCAGCCCCGCCACCCGAGGATCCCGGGCGTCGCCGTCGATCGCCAGGTGCCCGGTGCCGAGCAGCGGCACGAGGGCGGGGAAGCGCGCGTCGTCCAGCGGCGCTGCCATGCCCACCCGGACGAACTGCGGCGGGGCCTCGCCCGACGGGACCGCCGTGGTGAGCGTTTCCAGGGACGCCCCCGCCCAGCCCGGCGCGAGTAGGGTCGCCGCAGACCGCAGCCGGTCCGCCAGCTCGTACTGCCGGCGCTGGTCGGCCGGCGCGGGCCGGATCTCGTCGAGAATGGCGGCCGCCGCGGCGGCCGTCGCCTCCGCCCTACGGTGCAGGGCAGCGGCGCGGTTGGCGCGTGTCCTCGGACCGAACACCGCGTCCACCCCCTCGTCCCGAGGCCGGCAACCCCTCCCCGAGCAGTGACGGTATCCCAGGTCCCGCCCGTCCTCCGGGATGCGCCACGGCGGGTGCGCCGGAGATGTCCGTGACCGGTCGGATTCTCACCGCTGGGGGTCGTCCTGTCACGATCCGCTGCATCCTGGGCATTGGGTACGAGGCGTCCAGCCGATAGCCTCAAGGGGTGGAATCAGTGCAGCCCCCCGCCGGTTCCCAGGTCTCCCGCGTACCGGCGCAGCGGACCCCGCCGGAGCAGTTGGTGCCCCCGTCGGGGACGCCAGCGCCGGCACGTCGGCCGGGACGCGTGCGGACCATCATCACAGTGGTGGCAGGAGTGCTCGGGCTGCTGCTCGTCGGCGGCGGCATCACCGCCTTCGTGCTGTACGACCGCGCCACCAGACCGGATCGCAGCGCCCCGGACGTGGTGGTTGACAACTACCTGCGTGCCTTCCTCGTCGACCGCAACGACATCAAGGCCGACCAGTTCACCTGCTCGGCAAGCACCCTTGAGGCAGTCCGAGGCCTCCGCAGCGAGGTCGAGCAACGCGAAGCGCGCTTCGATGTCGACGTTCGGATCAGTTGGGGAGCATTGACGCGCACGAACACGACCGAAGGCGAATCAGTCGAGACGACGCTGACGATCTCAAGCTCTGCCAACGGCCAACCTCGTAGCAGCCGTCGAGAAGCTTGGATCTTCCAGGTCAGGGACGAAGCGGACGGCTGGCGTGTTTGCGATGGTCGTAAGGCTGGCTAGGACTCACTCGATCCAGAGGAGATGGACCGGAACCTCCAGGGTGGTGGGCGGCTGACCTCGCCAGGCCCAGCGATACCACTCCAGTTCCGGCGTGACCCGGACGCAGATGTCCCCCTCGGCCCCCGAGTAGGTCTCGGTCACCGCGCGAAGGTCCCGCTGCTCACCGGAATCAGTCATGTGCACGACCCTGCGTCCCGTGACGGCGCCGGCCTCGAAGACGGGAGTCGGCGGGTGGTGGGCCGGCGCGTCCAAGGAGACCAGGGTGACGCTGGAGACCACGACCGTCGGGACGCTCGGCCGGTTCCCCAGGGTCTCCACCCACACCCGCTCGACCGGCACCAGCGGGGCGAAGACCTCGACCTGCTCGGACTCCGCGCGGTACCACTCCTGCTCGGGAATGACCGGCACGTAGGTGCGGCTGTTCTGCACGACCCGTTCGTCGGCGCGCAGATCGCCGCGCCAGCCGAGGCCGGGCAGCCCGACCAGTACCCGGCGTCCCCGCAGTTCGACCCGTCCGGTTGCCGGCACGATCTCGACCGGCCTGGGTGGCTGGGGCGCCCAGTCAGGGTGGTCGGCGAAGGGGTCGGGAAGTGGCCCGGTCATGCGTACGGGAGTCCTACGCCTTGCCGTTCAGCGGCGCGCCCCGGTCCCGCATGAACGGCACCGGGTTGACGGCACCGCGACTGGACCGGTCCCCGTCGAGGTGGACCTCGAAGTGCAGGTGTGGCCCGGACGAGTTTCCGCTGCTCCCGACCTCACCGATCACCTCGCCGGCCTTGACCAGTTGGCCGGGGACCACCCGAGGCTTGACGATCATGTGGCAGTACCGGGTCACGTAGCCGCCGGCGTGCAGCACGTCGACGAACCAGCCACACCCGCCCTTGCCCGGGTAGCCGTCCACGTCGCAGCTCAGTTGGCCGTTGTTGGCCGGGTCGCACCGGGCGACCAGCACCCGGCCCGTTGCCGCCACCCGGATCAGGGTGCGCTTCGGCGCCGCGATGTCCACCCCGTTGTGCCGGGGACGACTGGCCGTACGGAATCCGGAGCCGACACCCCCCGGTATCGGCGCCGTCCAGCCCGAGGCGGCGATCTGACCGCGGGTGGCGGCGTTGCAGATGCTGCGTTGAGCCACCTGCACCGTGCGGGCCGCACCGCCGGCGAGCGCGTCTACGATCTTGCTGGCGAGTTCCTCGTGCTTGGCGTAGGCGTCGGGGAAGGCGCTCACCTGCACCCGCTGGGCGGCCCGGGTCAACGAGAGCTGCTCCCAGCCCGGGACCTTCACCAGCTTCTCGTAGAACTTGCGGGACGAATAGGACGGGTCCTGCAACTGCTCGGGCGTCCCCCAGCCCTGGCTGGGGCGCTGCTGGAACAGGCCCACCGAGTCGTGGTCGTTGCGGCTGCCCAGGTGGGGGAGGTTACGTAGGCCCGACTCCTGCATGGCGGTCGCGACGGCGATCACCCAGCCGCGAGGCGGGACCTTCATGTCCGAGCCGACCTTGATGATGACCGCGGCGTTGCGGATCTGGCTCTCGCCGTACTGCGCGAAGCGGGGCATCTTGCCGGAGACCTTGACCTGGTGCGACGAGCCGCAGGCGGACTGGGCCTCCGGGGAGAGGTCGTCGCTGCCGCCGCTCAGTTCGGTGAGGAAGAACGCCGCCGTCCCCCCGGTGCAACACAGCAGCGTGAGCGTGGCGGTCAGTGCGACGGCCAGCGCGCCGATCCGCAACCTGCGCCGCGGGCTGCTGCCGTCTCCCATTTGCTCACTCATGCTCGCTCCCAGTCCACGGCGTCGACCAGCCACTGCCCGTCGGGGGCCACCAGTTCCAGGCGCAGCCGCCCCGTGTCGAGCGGCACCAACACCTCGACGAAGCGTTCCGTCCGCGGGCGGAGGCTCGCTTCGCCGGTCGTACGTTCCGCCGGAACACCCGCCGGATCGGCGCCCGAGAGCTTCTCGGTGAGCTCCGGGGTGGAAAGCGGGCGCAGGGCCTCGTGCCACTCGTCCGCGTTGCTGCCACGGCCGCCGAGCCATGCGGCGATGAACCGGTCCGCGATCTGCTCGGGGGTCGGTGCGCCCGGGCGGGTCACCGGCGTCGGGGGTGTGGTGCCGCCGAGTACGCCGTCGTCACCGGCACTCGGGTCGACGGTGGTGATCGGCCGGCTCGGCCGGTTGCTCAGCCCCGTCGACGGGTCTCCCGGACCGGACACCAGCCGGGCGGCACCGATCACGCCGAAGACCAGGACCCCGATGGCCAGGGCGATGCCCAGTCGGGACCGCAGCACCCGAGTGAAGAGAAACTCCACCGCGCGTCGCATGGCCCTCACCGCGCTTCGGTGCGGATCCGCGGTGCGGAAGGTCGGGGCGTGGCCGGCTCGGTGGCACCCGGCCGGTAGATGACGAAGGACGGGTTCTCCGCTGGCACGTCCGGCTCGGTCCAGGTCGAGGGCTGACGGCGTCGCGGCCGGGGCGCGACGGGCCGCGCGGGGCTGCGCTGTTCCGGCACGGTGGCCTCGTCGGGGCGTTCCCGCCCGTCGGGCCGCTGCCGCTCGGCGGCGTTCGCGGTGCCGGCGGCGGAGTGGCTCGGGTCCTCGTGCCGGGCCTCGGGCCGCAGAGTCGTCCGCTCGACCGTCGAGCCGCGCTTCCGGGCCAGAGTCGGCTCGTTCGTGCCACCGGGCTCGGCCACGTCGAGCTTGGCAGCGGTGCGCATGTCCCGGAAGAACCGGCGGTGCCACGATCCGGCCGAGCTGACGGCCTCGCTGCTGTCCTTGCCGCCGAGTTGGGTGATTCGCCGATACGGCCGCAGCAGCAGCCAGCCGACCACCCCGCAGAGCCAGACGAGCACCACCTGGAGCCAGCCCGCCAGGGTCGCCGTGCTCATGATCAGATCCACGGCGAAGAGGTAGATGGCGGCCCCGGTGCCGAAGATGGCGATGTTGAACACGGCAGCGACGACGGCGTTGGCCAGCCTGCGCAGCCCGGCGCTCGCCGGGCGCATCAGCCCTATCGTGCCCAGGATCGGCGCCGCGATCACCGCCCAGCGGAAGATGAGGAAGCCCAGCAGCACCAGCAGCGACGCGGTGAGGTCGAACATCGCGAAGAGCAGGGCGGCGAGCACGGCGATGAAGCCCGAACCGACACGGTCCATGTCCCGAAGGCCCTGGAGGTACTCGTACGCCTCCCGGTCCTCGTTCTTGATCTGCTCCGCGACCCGGGCCCACTGCTGCTGCTTGGCCGAGATGGTCGTGTCCCGGGTCGCCGGGTTGGCCCGGATCTTCTCCGTCTCCTCCCAGGACAGCGACTTGGCGTCGTAGAGCGCCGGCCCGTACTTCTTGGCGGTCTCGCTGTCGGCCGAGCCGAGCACGCCGCGCAGCCAGTTGCGGTAGAGCATGGACTCGGTCGCGGTGTCACTGGCCCGCACGGCGGGAGGGCGATTGTCCTTACACGCGGCGGGATCGGGATCATCACACTGTTCGGGTGGCGTGTCCCGGGTTGCCGGGCCGACGGCGTCGTGGACCACGCCGAGGGTGGTGACGAGCGTGCCGTCGGCGATGTTCGCGGACTTCACGGGCCACGCGGCGAGGGCAGTCACCGCCACCATCACCAGCAGTGCCCATCCGGCGGTGGTCATGGCGTTGCTCATGTCCGACTGGCGGGACCGCCAGAGCAGGTAGAGGCCCACCACGCAGAGCGTGATGATGCCGAAGACGCTGAACACCTTCTGGTAGACGGCCTTGGTGGCCTGCTCGACCAGCGGATCGGCCCAGGCCCACATCGACCGGGGATCCCAGGCCCGCTCCCGCAACGCGTTCGAGCCACCGATGATCGCTGTGGCGATCATGAACTCGCCGTTCGCCACCGTGGTGGTGAACTTGTAGTCCGGATGGATCACCGCGGAGGCGCAACCACCGGGCAGGTCGTAGGTCGGGAAGCTGTATCCGGCGTATCCGTAGTCGCTGTAGAGGCCCTTCGGGCCGGGCAGCTTGGCCGAGTCGGGGCGGGCGGCGAACCAGCCGGCGAGCCCCGAGTCGGGTGCAGAGGGGACCGGGGCGTTACGGCATTCGACCTGGTCCTTGCTGACCGCGCCCAGCTTGTCGACGCAGGCGCGGAAGTCGGCCTGCCATTCCTGGGTGCTGCACAGGTCGGCCCTGGCCTGCGCGGTCGGAAGGGCGGCGTACGCCGCGTCGCCGCCCACCACCGGCCAGGTGACCGTGGCGCCGGCGAGTACGCCGAGCGCGAGCAGGAACGCCGCTATTCGGGCCCGGACCCTCGCCATGTCACGCCTCCAGGTCCGCGATGGTCGGCAGTTGGCCCGCTGCCGCAGCGACCGCGGCGGGGGTGGTGTCCAGGTGGTCCAGCAGCCCGTCGACGTACGACACGTCCACCCGGACCTTCTGCACCCGCCCGTCGACGTCGCGCATGACGAACTCGCGGAAGCCGAGCCGGGCGGCGGATGTGGCGTCCGCCGTGGACAGCGAGGCCAGTGTCGCCTCGTACCCGTCGTTGACGGGGACGCGGAGCAGCCGCAGCGCCTCGGAGGCGATCTCGGTGTCCTCGGCGATGCGGCCGACGAACACGGTGGAGACGAGGTTCTGCACGTCGAGCCCGAGGATGTCCTTCGGGTTCTGCGAGGCGACGAGCGCGGCGAGGTTCCACTTGCGGGAGTCGCGGGCGAGGCGCACGAGGAACGACCGTCCGGAGCGCCAGCCCTCCATGAAGTGCGCCTCGTCCAGGCCGACCAGCTTCCTGGAGGACATCGAGCCGCCGTAGCAGCGCCGCACCGCGAGCCGGTGGGCGGTGTGCAGCATGGGCAGCGCGAGCGCCTCCTCGGCCGACCAGTACTCGCGTTCGATCTTGAGGTCGGGCAGTCGCAGCCCGGCCATGGTGATCACGGTCAGCGCCGCGTCGGCGCCGAGCAGCCCTTCCGGCGGGCGGCCGAAGAAGAGCATGGCCAGCGGCATCTCGGCGGTGTCCAGCAGCAGGTTGGCCAGTTCCCGGCCGGCGTCGTCGTCGAGCTGGCCGAGGCAGGCGACCACGTCGTCCAGGGTGGACGTCTCCTCGGCCGGCACCTGCCGGACCGCGTGCCGGAACAGGGTGGCGGTGGACGCCTCCCGGGCAACCTGCGGCGGCACCAGCATCATGCAGATGTCCTGCACCAGCATGCGCCGCTCGGCGCGGGCGTTGGAGACGGCGATCTCGAACTCCCGGTCGCCGGCCGCACCGGCGCTGAACTCGCTGCGCAGCGGCGTCGGGATCAGCGCGTACGGCGCCAGCGTCCCCTGCTCGGAGCCGGTCAGGTTGAGCACCCGCGAGTATGGCCGCAGCTCCGGCATGCTGCACAGCCGGGCCAGCGGGCCGGACGGGTCGAGCAGGGTCACCTGCACCCCGCGCCGGGTGGCCAGGTAGCCCAGCGCGCCGAGCAGGGTCGACTTGCCGCCGCCCGGCTCGGCGACGAAGACCGCGAGCCCGGAGCGTTCCCGCACCTCCATCGGGAAGTGCAGGTCGAGGAACACCGGCCGGCGGCAGGTGCCGGCGGTGCGCCCGATCAGGTCGCCCCGCCGGTCGCCGACGGTGGACGCGGCCTGCGGCAGCGCGGCGGCGAGCAGGTTGACCGGCATCCGCCGCACGTAGCCGGTGTTGGCGATCGGCTCGCCGGGGATGAACTCGCGGGCCAGCCAGTCCTGGTTCTTCGGGTGCTGCAACGACACCCGCAGCTCCCGGGAGTAAAGCTGGATCAGCCGGCGGGCCCGCTCCAGGCACTCCTCCCGGGTGCGCCCGCCGACGGCGATGCGGTGCCAGCCGTGGGCCCGGGCGGAGTCGACGGGCAGGCCGGTGGTCATCTCGTCGCCGATCACCAGCGCCCGCTTGGCCAGCCGCTCCAGCTCGGGCGGGGCGTCGATGCCGTGCTCGGCGTAGTCGAGCTGCTGGGAGCGGATCATCCGCAGCCGGTGTTCGAGGTTGCGGAAGGAGTCGCCCGAGCCGAGGATGTCGACCCGGGTGGAGATCTCCATCGGCCAGGGCAGCCGCTCGTGGAAGTGCAGCCAGGGCTCGTGCCGCTCGGGGATCTCCAGCGGCTCCATCCGGCCGACGGCGAGCACGGCCACGTGCCGCTCCTCGCCGGTCATCCGGTTGACCAGCTTGACCGTCGACCCGTACGGGGTGCGGTACCGCTCCACCTGTTCGGTGAGGGCGAGCAGGTCGCCGCGTTCCCACCGGCCGTTGGTGACGGGGGAGAGGGTGCCGGGCGGGGCCATGCAGAGCGCCACCGAGCGGTAGAGCAGCCACTCCAGCTCCTGGGCGGTGACCCGCCGGCCGCGCATGCCGAACGCGCCCAGCACCTCGTCGAACTGCTCGACGGTGCGGCCGAGCTTGCGGCGCTCGCCCTCGGCGACGCCGCGGCCGAAGGTGCGCAGGAACCGCTCGGTGAGCGAGTCGCCGAGGGAGCGTCGGGCGAAGGTCACCCCGAGGTACGTCTGCCCCTCGGCGTGGTTGACGGACAGCAGGTGCCGCTGGGCGGCGACGAGGTGGTCGCCCCAGCCGGTGGTGCCCGGCACGTCCGGCAGCGGGGACGTGGTGTGCGCGTCGATGGTGCGGGCCCACTCGTCCGCCGGGAAGGGACGGGTGGTGCGGCGCAGGTGCAGGCGGAAGCCGGCGAGGCCGGCGTACTGCTCCGAGATCGCGGCGAGCAGGGCCTCCCGCTCGGCGTCGGGCCGGAACGCCCAGCGCACCTCGGGCAGCCAATACCACGCCGTGACGGTGTTGGGGGTGAAGGTCAGGTGGCCGGCGATCTCGGTGATGGCCAGCTCGACCGACGGGTCGCGGTCGCCAAACTTGATCTTTGGCGGCTTCGCGGGCCGGGCGGGGCGGGCGGGCTTCGCGGGCTTGGCCGGCTTGCCGGGCCGTTCCCGCCGCTCGGCCGTCCGCTGCCGGGGTGCCGTCACCTCGCGGCCGGCCGGCGGCTGCGCAGGCTCCGGTGCCGGGCGGGCCGGTCGGTCCGGCTCCCAGCCCCGGGGCGGTGCCTCGGCGTTGCGCTGCGGGGACGGCACGGCAGCGCGCTGCGGGGCGCGCCCGGCCTCCCGCGCCGAGGACTCGGCCTCCCGCTGCGGGGACCGCTCGGGCTCCCGGCGCGCGGGCGGCCCGGCGTCCTGCCAGCCGTACGTCTCGTCGTCGGGGTCGGCGGGCGGCGTGGCCACGACCGGGGGCGGCGGCAGGTCGGGCGCGGGTGCCGGGCGTGCCGCCGGCAGCCGGTCCACGTGCTGCTGGGGGACCCGGGGCCGGCTGGGCGGCGTGGGCGCGGCGGGGGCCCGTTCGGCGGGGGCCGGCGCAATCTCGGGCCGGGCCGGCGGGGCCGCGACGGCCGGCGGCTGGTGCGGGATCGGGGGGTGCTCGCGGGGCGTGGGCCGGGGCGGCGCGGGCAGCGCGGGCCGGGACGCCGGGTGGGCGCCGCCGAAGAGGTCGAGGAACGGCGAGTCGATGTCGGCGCTGTCGGCGACCCTCGGCGCGCCCGGCTCGGGGCCGGTCGGCGCGGTGCGCCCGGGCGCGGGCCGGGGTGCCTGGAAGACGCCGACCCGGCCGTGGCCGGGGCTGGTGACCAGCGCGGGGTCGAGGGCGACCTCGTCCAGGTCCTCGTCCGGAGGGTAGTCGAACGAGCGCGCACGGTTACTGTGCGTGGCAGCGTGACGTCCTGCCGGGGAACCCGGCGTGGAAGAGCGACTCATGCCACCGCCTCATCCGCGTGCTGCTTCGGCCCGATCGGCGTACGCCCGGTCATGCCAGTTCCTCCCGGATCCTGATCCGGCTCGCCACCAGGCGCGGGTCGCGCTGCTCGGCGGCCGACTCCCGGGTGCGCCGCCAGTCGGTCAGCGCGGTGCGGATCACCATGCGCGCGGGCCGGTCGGGGTCGACGTACCGGAAGATGAACGAGGTGCTCACGATGGCGAGCGCGATCTCCCAGGCGGGGAAGAGCTCGACCTGCAACGTGAACAGCCAGTGGACGAACATGTAGAGGGGTACGAGCAGCATGAACACGCCGTACTGGGCGTACGGCAGGTGGACGGGCAGGGTGTAGCCGGGCGGCCCGAGGTAGACCAGGCGGGCCCGGTAGATGTCGTCGTCGGTGCGCAGCCGCATCTGCCCGCGCCTATTCGAAGATCAGGTCGATCAGGTAATCACCGACGAAGAAGAGTGTGGCCGCTCCGGCGATGAAGGCCAGCCCGACGATCGCGATGGCGGAACTGGTCAGGACCTTGGAGATCTCGCCGCGGCTGGCCCGGCCGATGAAGATGACGCCGAGCACGGCCAGCAGGATCGGCGCGATCTTGCTGGCGAAGAACGTGACGACGCCGTTGGTGTCGATGCCCTTGGGTGCCGGCTCGGCGAGTGGAGTCGACGCCAGGGTGTGGAGCGCGTGAGTGACGCCGGACGACGTCGCCTCCATGAGCTCGATGGCGATCACTGGAACCTCCCCTGTTGCGGCCGGCAAAGCCGCGGCGGTGCGGTAGGCAAGCTTGGCGGGATGGTGCTCACTCTGCGCAGCGTCGGCGACCCTGCGTTCTTCACCCACCACGTGGAGTAGTGAGCTTTGGGCGGATTTTTCCCGCTTCGGCCCTCCCTCCAGGCTTCGCCGTCTCGCTGCTGGGCAATTCCAAAGGGTACGGGCCGCCCCCCTTTGCGACAAGCCGCGAAGAGTCGGCCCGGAACGACCCGGACGACCGATCGTACACCCGTTCCAATTGCCATGTCAGGGGTGCCGGCGGCGGGGCGCACCGGCCTGCCGGAGCCCGCCGCCACGACCGGTACGGTGCAGTCGTGACCGATCTGGTACGGACGCGGGCCCCGGTGGTGATGGGCGTCCTCAACGTCACGCCCGACTCCTTCTCCGACGGCGGCCGATACGCCGATCTCGACGCCGCCGTCGCACACGGGGTGCGACTGAAGGAGGAGGGCGCGCACCTGGTGGACGTCGGCGGGGAGTCCACCCGCCCGGGGGCCGACCGGGTGGACGCCGCCACCGAGGCCGCCCGGGTGCTGCCGGTGGTCCGGGAGCTCGCCGCCGCCGGCGTCGCGGTGAGCATCGACACCAGCCGGGCCCGGGTGGCCGAGGCCGCCCTCGCGGCCGGGGCGGCGGTGGTCAACGACGTCTCCGGCGGGCTGGCCGACCCGGACATGGCCCGGGTGGTCCGCGACGCCGGCTGCCCCTGGGTGCTCATGCACTGGCGCGGGCACTCGCGGGGCATGAGCGCGCTGGCCCACTACACCGACGTGGTGACCGACGTGCGGGCCGAGCTGGCCGAGCGGGTCGACGCGGCGCTGGCCGCCGGGGTGGCCGCCGACCGCATCGTCGTCGACCCGGGCCTCGGCTTCGCCAAGACCGCCGAGCACAACTGGCAGCTCACCGCCCGCCTGCCCGAGCTGCTGGAGCTCGGCCTCCCGCTGCTCTTCGGGGCCAGCCGCAAGTCGTATCTGGGCCGGCTGCTCGCCGCCGCCGACGGCACCCCCCGGCCGACCGCCGGCCGGGAGACCGCCACCGCCGCGACCAGCCTGCTCGCGGTCGCGGCCGGGGCCTGGGGGGTACGCGTGCACGACGTGCTCGGCACCGTCGACGCCCTGGCCGTCTGGCGGGCCAGCGGCAGCCCGCGCCTCGGGCCCGCCCGCGACGACGAGCGGGCGGCCCGAAGCAGCGCGCCGGCGGCGGCCAGAGTCGGAAGACCGACGGAGGGGGAACGGTGACCGACCGGATCACGCTGACCGGCCTGCGGGCGCACGGCCGGCACGGCGTCTACGACTTCGAGCGGGAGCGGGGGCAGGAGTTCGTCGTCGACGCCGTCCTCGAACTCGACCTCGCGCCCGCCGCCCGCTCCGACGAGGTGACCGACACGGTGCACTACGGGGAACTGGCCGACCGGCTGGTGGCGGTGCTGACCGGCGAGCCGGTGAACCTGATCGAGACGCTCGCCGACCGGCTGCTCACGATCTGCCTGGCCGATGACCGGGTGACGCGCGCCACGGTCACCGTGCACAAGCCGGAGGCGCCCGTGCCGCACGCCTTCGCCGACGTCGCCGTCACCATGACGAGGACGCGGACCGAGCCACCACCGGCGGCGCCCGGCGGGGGCGCCGCGTGACCCGCGCCCTGCTCTCCCTCGGCAGCAACCTCGGCGACCGCCTTGCCCACCTGCGCTCGGCGGTGGACTCCCTCGGCACGGCGGTGCTGCTGGTCTCGGGCGTCTACGAGACCCCGCCGTGGGGCGACGCGGACCAGCCCGCGTACCTCAACGCGGTGGTGCTGGTCGAGGACCCGGCGGCGGCCCCACCGGACTGGCTGGCGCGGGCCCGGGCCGCCGAGCGGCGCGCCGGCCGCGAGCGCGACCCGGCGCGCCGCTTCGGCCCCCGCACCCTCGACGTCGACGTCGTCGCCGTCTGGGACGACGCCGGCGAGCCGGTGCTCAGCGACGACCCGGAGCTGACCCTCCCGCACCCCCGGGCCCACCTGCGGGCGTTCGTGCTCCGGCCGTGGATCGACATCCAGCCGTACGGGCGGTTGCCCGGGCACGGCTGGCTGACCGACCTGCTCAACGCCGAACCGGTGGCCGGCGACGCCCTGGAACTGAGCCCTCGACCGGATCTGGCGTTAGAGTCGTCGACATGAGCCAGTGGAGCCGGCCGGCATGACCCAGGCGCAGTCCCGACCACCGGGCGGGTCGGACCCCGACCGCTCCAGGATGGGCCCCACCCGGATCTCCACCCTGGTCGTCGCCGGCCTGGCCGCCGCGGCGGTGGCCTGGCTGCTGATCAGCACCCTCTACGGCGGCTTCCCGCGGCTGCCGTGGCTGCCGGTGGTGACGCTGGCCGCGCTGGCGGTGCTGGAGGCGTATGCGGCGGTCAACACCCGCAGCCGGATCGAGCGCCGGCCGGGGCGCGACCCGGTCAATCCGCTGCTGGTGGCCCGGTTCGTGGTGTTGGCGAAGGCGTCCGCCCTGGCCGGGGCGATCTTCGCCGGCTGGTGCGCCGGGCTGACCGGGTGGCTCTTCGTCGAGCCCACCCGGGCCGCCGCCGAGGACCGCCCGGCCGCCGGCGCCGGCCTGCTCGCGGCACTCGCCCTGGTGGCCGCCGCGCTGTGGCTGGAGCGGTCCTGCCGGGTGCCGGAGCGGCCGGAGGACGAGCGCGACGCGGACCGGCGGGAGGGCGGCCCGGGTCAGCGCTGACCACGGGGGGTTACGCCCGGACCGGCGCGCAGGTACCGTGCCTGGCGACCGGTGAGCAACGGCCGCCCCGGTCCGCCCGGGTCGGACCTGCGGCCGTGACCTGGGGAGGGCACGCGTCATGGGGCACGAGGATCCGGGCCGGCACATCCCCGTGGAACCCTCGTCGGGCGTGCCCGCATCGGTGCTGGAGAACGTCTTCGACGACCCGGCCCACGGCGAGCCGGGCCGCGACCGGGTCGCCGTGCACGTCGTCTGGGAACTGCTGCTGGCCGCCGCCCTCGCCGTCCTGACCTGGCTGCTGTGGCGGGCGGAGCCGGCCGCGCTGCGCGGCGACGGGCTGCGGTCCCTGCTGGTCGACGTGGTGGCGCTGGGGCTGCTCGTGCTGGCCGCCGGGCTGACCCTGCGCACCTCGGCCGTGAACCTGGCGGTCGGCCCGGTGGCCGTCGCCGCCGCCCTGCACGCCGCCGAGCAGGGCGACCGCGGGGTCGAGGTCGCGGTGGGGCACGCCGTGGCGGTGGCCGCGATCGGCGGGCTGGCCGTGGGTCTCGCCGTCGTGCTGCTGCACGTGCCCGGCTGGGCGGCGAGCCTGGCCGGCGCGGCCGGCGTGGTGGTCTACATCCAGCAGCGCCCCGCGCCGGTGCCGGTGCAGGGCGGGTACGACCCCCGGGACACCGCGTTCTACCTCTTCGCCGGCTTCGCCGCCGTGGCCGTCCTCGGCGGACTGTTCGGGGCCGTCCGACCGGTGCGCCGCCTGATCGGCCGGTTCCGCCCGGTGGCCGACCCGGCACGCCGCCGGGGCGGGGTGGCGGCCACCATCGTCGTGTTCGCCTTCGTCCTCTCCACCGTGTTCGCCACGCTCGCCGGCATCCTGTTCGCCGGCAACGGCGACGGGCCCGTCGTACCCACCGAGGGGCTGGGCTGGACGACGCTCGCCGTCGGCATCGCGCTGCTCGGCGGCACGAGCGCGTACGGCCGGCGCGGCGCGATCTTCGGCACGCTGCTCGCCGTCAGCCTCGTCGCGGTCCTGCGCGCCTGGCTGGACGCCGAGGGCTGGGTCGTGAGCCGGTGGGCGGTCGGCGGGGCCGCCCTCGGCGTCGGCCTGGTGGTCACCCGGCTGGTCGAGACGTACGGCCGGCCCCGGTCGGCGAGCGCGGACCCGGAGCCGGTCCCCCGGGGGGACGGCGCGATCAGCTCCGGCTGGTCGGTGCCCCGGCCGGCGCCGGTGGGCGACTGGCCCCCGGCCCTGCCCACCCGCACCGACGACACCCCGACCGACCCCTGGGACGCGTCGCGCTGGGACGACCGCCCGCCGCGCTGGGACGCCGGGGACCGCTGACCTGCACGAGTCGGGGGCGGCGGCGCGCCGCCGGTGATCTCGCCGGTTAGGCTCGGCGGCATGACCGAGACACCTTCCACCGGCACCGGCGGGCACACGTTCGACGAGTTGGACGCGCTCTCCACGGAGGAGCTGCGGGAGCGGGCGTTCGCGACGGCCCGGGAGCGGCGCGACGTCGGGTTCTTCTGGTCGGTGCTGCGCCACCTGCCGAACGCCGACGAGGCCGCCGCGCTGGACGGCGCGCCGAACTCCGTCGGCCCGACCATCGACGAGGCTGCGGCGCTGTGGCGGGAGCTCACCGGGCACGGGTACGAGGAGTCCGCGCCGCTGCTGCGGGCCAAGTTCATCGACTACCTGATGAAGCACTGACCGGGGCGCGGTCGCCGTGGTCCGCAGGATTGCCCGCCGGGGCGCGTCGGGTACTGGTCGCGTCATGGCCGCCATCAACCGCTCGGGTGCCGTCAGCCGGTACGGGACCGCGGCCGGCACCGGCACCCTCGCGGTGCTGCTGCTCGTCGCGGTCTGCGGCAGCCCGCTGTACGTCGGCTGGGCGGAGGACCGCACCGACCCCGAGTCGGCCGGCGGCTGGTTCCTGCGGCTGCTGGCCTGGCCGGCGTGGCGGTTCGGCTCCGGCGACTCGGGGCAGGGGGTCCTCGCCACCGACCTGCGGGCCATCCTGCTGGTGGTGCTGGCGGCGGCCCTGCTCTACGTGCTCCCCGCCTCCCAGGTGGCCCGCGTGCAGGGGTCGGTGAGCCAGTTCTTCTCCGGCTGGGGCGCGTACGTGCTGGCCGCCGGCCTGGCCGCGCTGCTGAGCACGCTGCTCGGGCCGTCGCCGTCGCTGCTCGCCGCGTTGCAGGCCGCCGGCACCGGTGCCGGGTACGGCTTCCTCTCCGGCTGGATCATCGGCGCGGCGAGCCTCGGCGGCCGGGCCTGACCGGCCCCGCCACGAACCTCAGCCGACCCCGACCCCGACCCCGCCGCCCCGCCCGGCTCAGGCCGGTTCCCGGCCGGCGTCCAGCGCCCGTTCCCGGGTGAGCACCCCTGCCGGCCCGCCGTCGGCGGTCACCAGCACCCGGTCCGCGCCCGAGGTCAGCATCACGGCGAGCGCGTCGTACGTCGAGGAGCCGAGCGCGACCTGCGGCAGCCCGGCCGGGTCGGCGGGGGCCGGCTCCAGCGCCTCCCGGGTGACCGGGGTGACCGCCAGCGCCCGGATGCCCCGGTCCGCGCCGACGAAGTCCCGGACGAACTCGGAGGCGGGCGCGGCGAGCAGGGCCGCCGGGGTGTCGTACTGCTCCAGCCGGCCGCCCTGGGAGAGCACGGCGATCCGGTCGCCGAGCCGGACGGCCTCGTCGAGGTCGTGGGTGACCAGCACGATCGTCTTGCGCACCTCGGCCTGGAGGCGCAGGAACTCCTCCTGGAGCCGGGTCCGCACGATCGGGTCGACCGCCGAGAACGGCTCGTCCATCAGCAGCACCACCGGGTCGGCGGCGAGCGCGCGGGCCACCCCGACCCGCTGCCGCTGCCCGCCGGAGAGCTCGTGCGGGTACCGCCGGCCGAACCGGCCCGGGTCGAGGCCCACCAGCTCCAGCAGCTCCTCGCTGCGGCGCCGAATCCGGTCGGAGGGCCAGCCGAGCAGCCGGGGGACGGTGCCGACGTTGGCCACGACCGTCTGGTGGGGGAACAGGCCCACGTTCTGGATGACGTACCCGATGCGGCGGCGCAGCGCGACCGGGTCGACGCGGGTCACGTCCTCGTCGCCGAGCAGGATCCGGCCGGCGGTCGGCTCGATCAGCCGGTTGATCATGCGCAGTACGGTCGACTTGCCGCAGCCGGACGGCCCGATCAGCACCACCAGCTCGCCGGCCGGCACCCGCAGGCTCAGCTCGCGGACCGCCTCGGTGCCGTCCGGGTACCGCTTGCCGATGCCCTCCAGCGCGATGGCCGCCGCGCGCGTTCCGGCCGCCTCGGGTCCGGCGGCGCTCCGGGTGTTCGGGGTAACGTCCACGCATGTCCTTCCGCCTGAGCTACCGGGCCGACCCGGGTAACCCGTGGTTCTCCTGGCAGTACGTGCGGGACAACTCTGACACGATCCTCGCCGCGCTGCGCGACCACGCCTCCCTGACCGTCCGGGCCGTGCTGATCGCCGCCCTGGTGGCCCTGCCGCTCGCGGTGGCGGCCCACCGGTTCCGTCCCCTCGCCGGCCCGATCCTCGCATTCACCGGGGTGCTCTACACGATCCCGTCGCTGGCCCTGTTCGCGTTCCTCGCGCCCTACCTCGGGATCGGGGCGGTGACGGTGCTCACCGTGGTGGTGCTGTACGCGCTGCTGGTCATCGTCCGCAACGCCGTCGCGGGGCTGAGCCAGGTGCCCCCCGAGGTCCGCGAGGCGGCGGAGGGGATGGGGTACGGCCGGTGGGGCCGGCTGCTGCGGATCGAGCTGCCGCTGGCGCTGCCCGGCATCCTCACCGGCCTGCGGCTGGCCACCGTGTCGACCGTGGCGCTGGTGACCGTCGGGGTGGTGGTCGGCCGGGGCGGGCTGGGCCAGCTCATCTTCGCCGGCTTCCAGAACAACTTCTACAAGGCCGAGATCATGACCGGCACGCTGCTCTGCGTCCTGCTCGCGCTGGTGCTGGACCTGGTCCTCGCCGGGCTCGGCCGGGCGGTCACCCCCTGGCTGCGCGGGCGGGCCCGATGAGCAACCCGGTCGGCCAGGCGGTGCTGTGGCTCAACGACCCGCTGAACTGGACCAACCCGGGCGGCATCCTCGACCGGCTCGGCGAGCACCTCGGCATGTCGGCCACGGCCGTGCTGCTCGGCTGCCTGGTGGCCTGGCCGGTCGGCCTGTGGCTCGGGCACACCGGCCGGGGCGGCGGGCTGGTGGTGCTGGTGTCCAACGTCACCCTGGCGATCCCCACCCTGGCCCTGCTGACCATCCTGCCGCTGACCTTCCTCGGGTTCGGCCGCCCCGCCGTGGTGGTCGCGCTGGCCGTCTTCGCGGTGCCGCCGCTGCTGGCCAACGCGTACACGGGGGTGCGGCAGGCCGACCCGGAGGCCCGGGACGCGGCGCGCGGGATGGGGCTGTCGGGCGGGCAGGTGCTGCGGCGGGTGGAGCTGCCGCTGGCGGTGCCGTACCTGGCCGCCGGGTTCCGCACCGCGGCGGTGCAGGTGGTGGCGACGGCCGCGCTGGCCTCGTTCGTCAACGGCGGCGGGCTGGGCCAGATCATCCGGGCCGGCTTCGGCCTGGACATCGCCGCCGGCGGCGGGCAGATCATCGCGGGCGGCCTGCTGGTGGCCGGGCTGGCGATACTGGTCGAGCTGCTGCTGGCCCTGGTCGAGCGGCTGGTCACCCCGCGCCCGCTGCGCCCGGCCCGGCGGCGGGCCAACCGTCGGGCCGCCGACGCCGTCGCCGGGAGCTGACCGGCCGGCTTCCTCCCGTACGCCGGATGGTGACGATCCGGTGACGAACCTCGCCTCGGGTTGTCGGTCCCGGCCGGCAGGATGTTGGGTGGAACATCGCGGGCGACGACAGGAGATCGTCCGTCGGACACGCGGCCGGCCCGGGGGGTCGCGCCGGGACACGGAAGGCGGGCTTGATGCGCGCACGTACACGGCTGGCCATCGGCGCGGTCGGCGCCCTCGCGGCGGCCGGTTTCCTCACCGGCTGCGGCGACGCCGGCTCCTCGGGCACCGAGGCCCCGCAGCAGGGCGCGTCGGGGGCCGGCTGCGCCCCGGTCGCCGGTGACCAGCTCGTCGTCCTCGCCGACGACAAGAAGCTCCAGAACACCGACAACGTCATCCCGGCGGTCAACGCCAAGGTGGCCACCCCGGAGCTGCTCGCGGCCCTGGACAAGGTCTCCGCCGCGCTGGACACGCCGAAGCTGATCGCGCTCAACAAGGCCGTCGACGTCGACCGCAAGACCAGCAAGGTCGCCGCCGAGGAGTTCGCCACCGCCAACAACGTCACCCAGGGCGTCGCCAAGGGCGCGGGCGGCACGATCGTCGTCGGCGCCGGCAACTTCACCGAGAGCCAGACCATCGCCGAGCTCTACCGCATCGCGCTCACCGCCGCCGGCTACCAGGTCAAGGTGCAGCAGATCGGCAACCGCGAGCTGTACGAGCCGGCCCTGGAGAAGGGCGAGATCCAGGTCGTCCCGGAGTACGCGGCGACCATGGCCGAGTTCCTCAACACGAAGGCCAACGGCAAGGACGCCCAGCCGGTCTCCTCGCCGGAGCTGGACAAGACCGTCGCCGCCCTCAAGGCCGCCGGCGAGAAGGCCGGCATCGCCTTCGGCACGCCGTCCGCCGCCCAGGACCAGAACGCGTTCGCCGTCACCAAGGCGTTCGCCGACAAGTACGGGGTGGCCACGCTGTCCGAGCTGGCGGCCAAGTGCTCCGGCAGCGCGACCGTGCTGGCCGGCCCGCCGGAGTGCCCGCAGCGCCCGAAGTGCCAGGCGGGCCTGGTGGAGGTCTACGACTTCAAGGCCGGCTCGTTCAGCTCCCTCGACGCGGGCGGCCCGCAGACCAAGAACGCCCTGAAGACGGGGAGCGCCAGCGTCGGCCTCGTCTTCTCCTCCGACGGGGCGCTCGCGGCCAGCTGACCCGCCCACCGGTCGCCGGCGGCCCCGTGCCGTCGGCGACCGGTGCTGTTCAGAACGTTCCCAGTAGGCGGAACACTCGGTAGGCTGCACATCCATGCCCGCCCCGGTTGCCGCCACCGACAGGCGTGATCCCCGACTGCTCTCCGTGCTGTTCTGGATCGGCGTGGCGCTGGCCCCCGTCGCGGCGCTGATCCTGCTGGTCGCCGACGGCAACGGCCCGCTGCGGTTCGCCGCCGTGCTGACGATCTTCGCCGTGGTGCTGATCGGCCTGTCGATCGCGCTGCGCGCCGACGGCGACGGCGGGCACGGGGAGGCCGAGGAGCTGCGGGACGAGATCGACCGGCTGGGCCGGGAGCTGCGCGGCGAGATCGTGGCCGCCGCCCAGCGCAGCAACCAGGCGCTCGACGCGTCCCAACGGGCCCAGGAGCAGGTCGCCGCGCTGCGTCGCCGGCTCGACGCCGCGGCGGCCGGATTCGCCGCCGACCCCGACCCGCCGTCGGCGCAGCCGGCGGGTGCGGGCCGGGCCCGGATCGCGCCCGCCGAGACGTACGCCGATGCCGGCCGGCCCGGCGACGCCGAGGAGGCCCCGGCGGCGGTCCCGTTCCGGGCGTCCGCGCGCCCGGACGACGCGCCCCCCGGCCACCGCCCCCAGCCGATCCCCCGCCACGGCACCGACCGCCCCGCCCAGCCGGGCGTCTACGGCACCGACCGCCCCGCGCAGCCGGGCGTCTACGGGACGCCGGCGCGCCCGGCCGAGCCCGGCGCCCCCGGCACCCGGGCACCGCAGCCGGCCGCCCCCGACCCCGTCCCGCGCCCGGTCGGCCTGGTCCGGCACACGGAGACCGTGCACGTCACCACCCGGCACACCGTCGTCGACGGGCCGGACCCGGCGGCGGGCGGCTACGGCGACCGGTGGTCGCCGGCTCCGGACGGCTACGGCGACGGGTGGTCCCCGGCCGCGCAGGAGCGGCCGTGGGCCGGCGGCCAGCGGCCGGCGAGCGGCGAACCGGAGGGCCGGCCGTGGGCCGGGCACGCCGACCCGGCCGCCCGCGTCCGGGGTGCCGACGCCCACCGGTTCCCCGACCCGGCAGACCCGGAGCCGTTCGACGACCGCGCCTGGGCACGGCAGCCGCCCTCCCGGGACGAGCCGGCCCAGCCCGCCCGCCCCCAGGCCCGGGGCGCGGCCGTCCAGCCGGAGGCGCGGGGCGGCTACGGCCCGGCGCCGGCCGGCGGCGGCGCGGCGGGCCGGTACGAGACGGACCGCGCCCCCGCGTACCCACCGGTGCCCGCCACCTCCGGCCAGTGGTCCGAGGCGGAGGCCGGCGACCGGTGGGCGGAGGTGCGCGACGACGACCGGGGCCGGGAGGTCCGGGTCGGCGAGCGCCGCGCCACGGCGCACGCGGACGCGACCGGCAGCGGATACCGGGTGGAGGACCGCTGGGCCGCGGTCCGGCAGGGCGACCCCTACCCGGAGGAAAGTCCGGGGGACCGCTGGTGGGACGGGGACGCCGCCGGTGCCGGCTCGGCGGCCGACCGGCCGGGCGGCTGGCCGGCCGCGCACCGTGACGCCTGGCCGGCGGAGCCGGCACAAGGTGCCGCCTGGTCGGCGGAGGCAGCACAAGGTGCCGCCTGGTCGGCGGGATCGACGCCGCGCGCGGCCCCGTCGGCCGAGTGGCGTCCGCCGGCCCAACGCGAGGCCCCGTCGGCGGAGCAGTGGGGCGCGGCGGAACCCGAGCCGGCCCGGCTCAGCCGGCACCAGCGCGTCGTCGGACAGCGGTACGGACACGCGTCCCCCGGGGAGCCGCCCCGCGCCGGCGGCGCCCGCCCGGCCGACCACTGGCGCTGACCCGCGGGCGCGGGCGGCAAGCACCGGGCGGACCCGCTACTTGTCGATGTCGCCCACCACGAAGAACATCGAGCCGAGGATCGCGATCAGGTCCGGCACCAGGCACCCCGGCAGCAGGGTGGCCAGCGCCTGCACGTTCGCGTACGACGCGGTGCGCAGCTTCAGCCGCCACGGCGTCTTCTCGCCCCGCGACACCAGGTAGTAGCCGTTGATGCCGAGCGGGTTCTCCGTCCACGCGTACGTGTGCCCCTCGGGGGCCTTCACCACCTTCGGCAGTCGGGTGTTCACCGGCCCGGTGAGCCGGTCCACCCGGTCCAGGCACTGCTCGGCGAGGTCGAGCGAGGCGTACACCTGGTCGAGCAGCACCTCGAACCGGGCGTGGCAGTCCCCGGCGGTCTTCGTCACCACCGGCACGTCGAGCTGGTCGTAGGCCAGGTACGGCTCGTCGCGGCGCAGGTCCAGGTCGAGCCCGGAGGCCCGGGCGACGGGCCCGGACGCGCCGAACGCGGCGGCGTCGGCGGCGGACAGCACGCCCACCCCGACGGTGCGGGCCAGGAAGATCTCGTTGCGCCGGATCAGCCTGTCCAGGTCCGGCATGCGGCGGCGCACCTCGCCGATGGCGGCGCGGGCCCGCCCGGTCCAGCCCGCCGGCACCTCCTCCTTGAGCCCGCCGACCCGGTTGAACATGTAGTGGATGCGCCCGCCGGAGACCTCCTCCATGACCGCCTGGATGGTCTCCCGCTCGCGGAACGCGTAGAAGACCGGCGTGATCGCGCCGATCTCCAGCGGGTACGAGCCGAGGAACATCAGGTGGTTGAGCACCCGGTTCAGCTCGGCCAGCGCCATCCGCAGCCAGGTGGCCCGCTCGGGCACCTCCATGCCCATGAGCCGCTCGACGGCGAGCACCACGCCCAGCTCGTTGGAGAACGCCGACAGCCAGTCGTGCCGGTTGGCCAGCACGATGATCTGCCGGTAGTCGCGCACCTCGAACAGCTTCTCCGCGCCCCGGTGCATGTACCCGACGATCGGCTCGGCGGCGACCACCCGTTCCCCGTCGAGCACCAGCTTGAGCCGCAGCACGCCGTGCGTGGAGGGGTGCTGCGGGCCGATGTTGAGCACCATGTCGGTGCCGAGCTGCTCCCCGCCGGCCCCGGTGCCGACGGTCAGCTCGCGCAGGTCACCGGTGTCCGTGGTCATGCCCGTCATCGTGCCATGAGCGCATCGACGGCGACGCCGACCGGCTGGAGCAGCCACCAGTGCCCGCCGAGCCCGGCCGGGTCGGTCAGCTCGGCCACCGCCGACGCGGCGGCGAGCGCCCGCACGTACCCGGCCGGGTCGGTGCCGGCCAGGCTCAGCGGCGGTCGCCCGCCGTCGGCCCCGAGCGCGAGCAGCGCCTCCCGCTGCGACACCAGTGTGTACGCACACCCGGCGACCCGCTCACCGGCGGCGGCGACGGAGTCCATGGCGACGTGGGCGGTGACGTCGCACGACCCGTCGGGCACCGGCGGCACCTGCCGCCCGCCCCGGTATCCGGCAAGCGTCCCGCCCACCGGCCGCGCCCGGCGCAGGTGCCCGTAGTCCACGGCCAGCGCCACCCCCCGCCGCAGCCGCCCCACGACCCCGGCCCAGGCCAGATCCCGCCCCCGCCCCACCTCCACCCTGTCCCCGTCCCCGGTGATCAAGAGGTTTGCGTCAGCGGAGGGGCCCGAACCTGACACAAACCTCTTGATCACCGGGGCGTCGGGGTGCCAGCGGGTCAGCCAGGTCAGGTCCTCTTCGGTCAGTGGGGGGCCCGGGGTTGTGCTGCCGGTTGTCGGGTTCACCAGTTGGTAGCGCCAGCCGGTCTCGGTGGGGACTGCCACGTCCAGGGGGACGTTGTCCAGCCATTCGGTGGCGGTCAGCAGGCCGGTGATTCCCGTCGGGGTCTCGGTCGTCCAGTCGATGGCCGGCGGCAGGTCCGCCGGGCGGGGGGCCAGTTCCACGGCCGTCAGGCGCAGGCGGTGGGCCAGCGGCACCGGCGCGGGGACGGTGCCGTGCGGGGGTGCGACAGCCGGGGTCGTGCCGCTCGATGGGCCGCCGGCCGCCGCCTCGCGGGCCAGGGTCGCCAGGGCGCGCAGCAGCTCGCCCCGGCCGGCGCCCACGTCCACCACGTCGAACGGCGTGGGGAACCCGAGGGCGGCGTCGAGCCGGGACACGAGCCGGAACACCGCTCCCGCGAACGCCGGTGAGGCGTGCGCGCTCGTGCGGAAGTGGCCGGCCGGGCCCGCCCCGGCGACGAAGAAGCCCGCCGGCCCGTACAGGGCACGGTCCATCGCGTCCCGCCAGCGCAGCGCCGGGGAGTTCATCCCGCGTTCAGGGTCCGTCACCGTGCCGACCCTACGGTCTGCGGGCATGAGACGAATCGTGATCCCCGCGCTGGCGGCCGTACCACTGCTGCTGGCCGCCTCCGGTGCCGCCGCCGCCCCCGCCCGGGACGACGCGCCGCGCGTCGTGCGGGCGGTGGCCGAGACCCCCAGCCTGTACGACGACGAAGCCGGCGGCGACGCCGACGCCGACGACCCGGCGATCTGGGTGCACCCGACCGACCGGGCCGGCAGCCTGGTGATCGCCACCGCCAAGAACGGCGGCCTGCGGGTCTACGACCTGGCCGCCCGCGAGCGGCAGGCGATCGCCACCCCGCCCGCCCCCGGCCCCGACGACGAGCCGGGCCGGTTCAACAACGTCGACCTGGTGGAAGGGTTCCGGCTCGGCGGGCAGCGGGTCGACCTGGCGGTGGTCACCGACCGGGGGCGCGACCAACTCCGGTTCTACCGCATCGACCCGGCCACCCGGCTGCTCACCGACGTGACCGCGCCGGGCGTGCCGTTCGCGTTCAGCCGGGACCAGGCCGAGGTCAACGAGCAGCGCACCGCGTACGGGCTGGGCGCCCACGTCGACCCGGCCGGTCGCGCGTACGCGGTGGTGAGCCGGCGCAGCACCCCGGAGGTGGGGGTGTTCCGGCTGGTCGAGCGGGCCGGGCGGGTCACCTACCGGCCGGTGGACCGGCTGACGCTGCCGTCGGCGTTCACCCTGCCCGACGGCACCGCCTGGTCGCCGTGCACCGACCCGGGCGACGGCCCGCAGGTGGAGGGGACCGTGGTGGACCCGGACACCGGCGTGGTGCACCTGGCGCAGGAGAAGGTGGGCCTGTGGCGGACCCGGCTCGCGGGCGGCCGGTTCGCCGGGACGCCGACGCTGGTCGAGCGGGTCCGCGAGTACGGCGTGCCGGCGGCGTTCGACCCGGCGGAGGACGACTGCGTGACCGACTACCCGGCCGATCCCGGGTTCGGCGGCCGGATCGCGCAGGACGTGGAGGGGCTGACGATCTACCGGACGGGCCGCCTGACCGGCACCCTGGTCGTCTCCGCCCAGGGCGACGACACGTTCCACACGTACGACCGGCGCACCGGCCGCCCGACGGGCCGGTTCGCGGTGGTCGACGGCGTGGTGGACGGCTCCCAGGAGTGCGACGGCGCGGCGGTGACCGCGACCCCGCTGCCGGGCTTCCCCGGCGGGCTGCTGGTGGTGCACGACGGCCGGAACACCCCGGAGACCCCGGGCGGGGACGGCGAGGCACGCCCGGACACCAACTTCAAGTTCGTCGACGCCGGGTTCCTGCGCGGCCGGTGACGGGTACACCGGCCGGGCCGTCGCGGAGGCCCGCGGCGGCCCGGCCGTCCCGGCGGTGAAGGTTTTCACACCTTCTTGTTGCGGCCTCTTCACCGCGGCGCATACTTGCCATCGACCGGTACCCCCTTCGAGGACTGGATCACTGCCATGAGCGCACCGCTGCGCCCGCGTCCGGCCGCCCCCGCGCGGGCCGCCGCACCCTCGGGCGGCACTTCGCCCTCCTTCCCCCGCGTGCTGACCGTCGGCGTCCTCGGCGCCGGCCGGGTCGGCGCGGTGCTGGGCGCGGCGCTCGCCGCCGCCGGGCACCGGGTGGTCGCCGCCTCCGGCGTCTCCGGGGCGGCGAAGGCCCGCATCGCCCTGCTGCTGCCCGACGCCGCCAACCGCTCCGCCACCTCCGTGGCCCACGCCGCGACCGACCTGCTGCTGGTCGCCGTGCCCGACGACGCGCTCGCCCCGGTCGTGGCCGGCCTCGCCGACACCGGGGCGCTGCGCCCCGGCCAGGTGGTCGCGCACACCTCCGGCGCGCACGGGCTGGGCGTCCTCGCCCCGGCCGCCGCCGTCGGGGCGCACCCGCTGGCCCTGCACCCGGCGATGACCTTCACCGGCACGCCCGACGACCTCGGCCGGCTCGCCGGCATCTCGTACGGGGTGACCGCGCCGGCCGAGCTGCGCCCGCTGGCCGCCCGGCTGGTCGCCGACCTCGGCGGGGTGCCCGAGTGGGTGGGCGAGGCCGACCGGCCGCTCTACCATGCGGCGCTGGCGCACGGCGCCAACCACCTGGTCACCCTGGTCAACGAGGCGGCCGACCGGCTGCGCGACGCCGGGGTGGGCCAGCCGGAGAAGGTCCTCGCCCCGCTGCTGGGGGCGGCGCTGGAGAACGCCCTGCGCCTCGGCGACGACGCGCTGACCGGCCCGGTGTCCCGGGGCGACGCCGGCACCGTACGCCGGCACCTGGAGCGGCTGGCGGCGACCGCGCCCGAGTCGGTCGCGGCGTACCTGGCCCTGGCCCGGCGCACGGCGGACCGGGCCATCGCGTCGGGCCGGCTGCGCCCGGCGGACGCCGCGCCGCTGCTCGACGTGCTCGGCGGGACCCGACGAGAGGTGAGGCACGCATGACGGAGCTGGTGCGGACCCGCGCGGAGCTGGCGAAGGCGCGCGCCGCCCTGACCGGCACCGTCGGCGTGGTGATGACCATGGGCGCGTTGCACGCCGGGCACGAGACGCTGCTGCGCGCCGCCCGGGAGCGGGCCGACCACGTGCTGGTGACGATCTTCGTGAACCCGCTCCAGTTCGGGCCGAACGAGGACTTCGACCGGTACCCGCGCACCCTGGAGGCGGACCTGGAGGTCTGCCGGCGGGCCGGTGCGGACGTGGTCTTCGCGCCGGACCGGGGCGAGGTGTACCCGGACGGCGAGCCCCTGGTGCGGGTGGACCCGGGGCGGCTCGCCGACGACCTGGAGGGCCTGAGCCGGCCCGGCTTCTTCCACGGGGTGCTTACCGTGGTGCTGAAGCTGTTCCAGCTCACCCGCCCCGACCTGGCGTTCTTCGGCGAGAAGGACTACCAGCAGCTCACGCTGGTGCGGCGGATGGCCCGGGACTTCGACGTGCCCGTCGAGGTGGTCGGCGTGCCCACCGTGCGGGAGCCGGACGGGCTGGCCCTGTCCAGCCGCAACCGCTACCTCTCGCCCGCGCAGCGGCAGGCCGCGCTGACCCTGTCCGCCGCGCTGCGGGCCGGCGCGGCGGCAGCCGACCGGGGCGAGCACGGCGGCGAGGTGCTGGCCGCCGTGCACCGGGCGCTGGGCGACGGCCCGCCCGAGGTGGAGGTCGACTACGTGGCGCTCACCGACGCCGACCTGGAGCCCGGCCCGGTCGCCGGGCCGGCCCGGCTGCTCATCGCGGCCAGGGTCGGCACCACCCGCCTGATCGACAACGTGGCGATCCGGCTCGCCCCCCGATCCTGACCCGTCCTCCCGCCCCGCGAAAGGCACCCCGATGTTCCGCACCATGCTCAAGTCGAAGATCCACCGGGCCACGGTGACCCAGGCCGACCTGCACTACGTGGGCTCGGTGACCGTGGACGAGGACCTGCTCGACGCGGCCGACCTGCTCCCCGGCGAGCAGGTGGCGATCGTGGACGTCACCAACGGCGCCCGGCTGGAGACGTACGTGATCCCGGGCGAGCGGGGCAGCGGCGTGATCGGCATCAACGGCGCAGCCGCCCACCTCGTGCACCCCGGCGACCTGGTCATCCTGATCTCCTACGGGCAGTTCGACGACGCCGAGGCGCGGGTGTACCGGCCCCGGGTGGTGCACGTCGACGCCGCCAACCGGGTGGTCGAGCTGAACGCCGACCCGGCCACGGCCGCCCCGGGCACCGCCGGCGACCCCGTCCCGAGCCCGCTGGCCGTCGTCGGCTGACCCCGCCCGCCCCGGCCGGGATCCCCACCGGCCCGCGCCGCCCGTGCGTCCGGGTCCGCCCCCGCGGCCGGCATGGATGTCTACCCGTACGCGGTATGTCACCGATGGTCATCCCTGGTTACTCTTGGGTCCCGTCGCGGAGCTGGTGGTTGGGGAGGCCCGATGCGTCGTGCGTTGACGAGCGTGTGCGCCGCCCTGGCCACGGCGGTCGTGCTGGCCGGCTGTGGGGGCCCGGCGGGCCTCGACGGCGACCTCACCGACGACTGGGCCGCCCCGGGCCCGGCGGGCCCGTTCACCCCGGCCGCCGAGGTCTGCCAGGTCGCCGACTTCGTCGACGTGCTGCCGCTGTCGGCGTACGCGCCGGTCGACTGCGCGCTCCCGCACCTGGTGGAGACCGTGCACGTCGGCGCGTTCCCCGCCGACCGGGCCGCCCCGCCCGGCAGCGGCTCGCCCGAGCTGCGCGCCCCGTTCGCCGACTGCGACACGAAGGCCACCGCGTACGTGGGGGACGACTGGCGGGCCGGCCGGCTCCGGCTGGCCGTGGCGGTGCCGTCGAAGACCGGCTGGACGTCCGGGGCCCGCTGGTACCGCTGCGACCTGACCGAGGTCAGCACCGCCGAGGCGGGCGCGACGCCGGTCACCCGCACCGGCAGCCTGCGCGGCGCCCTGAAGGGGCCCTCCCCGCTGCGGCTGGGCTGCCAGCGCAGCGAGAACGTCGGGCGGCGCGGCGCGCAGGTGCTGAAGCCGGTGGAGTGCACGACCCGGCACGACGCCGAGTTCGTCGGGGTGTGGCACGCGCCGGACAAGCCGTACCCGGCCCGGGACGCCGACTGGCTCCCCTTCTACGCCGGCTGCCGCACGGTCCTGGCCCGCTACGCGGGCGTGCCGGACGACGACGACCTGCGCTTCCGCAGCGGCCTGGTGGTCCGCCCGCCCGGGGCGGGGCGCTGGCGGGTCGGCGACCGGGGGATCCGCTGCTACCTGTGGCTCAGCGACCGCACGGTGACCGCCTCGCTGAAGGGCGCGGGCCCGGCCGGCCTCCCGGTCCGGACGAAGTGACCGCCGCCCCGCCGGCCGGGCGCGGCGACTCCGCCCCGCCCGAGCCGGACGAGGGACGCCCCGGCCGCCCGGGGTAGCCCAAACCACTCGTCCCGCCCCCGCCGCCCGAGGTGAACCGGGTTCGGGTTGACTGTGCTCATGGACCTACCGACCGTCGACCTGCCCGTCCTGCCGACGCTGCTGGCCGCGCCCGCGCCCGGCTGGGTGGAGACCACCGACGTGATCGTGGTCGGCTCCGGGGTGGCCGGGCTGACCGCCGCGCTGCACCTGCGCGAGGCCGGCCTGCACGTCACCGTGGTCACCAAGGTCAACATCGACGACGGCTCGACCCGCTGGGCCCAGGGCGGCATCGCCGCCGTGCTCGACCCGGCGGACACCCCGGCCGCGCACGCCTTCGACACCGAGGTCGCCGGGGTGGGGCTGTGCGACCCCGCCGCCGTGCGGGTGCTGGTGGAGGAGGGGCCGACCCGGCTGCGGGAGCTGATGCGCATCGGCGCGGAGTTCGACCGCCACCCCGACGGCTCGCTCATGCTCACCCGGGAGGGCGGGCACCGGGCGGACCGGATCGTGCACGCCGGCGGGGACGCCACCGGCGCGGAGGTGCAGCGGGCCCTGCACGCGGCGGTCCGCCGCGACCCGTGGATCCGGCTGGTCGAGCACGCCCTCGTGCTGGACCTGCTGCGCGCCCCCGGCGACGGGCCCGGCGGGCTCGGCTCGGCCTGCGGGATCACCCTGCACGTGCTCGGCGAGGGCAGCGAGGACGGCGTCGGCGCGCTGCTGGCCCGCGCGGTGGTGCTCGCCACCGGCGGCATGGGCCAGGTCTTCTCCGCCACCACCAACCCGGCCGTCTCCACCGGCGACGGCGTGGCGCTGGCCATGCGGGCCGGCGCGGCGGTCACCGACGTGGAGTTCGTCCAGTTCCACCCCACGGCGCTGCTCACCCCGGCCGGTGCCGGCGTGCCGGGGGCCGGCCGGGCGCAGCAGCCGCTGGTCTCCGAGGCGCTGCGCGGCGAGGGCGCGCACCTCGTCGACGGCGACGGCAAGCGGTTCATGGTCGGCCAGCACGAGCTGGCGGAGCTGGCCCCCCGGGACGTGGTGGCCAAGGGCATCCACCGGGTGCTGCTGGCCACCGGCGCCGACCACGTGTACCTCGACGCCCGGCACCTCGGCGGCGACTTCCTGGCCGGGCGCTTCCCGACCATCGTCGCCTCCTGCCTGGCCATCGGCGTCGACCCGGCCACCGACCTGATCCCGGTCGCCCCGGCCGCCCACTACGCCTCCGGCGGCGTCCGCACGGACCTGCGGGGCCGCACCTCCATCCCCGGCCTGTACGCCTGCGGCGAGGTGGCCTGCACGGGCGTGCACGGCGCGAACCGGCTGGCCAGCAACTCGCTGCTGGAGGGGCTGGTGTTCTCCCGCCGGATCGCCGAGGACATCGCCGCCGGCCTGCCCGAGCAGGCCCGGCCCGCCGAGGGTGGCGCGTGGGCCGGCGGGGGCGGCTGGGTGGTGCCCGCCGAGGGGACGCCCGCGCTGCAACGGGCGATGACCCGGGGCGCCGGGGTGCTGCGCTCGGCGGACACGCTCGCCGCCACGGCCACGGCGCTGGGCGAGCTGGGCGCCGGCAGGGGCACCCCGCGCACCGCCGACTGGGAGGCCACGAACCTGATCACCGTGGCGTCGGCGCTGGTCGCCGCCGCGTACGCCCGCCAGGAGACCCGGGGGTGCCACTGGCGGGAGGACTACCCGACGGCGGACGAGCGGTGGCGGGGCCACCTGGTCGCCGAAGTCGGGGCGCAGGGCAGGCTGACGTCTCGCTGGGAGGCTGGAGAGCGATGAGGGACACGACGGAGCAGGCGCTGCGGGCGGCCGGGCTGGATCCCGCCGAGGTACGGCGGGTGCTCGTCACCGCGTTCGCCGAGGACCTCGGGCCGGACTTCCTCGACGTCACCAGCGTCGCCACCATCCCGGCCACCCAGACCGACACGGCCGACCTGGTCGCCCGCGCCGACGGGGTGGTCGCGGGGCTGGCCGTGGCGGCAGCCGCGTTCGAGCTGGCCGCCGAGGTGACCGGCTTCCCGGCCGACCCGGGTGCCGCGCCAGCCGCCGACGCGGGGGCGGCCGGCGGCGCGGGGGCGGCCGGCGGCCGTACCGTCGAGGTGTCGCTCGTGGCCCACGACGGGCAGCGGGTGGCCCGCGGCGACGTGCTGGCCACGGTGGCCGGGCCGACCCGGCTGCTGCTCACCGCCGAGCGCACGGCGCTCAACCTGCTCTGCCGGCTCTCCGGGGTGGCCACCCACACCCGGGCCTGGGCGGACGCGCTGGCCGGCACGAAGGCGACCGTGCTGGACACCCGCAAGACCACCCCGGGCCTGCGGGCGCTGGAGAAGTACGCGGTGCGGGCCGGCGGCGGCACCAACAAGCGGATGGGCCTGTACGACGTCGCCATGATCAAGGACAACCACAAGCTCGCGGCCGGCGGCGTCGCGGCGGCCTACCGCCGGGTCCGGGAGGTCTTCCCCGGCGTAGCGGTGCAGGTGGAGGTGGACACCCTCGCCGAGGCGCTGGAGGCCGTCGAGGCGGGCGCCGACTTCCTGCTGCTGGACAACATGACCCCGGCGACCCTGCGCGAGGTGGTGGCCGCCGTGGGGGACCGGGCGGAGCTGGAGGCGACCGGCGGGCTGAGGCTCGACGTGGCGGCGGAGTACGGTGCGACCGGCGTGGACTACCTGTCGGTCGGCGCGCTGACGCACTCCTCGCCGATCCTGGACGTGGCGCTGGACCTGCACCCCCGGTGAGCCTCCGCGCGTCTAGGCTGCGTGCGTGCTGCTCTGCATCGACATCGGAAACACCAACACCGTGCTGGCGACCTTCGACGGCGACAAGCTGGTGCACTCCTGGCGGATCAAGACCGACGCCCGCTCCACGGCGGACGAGCTCGGGCTGATGTTCCGGGGGCTGCTCGCCGGTGACGCCGTGGAGATCACCGGGGTGGCCGCCTGCTCGACGGTGCCGGCCGCGCTGCGCTCGCTGCGGACGATGCTCGCCCGCTACTACGCCGACCTGCCGAGCGTCATCGTCGAGCCGGGGGTACGCACCGGCGTGCAGCTCGCGATCGACAACCCGAAGGAGGTCGGCTCCGACCGGGTGGTCAACACGCTCGCCGCGTACACCCTGTTCGGCGGGCCGTCGATCGTTGTCGACTTCGGCACCACCACCAACTTCGACGTGATCAGCGGCCGGGGCGAGTTCCTCGGCGGGGCGTTCGCCCCCGGCATCGAGATCTCCTTCGACGCGCTCGCGGCCCGCGCCGCCCAGCTGCGCAAGGTGGAGGCGGCCAAGCCCCGGTCGGTGATCGGCAAGAACACCGTCGAGTGTCTCCAGTCGGGGCTCTACTTCGGCTTCGCCGGCCAGGTGGACCGGATCGTCGAGCGGATGACCGAGGAACTGGGCGAGGTGCGGGCGGTGATCGCCACCGGAGGGCTGGCGTCGGTGGTGATCGGCGAGTGCCGCACCATCACCCACCACGAGCCGATGATCACCCTCATCGGCCTGCGCATGGTCTACGACCGCAACGTGTGAGGTGCAAGGAAGGGCCCCCTGTTAACGCATACGGTAGAGAAGGGTGCCCCTCTCACCCCCCCCCGTATCCGACGGGCAGCGGCCCCCGTACCCGATGGTTCTCAGCGGCGGGTGGCGCGGACGGCCAGCGTGCGGTACGGCAGCTCGAAGCGCTCCCGGCCGGCCAGGTCCGGGTGGGTGGCGACGAGGTCGCGCAGCTCCCGGTCGAGGTCGCGCCGCTGTTCCGGGCCGGCGGTGAGGTAGTACGAGCGGGTCCGGACCAGCCCGACCAGCTCGTCGGGGGTGAGCGTGGTGCGGTGCGCGAACTCGGCCCGCTCGGCCGGCCCGAACCCGGGCCCGAAGTCGCCGACCCGGCCGGCGAGGTCGTCGGCGCTGCCGCCCATCCGCGCGATCCCGCTCAGCCGCGCCACCCAGCCGACCCGCTCGTCCCGCACGTTCCAGATCGGGGCGAAGACGCCGCCGGGCCGCAGCAGCCGGGCGATCTCGGCGTGCGCGCGGTCCTTGTCGAACCAGTGGTACGCCTGGCCGGCCAGCACCGCGTCGACCGAGCCGTCGGGCAGGGGCACCGCCTCGGCGCTGCCGGCCAGGGCGGTGACGCCCGGGGTCGCGGCGGCCAGTTGGGCCCGCATCCCCGGGTCGGGCTCCACGGGCACCACCTCGTGCCCGAGGGCGAGCAGGGCGCGGGTGAGGATGCCCGTGCCTGCGCCGAGGTCGACGACCCGGGCGGGCGTGGGCAGGGCGGCGAGCGCCCAGCGGATCGCCTCCTGGGGATAGCGGGGTCGGAAGCGGTCGTAGTCGGCGGCGGCGACGCCGAACGACAGGGCCGCGGTGGGGTCGGTCATGGCGGGAGGTTATCCCGCAACGGCCGCCGGAGCCCTTGAGTACGCTCGGCCCTGACCCCGCCGAAACTCCTTAGCTAGGGAAGCGTGCCGTGACCGAGCAGAACGCCGTGCCAGTCGACCCCGCCGACGACCTTCCGGAGCAGATGAAGGTCCGCCGGGAGAAGCGGGACCGGATGCTCGCCGACGGCGTCGAGCCGTACCCCGTCGGGTTCCCCCGCACCGACACCCTGGCCGAGGTCCGCGCGAGGTACGCCGACCTGCCCACCGACACCGCCACGGGCGACCGGGTCTCGGTCACCGGTCGGGTGATCTTCGTACGGAACACGGGCAAGCTCTGCTTCGCGACGCTGCGGGACGGCGACGGCACCGAACTCCAGGCGATGCTCTCCCTCGACCGGGTCGGCGCGCAGCGGCTGGACGACTGGAAGCGCCTCGTCGACCTGGGCGACCACGTCGGGGTGACCGGCGAGGTGATCACCAGCCGGCGCGGCGAGCTGTCGGTGCTGGCCGAGCAGTGGGCGGTCACCGCAAAGGCGTTGCGCCCGCTGCCGGTGGCGCACAAGCCGCTCAGCGAGGAGGCGCGGGTCCGCCAGCGCTACGTCGACCTGATCGTCCGCCCGCAGGCGCGGCAGATGGTGCGTACGCGGGCCGCGGCCGTGCGCAGCCTGCGCGACTTCCTGCACGGGCAGGGCTTCGTCGAGGTGGAGACGCCGATGCTCCAGTTGCTGCACGGCGGCGCGGCGGCCCGGCCATTCGTGACCCACAGCAATGCGTTGGGCACCGATCTGTATCTGCGAATCGCGCCGGAACTGTTTCTCAAGCGCGCCGTGGTCGGCGGCGTCGATCGGGTGTTCGAGATCAACCGTAACTTCCGTAATGAGGGTGTCGACTCTTCGCACTCGCCGGAGTTCGCGATGCTGGAGGCGTACCAGGCGTACGGCGACTACGACACGATGGCGTCGCTGACCCGCAATCTCGTGCAGCAGGCCGCGATCGCGGTCGGCGGCTCGACCGTGGTGACGCACGCGGATGGCCGCGAGTTCGATCTGGGCGGCGACTGGCGCTCCGTGACCCTCTTCGGGGTGCTTTCGGAGGCGCTCGGTGAAGAGGTCACCGTCCGCACCGAGCGGGCCCGCCTCGTCGAGTACGCCGACAAGGCCGGCCTGGCCGTCGACCCGAAGTGGGGGCCGGGCAAGCTCGCCGAGGAGCTGTTCGAGGAGCTGGTGGTGCCGGGGCTCCAGGCGCCGACCTTCGTGCGGGACTACCCGGAGGAGACCAGCCCGCTGACCCGGGCGCACCGCAGCGAGCCGGGGCTGGCCGAGAAGTGGGACCTCTACGTCCTCGGGTTCGAGCTGGGCACCGCGTACTCGGAGCTGGTCGACCCGGTCGTGCAGCGGGAGCGGCTCGTCGCCCAGGCCCAGCTCGCGGCGCGCGGCGACGACGAGGCCATGCGGCTGGACGAGGACTTTCTCCGGGCCATGGAGTACGGAATGCCCCCGGCCGGCGGCATGGGAATGGGAATCGACCGGCTGTTGATGGCGCTGACGGGCCTGGGAATTCGGGAAACCATCCTCTTCCCGTTGGTCCGCGCGGAGTAGCCGACCGGCCACTCCGCCAGGGGCAGTTACCGCATCCTATTGACGAGGCAAGCATCGGGCGGGTTATTGTGCTCTCAGTTTGCAGGATCACCCTGCTCGAAAGGAATGTGGGACGTGGCCAAGCAGATCATTCACAAGCTGGTCGATGACCTGGACGGTGGGGACGCTGACGAGACCGTCAAGTTCGCGCTCGACGGCGTTCAGTACGAGATCGACCTGTCCGCGACGAACGCCGAGAAATTGCGGGAGGTTTTCTCGCCCTACGTCGCGCACGGCACCAAGGTGGGCCGGGGCGGCGTGGTGGTCGGCGGGCGGGCCGCGCGCGGCCGGGGCGGCGCCACCGCCGACCGCGAGCAGAACAAGGCGATCCGGGCGTGGGCCAAGCGGGAGGGCAAGGAGATCTCCGACCGGGGGCGGATTCCCCAGGAGATCGTGGACGAGTTCCACGCCAAGCGCTGAGCGCCGAGGCGGTCCCGGGTGACCGCCGCCGTCGCCGGGTGCGATAGAGCCCTCGGCGGGACATCCCCGACACGGGCGACACCGACGCCGGACCGGAGCACACCTCCGGGCCGGCGTCGCCGTGTCACTGGCCGGGAAGAGCCCGGGTCGCCACGGCGTTGTCCACAGCCGGTGGAGAAACTCTCCACAGCCTGTGGACGACCGGTCGCCCGGCCTGGTCGGGTCGTCGACCCGGCCGGCCCCGGCCCGTTGGAGGGCGCAGCGGGCTCCCGAGGAGCCCGCGGACGCGTTCCGCCGCCCGTCCGAATTTCGCTCTGCGCGTACACGCGGAGACCCCGGAACACGCCCTGAGCGCGGACGGTTGGCTAAAACGACGCGTACCGGACCCCTGCGGAGGACACACGACCTCAGCGGAGTCGGTCCGCGGCGATAGAGTAATGAGGCAAGGACGCCCGTCCCGGACGTCCGCGCACCGGCCCCGCCGAGATCTGACCATCAAGGCGCACGGCACGTGAGGAGCACGAGGGCATGTTCGAGCGGTTCACCGACCGAGCGCGACGGGTTGTCGTCCTGGCCCAGGAAGAGGCCCGGATGCTCAACCACAACTACATCGGTACGGAGCACATCCTGCTGGGCCTGATCCACGAGGGTGAGGGTGTCGCGGCGAAGGCCCTGGAGAGTCTGGGGATCTCGCTGGAGGGTGTGCGTCAGCAGGTCGAGGAGATCATCGGTCAGGGCCAGCAGGCGCCGAGCGGGCACATCCCGTTCACGCCGCGGGCCAAGAAGGTCCTGGAGCTGTCGCTGCGCGAGGCGCTGCAGCTCGGCCACAACTACATCGGCACGGAGCACATCCTGCTCGGCCTGATCCGCGAGGGCGAGGGCGTCGCCGCCCAGGTCCTGGTGAAGCTCGGGGCCGACCTCAACCGGGTCCGCCAGCAGGTGATCCAGCTCCTCTCCGGCTACCAGGGCAAGGAGCCCGCGGCGGCCGGCACGACGACGGGCGAGGCAGCGCCGTCGACCAGCCTGGTGCTGGACCAGTTCGGTCGGAACCTGACCCAGGCTGCCCGGGAGGGCAAGCTCGACCCGGTCATCGGGCGGGAGAAGGAGATCGAGCGGGTCATGCAGGTGCTGTCCCGCCGCACCAAGAACAACCCGGTGCTGATCGGTGAGCCCGGCGTCGGCAAGACCGCCGTGGTGGAGGGCCTGTCCCAGAAGATCATCAAGGGCGAGGTCCCGGAGACGCTGAAGGACAAGCAGCTCTACACCCTCGACCTGGGCGCGCTGGTCGCCGGCTCCCGCTACCGCGGTGACTTCGAGGAGCGCCTGAAGAAGGTGCTCAAGGAGATCCGCACCCGCGGCGACATCATCCTGTTCATCGACGAGATCCACACCCTCGTCGGCGCGGGCGCGGCGGAGGGCGCGATCGACGCGGCGTCGATCCTCAAGCCGATGCTGGCCCGTGGCGAGCTGCAGACCATCGGCGCCACGACGCTCGACGAATACCGCAAGCACCTGGAGAAGGACGCCGCCCTGGAGCGCCGCTTCCAGCCGATCCAGGTGGGTGAGCCGTCCCTGGCCCACACGATCGAGATCCTGAAGGGCCTGCGCGACCGGTACGAGGCGCACCACCGGGTCTCGATCACCGACGCCGCCCTGGTGGCCGCCGCGACCCTGGCCGACCGGTACATCTCCGACCGCTTCCTGCCCGACAAGGCGATCGACCTGATCGACGAGGCGGGCGCGCGGATGCGGATCCGCCGGATGACCGCGCCGCCGGACCTGCGGGACTTCGACGAGCGCATCGCGCAGGTGCGCCGCGACAAGGAGTCCGCGATCGACGCGCAGGACTTCGAGCGCGCCGCGCAGCTGCGCGACAAGGAGAAGCAGCTGCTGGGCCAGAAGGCGCAGCGGGAGAAGGAGTGGAAGGCCGGCGACCTCGACGTCGTCAGCGAGGTCGACGACGAGCAGATCGCCGAGGTCCTGGGCAACTGGACCGGCATCCCGGTCTACAAGCTGACCGAGGAGGAGACCTCCCGCCTGCTGCGCATGGAAGACGAGCTGCACAAGCGCGTCATCGGCCAGGAGGACGCGGTCAAGGCCGTCTCGAAGGCCATCCGGCGCACCCGGGCCGGCCTGAAGGACCCGAAGCGCCCGTCCGGCTCGTTCATCTTCGCCGGCCCGTCCGGCGTGGGTAAGACCGAGCTGTCCAAGGCGCTCGCCGAGTTCCTGTTCGGCAGCGAGGACGCCCTCATCCAGCTCGACATGTCCGAGTTCCACGACCGGTACACGGTGTCCCGGCTCGTCGGCGCCCCTCCCGGCTACGTCGGATACGACGAGGGCGGGCAGCTGACCGAGAAGGTGCGGCGTCGGCCGTTCTCCGTGGTCCTCTTCGACGAGATCGAGAAGGCCCACCCGGACGTGTTCAACACCCTGCTCCAGATCCTGGAGGACGGGCGGCTGACCGACGGCCAGGGCCGGATCGTGGACTTCAAGAACACGGTCATCATCCTGACCACCAACCTCGGCACCCGGGACGTGGCCAAGGCGGTGTCGCTGGGATTCCAGGCGTCGGAGGACTCGGAGTCCAACTACGACCGGATGAAGCAGAAGGTCAACGACGAGCTGAAGCAGCACTTCCGGCCGGAGTTCCTCAACCGGATCGACGACACCATCGTGTTCCACCAGCTGCGGCAGACCGAGATCCTCTCGATCGTGGACATCATGATCGCCCGGATCGAGACCCAGCTGCGCAACAAGGACATGGGGCTGGAGCTGACCGACAACGCCAAGAAGTACCTGGCGAAGAAGGGCTTCGACCCGGTCCTGGGCGCTCGGCCGCTGCGGCGCACGATCCAGCGTGACATCGAGGACAACCTGTCCGAGCGGATCCTGTTCAACGAGTTGACCCCCGGCCAGATCGTCGTGGTCGACTGCGAGGGCGACCCGGAGGACATCGACAAGTCCAAGCTGGTGTTCCGCGGCTCGGACCGACCCGCCGAGGTCCCCGACGCCGTCCCCGCCGAGCTGGGCGGCACCGAGGCCGCCTGAGCCGAGGACCCGCACGACGAGTAGGGCAGAACGGGCGACGGCCCGGCGGCGAGAGCCGCCGGGCCGTCGCCCGTTTCCGCACGGGGCTGCCGGGGAGATGGGGGTATCAGGAGGCGCGGAAGCCGCGATGTCGGCGACATGGCGGCCCCACCCCACCCCGCCCCGCCCCGGCTGGGCTGGGCCGGGTCAGGCGTCCAGGGCCGGGGCCGGGGTCGGCGGGCCGTCTCCCGCGAGGCGGAACGACTCCCCACCGGCCGGTTCCACCAGGCCGTCGGTGACCAGCCCGGCCAGCGCCCGGGACCGCTGCACGTCGTCGGTCCACACCTGGTCCAGCCGTTGGCGCGGCACGGGGCCGCTGGCCTCCCGCAGCACCGCCAACAGCAGCCCGCGGACCTGGCGGTCCGTGCCCGCGTACCGCTGGGGACGCCGCGTCGGGCCGGCCGGCGCCACCTGACCGGAGGCCCGCCAGGCGCAGATCGACTCCACCGGGCAGGCCGCGCACCGGGGCGACCGGGCGGTGCAGACGACCGCCCCCAACTCCATGAACGCGGCGCTGGCCAGGGCGGCTGCGGCCGGCTCCACCGGCAGCAGCTCCTCGGTGGCCACCAGGTCGGCGGGACGGGTGGCCGGGCCGGCGTCCGGCTCCCCGGCGACCGCCCGGCAGACCACCCGCCGCACGTTGGTGTCGACCACCGGGTGCCGCTGCCCGTACGCGAAGGCGGCCACCGCCCGCGCCGTGTACGTGCCGACCCCCGGCAGGGCGAGCAGTTGCTCCAGCCGGTCGGGCACCTCGCCGCCGTGCCGCTCGACGATCGCCACCGCGCAGTCGTGCAGCCGCATCGCCCGGCGCGGGTAGCCCAGCCGCCCCCACATCCGGATCGCCTCGGCGGGCGTGTCGGCGGCGAGCGCGGCGGGTGTGGGCCAGCGGGCCAGCCACGCCTCGTACGCCGGCAGCACCCGCACCACGGGCGTCTGCTGGAGCATGACCTCGCTGACCAGGATCGCCCACGCGCCCACGCCGGGCACGCGCCACGGCAGGTCGCGGGCGTTGCGCTCGTACCACCGGCTGACCAGGGTGGCGAAAGTGTGCTCGGACATCGCGCCGTCGATCATGTCACGGGCCGCCTTCCCGCAGGGTGGGCGGGCCGGGCGGGGCGGCGCGGGGGCCGCCCCTCGATCGGGCAGAATGCCCGGATGAGCGAGCTCGCGATCACCGTCATCGGCCGGGACCGGCCCGGCATCGTGGCCGACGTCGCCGAGGTGCTCGCCCAGCTGGGCGCGAACCTCACCGACTCCACCATGACCCGGCTGCGGGGGCACTTCGCGATGACCCTGATCTGTGTGGGCCCGGCCGCCGCCGACGTCGAGGCCGCGCTGGCCCCGCTCGCCGCCGACGGCCAGCTGCTGGCCACCGTACGGGCGGTCACCCCCGACGGCGCGGCAGCGCCGACCGGTGAGCCGTACGTGCTGGCGGTGCACGGCGCGGACCGGATGGGCATCGTCGCGGCGATGACGCGGGTGCTGACCGACGCGGGCGGCAACGTCACCGACCTGAGCACCCGGCTGACCGGGGCCCTCTACGTGGTGGTCGCGGAGGTCGAGCTGCCGGCGGGCACCTTCGACGAGGTGGCCGGGCGGTTGGCGCGTACCGCTGCGGAGCTGGGCGTGGGGGTCAGCCTCCGCCCGGCGGACACGGACCTGCTGTGACGACGGAATACGTGGGCCTCGCCGGCTGGACCCCGGCGGCCCTGCCGGTGCCGGGCGAGGTGCGCCCGGTGGTGTCCGCCCCCGACCCGGTGCTCAGCCGGCCGGGGCCGGAGGTGGACCCGACGTCGGACGAGGTGGTCCGCCTGGCCGCCGACCTGATCGCCACGATGCGGGTCTCGCCGGGTTGTGTGGGCCTGGCCGCCCCGCAGGTGGGCGTGGGCGCGCAGGTGTTCGCGGTGGACGTCACCGGCCATCCGAAGGCGGTCACCGTGCACGGCACGTTCGTCCTGTGCAACGCCCGGGTGGTGGAGGCGACCCGGTGGAAGGGTGGCCGCGAGGGCTGCATGTCGGTGCCCGACCTCACCGGCGACGTCAAGCGGGCCAGCCGCCTGGTCGTCGAAGGGCTGCTGCCCGGCAGCGGGGCGCCGGTGCGGCTGGTCACCGACGGCTTCGAGGCGCGCGCGTTGCAGCACGAGATCGACCACTGCCTCGGCCTGCTCTTCCTGGACCGGGTGGCCGGGGCGCACGCGATCTACCAGCGCAAGGTCTACCAGTGATCCGTTCCGGTCCCACCGGGCCGGGCGGCCGCCGGAGGGCCCGCCGCGGGTCGGCGGGGCGGCGGATGTCGTGAGTGGAGGGTCGTCACGGTGAGCCGAGGGCGCTCCGGCGCGTCGTGCCCGGCGACGGTGCGTCGCGCCGCTACGGTGGGGGCATCATGCGTCTGACGGTCGGCCCCCTGCCACCCGCCGTGTACTGGCGGCGTCGCGCCGTCGTACTTGGAGCGGGCCTTCTCTTCCTGATTGTCCTGCTCTATTCCTGCAACGGAGCGGGCAACACCGGCACCACGCCGCAGTCGAAGTCGACCCCGACTCCGACGGCGACCCCGGCTGGCGGCGACCCGTCGGCGGCGCCAGACCCGAGCGGCTCGGTGCTGACACCGCAGACCGGCCTGCCGCCAGCCGGGTCGGACGACCCCGGCGGCGACCCGGGCTCGTCAGGAGGCGACCAGGGCGGGTCGAACGGCCCCTCCGGCGGCGACGGCGCTCCTGCCGGGCCCGCCGGCGCGGACGCCGGGACGTGCACCGACGCGGAGATCTCGGTGACGCCGGTGGCGCTGCCGACGTCGGCGCAGCGGGGCACGGTGGTCAGCCTCCAGCTCAAGATCAAGAACAAGTCGGACCGCACCTGCAGCCGCGACGTGGGCGCCGACTTCCAGGAGCTGTTCGTCAAGTCGGGCGCGGAGAAGGTCTGGTCCTCCGACACCTGCGGCAACGTCAAGGGCTCGGACGTGCAGTCGTTCACGCCCGGGTTCGAGCGGTCGTACCAGGTGGACTGGAACGGGCGGGACACCAGCCGCTGCAAGGACGGGCTCGCCAACGGCCCGTTCCCGCCGGCCGGGGCCTACCAGGTCTTCGGGCGGCTCGACACCAAGCTCAGCTCGCCGGTGAAGCTCACCATCACCGGCTGACGACCCGCCCCGTCGCCGGGGCGGCCCCGACGCCCGGCGGCCCGGTCCCGCTGCCACGGGGCGTCGTGAGCCTCAGACGTAGCGCTCCAGGATGGAGGCCTCGGCGAGCCGGGACAGCCCTTCCCGGACCCCGCGGGCGCGGGCGTCGCCGACGCCCTCGACGGCCTGCAGATCCTCCACGGTGGCCCCGAGCAGCCGCTGGAGGCTGCCGAAGTGCAGCACCAGCCGGTCGACGATGGCCACCGGCAGCCGGGGGACCTTCGCCAGCAGCCGGAAGCCGCGCGGGCTGACCGCCGCGTCCAGCGCGTCGGAGGCGGCCGGGTAGCCGATGGCCTTGGCCACCGCGACCAGGTCGATCAGCTCGGTGGCGCTCAGCAGATCCAGCTCTACCAGCGCCTCGTCGAGCGTGCGGGACTTGCGGCCGGCGGGCAGGTAGTCGCGGATGACCAGGGTGCGGTCGGCGTCCACGCCGGCCATCAGCTCGTCGAGCTGGAGGGCGAGCAGGCGGCCGTCGGTGCCCAGCTCCACCACGTAACCGGCGATCTCGTCGGCGATCCGGCGGACCATCTCCAGCCGCTGCACCACCGCCACCGCGTCCCGGACCGTCACCAGGTCCTCGATCTCCAGGGCGGAGAGGGTGCCGGAGACCTCGTCGAGGCGCAGCTTGTAGCGCTCCAGGGTGGCCAGGGCCTGGTTGGCCCGGGACAGGATGGCCGCCGAGTCGTCCAGCACGTGCCGCTGGCCGTTGACGTAGAGGCTGATGATCCGCATCGACTGGCTGACGGAGATGACCGGGTAGCCCGTCTGCCGGGCCACCCGCTCGGCGGTGCGGTGCCGGGTGCCGGACTCCTCGGTGGGGATCGACGGGTCCGGCATCAGGTGCACGGCCGCCCGGACGATGCGGGTGCCGTCGCTGGAGAGCACCACCGCGCCGTCCATCTTGCACAGCTCCCGGACCCGGGTCGCCGAGAACTCCACGTCGAGGGGGAAGCCGCCGGTGCACAACCCCTCGACGACCTTGTCGTAGCCCAGGACGATCAGCGCGCCCGTGCGGCCCCGCAGAATCCGCTCCAGGCCGTCACGCAGCGCGGTGCCGGGGGCCATGAGGGCGAGATTGGCCCGCAGCGGATCACCGCTCGCGCCGCCGACACTCCCGGTCACGCTGACGCTGATCGGACGGGCGGGCGAGCCCACGGCACCGGTGCGGGCGTGGGGTGTCGCGCCGGCTGTTCTGCTGGCATCGCGGTCGATCGGCACGCGCACAGTCTACGGACTGGCGTGCGGTGGGTGCTGTCGTGGTTACTGTGATGTGTCACGATGCCCCCCGCCGGCCGCCCCGGGAGGCCCGTCGCGCTTGTCCGGAATCGCACCGGCGGTCCGACCCGGCGGCCACCGTCGGTCACTCCGCCGATGCGCGGGCGGCACACTGGAGCGCCGAGCGCACGTCGGTGACCTCCATCACGCGCATGTTCTCGGGGCCCGCCCCGGCGCTCTCCGGGCCACACCCCGGCGGCACGAGGGCCACCCGGAAGCCGAGCCGGGCCGCCTCGGCGAGCCGGCGGGGCACCGCGCCGACCCGACGCACCTCGCCGGTCAGGCCGACCTCGCCGATCGCCACCAGGTGCGGGTTGATGGCGAGGTTGAGGCCGCCGGAGGCGACCGCGAGGGCCACCGCCAGGTCGGCCGCCGGCTCCACCACCCGGATGCCGCCGACCGTGGCCGCGAAGACCTCCCGGTCGTGCAGGGTCAGCCGCTCGGCGCGGCGCTGGAGCACCGCCAGCACCATCGCCAGCCGGGCCCCGTCCAGCCCCGAGACCGTGCGCCGGGGCGAACCCGCCACGGTCGCCCCGATCAGCGCCTGGACCTCGGTGACCAGGGCCCGCCGCCCCTCCATCGCCACCGTGACGCAGGTGCCCGGCACCGGCTCCGAGTAGCGGGTGAGGAACAGCCCGGACGGGTCGGCGAGGCTGCTGATGCCCCCCTCGTGCATCTCGAAACAGCCGACCTCGTCGGCGGCGCCGAACCGGTTCTTCACGCCGCGCACCATCCGCAGCGACGAGTGCTTGTCGCCCTCGAAGTGCAGCACCACGTCGACCAGGTGCTCCAGCACCCGGGGCCCGGCCACCTGGCCGTCCTTGGTGACGTGACCGACCAGGACGGTGGCGACCCCCCGCTCCTTGGCCACGGCGACCAGGGCGGCGGTGACCGCGCGCACCTGGGTCACCCCGCCGGGCACCCCCTCGGTGCCGGCGGTGGAGATGGTCTGCACCGAGTCGAGCACCAGCAGCCCCGGCTTCACCGCGTCGAGGTGGCCGAGGACCGCGCCGAGGTCGCTCTCGGCGGCCAGCCAGAGCTGGTCGTGCAGGGCGTTCATCCGCTCGGCGCGCAGCCGCACCTGGCTGACCGACTCCTCGCCGCTGACCACCAGCGACGGGCTGCCGGCGGTGGCCGCCCACTGCTGGGCGACGTCGAGCAGCAACGTGGACTTGCCCACCCCCGGCTCGCCGGCGAGCAGCACCACCGCGCCGGGCACCAGGCCGCCGCCGAGCACCCGGTCGAGCTCGCTGACGCCGGTGGGGCGGGCCTTGGCCGGCGCGGCGCTGATGGTGGCGATCGGCCGGGCCGGCTCGGCCGGCATCCGGGAGCTGACCACCCGCCCGGAGACGGTCGGGCCGGTCACCGTGCACTCGACCACCGAGCCCCACTCGCCGCACTCGGGGCAGCGCCCCACCCACTTGGGCGGCTGGTGGCCGCAGGCGTCGCACTCGTAGGCGGGGCGGGGCTCGCGGGCGGCCCGGCCGCGCGGGGTCGCCCGGGAGGGTGTCGATCGGGGCGTCGTCACACCGGAACGTTAGTCCCCCCGTACGACGAAGCACCGCCGGCATGGCGGGTGCCACGCCGGCGGTGCGGTCGAGCTGTCATGCGGCAGGCGGTCAGCCGCCGTGGCCGGAGCCCTCGGTGCCGCCCTCCGCGCCGTGCGCGCCCTCGCGCTGCACGATCTGGGACGGCTGCGGGAGCGGGGTCAGCGGGACGCCGACCGGTGCCGGGGCGCTGATGGTGCGGCCGTTGCCGAAGTCGAACGTCAGGTTGACCTGCTGGCCGGCGAGCAGCGCCTGGTTGAGGCCGACGAGCTGGAGCGACCGCCCGCCCTGCACGTTGAGCTGGACGTAGCCGAGGGCGGGGATCTCGAACCGGGCCGGTTCGCCGGCCGGGGCCGACGGGCTCGGCGAAGCGGACGGGCCCTCCGACGCGCCCCCGGACGGGCTGGCCGACCCGGACGGCGACCCGGAACCCGACGGCGACGCGCCCTCGGACGGCGACGCGGACCCGGACGGCGACGCGGACCCGGACGGCGACGCGCTCTCCGACGGCGATGCGCTCTCCGACGGCGATGCGCTCTCCGACGGCGACTCGCTGGCCGACGGGCTCGCCGAGGCGGACGCGCCGCCGCTGATCACGATCTCCCGCGCGCCGTCGGTGGTGACGGTCACCGTCACCGGGCTCTGCGTGTCGTTGTAGAGCACCGCGTTGACGGCGGCGTTCGCGCCGGCCTGGTAGCCACCGGCGCCCGGGTATTCCACGTACAGCCCGCGCACCTTGTAGGCGTTGTCCGAAGTCTGGAGGTTGACACCCTGGACCGACGGCTCCTTGTTGGCGGTCTCGGCCACCTGGCCGGCGCCGCAACCGGTCGCCAGCAGGCCGGTCGCCGCCGCCACGCCGGACAGCAGCAGGGCCGCCCGCCGGGAACCCCTGATCGAGCGCGTCACGTCGGTCCTCCTCGTCACGATCCCCACCCGGCCGTCGCCGGGCACGGTGGCCATACCCGCGCAGACCGGCTTCAGGGTAGTTGGGGCTGATCGAGAGCCGCACGCCGACCCGGCACCACCACCTTCCCGGGCGCTCAGAGCACCCGGCCGCCGGTGACCAGCAGCACCACGTCGATCAGGGCCACCAGCAGCACCGCCCGGAACGCGGCCACCCCCCGGTCGCCGGAGCGGCGGGCGTTGCGGCCGGCGTACCAGGTCAGGGGCGGGACCAGCGCGGCGGTCGCGACCGCCGACAGCCCGAACCACGACGGCGGCCCGGGCGGCCCGGCGACCAGGGTGACGGTCGCGGCGAGCAGCAGCGCGGCGGCGGCCACCCGGCTGCCGGCCGCGCCGAGGCGGTGCGGCAGCCCCCGCACCCCCGTGCGGGCGTCGTCGGCCAGGTCGGGCAGCACGTTGGCGAAGTGCGCCCCGGCCCCCAGCAGGGCGGCGGCGGCCACCAGCCAGGCCGGCGGGGCGGGTGCGCCGGGCAGCGCGAGCACCACGAAGGCGGGCAGCGCGCCGAACGACACCGCGTAGGGCAGCACGGAGAACGGCGTCGACTTCAGCGGCCGGTTGTAGGCCAGCGCGGAGACCAGGGCCACTGTCGCCCAGACCGCCGCCGCCCGGTTGGTCGTCGCCACCGCGAGCAGCACCGTGGCCAGGGTCGCGGCCCGCGTCGCCAGCCCCACCGCCCGCCGGCTCACCGCGCCGGCGGCGACCGGTTTGTCGGTACGCCCCACCGCCGCGTCCCGGTCGGCGTCCAGGTGGTCGTTGGACCAGCCGACGGCGAGCTGGCTGGCGAGCACCGTGAGCGCCACCGCGGCGACCCCGGACGGGCGGTGCCCCACCCCCACGGCGAGCAGCCCCGCCACCACGGTCACCGCCGCGGCCGGCTCCGGGTGACTTGCCCTGAGCAGCCCTAACACCGTCGTCGACATATGGGAAGTCTGGTCGTTACCGCCCGGTCGTGCCACGCTCGGTGCCATGCGTGACGGATCGTCCCCCGTGTCCGAGCGCCCGCGCGTGCTGCCGCCGAACGATCCCCGGCAGTACGACGACCTGGCCGACGAGTGGTGGCGTCCGGACGGGGCGTTCGCGATGCTGCACTGGCTCGCCCGCGCCCGGGCGGCCCTGGTGCCGCCGGCCACCCGGCCCGACGCCCTCCTGGTCGACCTGGGCTGCGGCGCCGGCCTGCTCGCCCCGCACCTGGCCGGCAAGGGCTACCGGCACGTCGGCGTCGACCTCACCCGGTCCGCCCTGGCGCAGGCCGCGGCGCACGGGGTGACGCCGGTCAACGGCGACGCCACCGCCGTGCCGCTGGCCGACGGCTGCGCCGACGTGGTGGCCGCCGGCGAGCTGCTGGAACACGTGCCGGACTGGCGGGTCGCTGTGGCGGAGGCATGCCGGCTGCTGCGGCCGGGCGGCCTGCTGGCGCTGGACACGCTCAACGACACCGCGCTGAGCCGGCTGGTCGCCGTGGAGATCGGCGAGCGGCTGCCGACGGTGCCCCGGGGCATCCACGATCCACGGTTGTTCGTGGACGACCGGGCGCTGGTCGCCGAGTGCGCCCGGCACGGCGTCGACCTGCGGGTCCGGGGCGTCCGGCCGGAGCTGGGCGGCACCCTGCGCTGGCTGGTCCGCAGGCTGCGGGCCGCCCGTCGGTCGCCGGTGGGCAGCGGCCCGTCCCCGTCGGCCCGGCGGGAGCCCCGGATCAGGCCGACCTGGTCGACGGCGGTGCTCTACCAGGGGCGCGGCGTCCGGCGCGAATAGCCGGGCCAGCGCCGGGGTGCAGGTGAGACCGGACCGCGACAGCTCCGCCTCTCGTTGGTGACGACGTGGGGTACGCAAACGAGAGGTGGGGAACGTGGTCGTACCGGTGATCGCGGGTCTGGGCACGGCGCAGCCGCCGGGGGCGGCGCAGGACGAGCTGTGGTCGGGTTTCTTCGCGGGCCACTTCCCCGACGCCACGCGGGCGCTCGCGCAGCGGATCTTCGCCAACTCCGGCGTGACGCGGCGGCAGGCGGCGGTCAACCCGCTGCTGGAGGACGTCTCGGACTGGCCGACCGAGCGCCGGATGCGCCGCTACCAGGTCGAGGCGCTGCCGCTGGGCAAGGAGGCGGTCGGCCGGGCGCTCACCGCCGCCGGCCTGGACGCCGGGGACGTCGGCATGTTCATCGTCTGCTCGTGCACCGGGTACGCCACCCCCGGCCTGGACATCCTGCTCGCCCGGGACCTGGGCATGGCCCCGCACACCCAGCGCATGGTCGTCGGCCACATGGGCTGCTACGCGGCCCTGCCGGGGCTCGGCGCGGCCGGCGACTTCGTCACCGCCCGGCAGCGGCCGGCGCTGCTGCTCTGCGCGGAGCTGACCAGCCTGCACATCCAACCCGCAACGGCCCGGCTGGACACCCAGCAGATCGTCTCCCACGCCCTCTTCTCGGACGCCGCCGTCGCCGCCGTGGTCGTCCCCGGCGGCCGGGGGTACGCGCTGCGCGAGGTCGCCGCGGTCACCGACACCTCCACGGCGGACCACATGACCTGGGACGTCACCGACACCGGCTTCCGGATGGGGCTGTCCCCGAAGGTCCCGCAGGTGCTCTCCCGCCACGTCCGGGGCCTGGTCGACGACCTGCTGGCCCGAAACGGCGCGACGCTGTCGGAGGTGGGCGGCTGGGCGGTGCACCCGGGCGGCCCGCGCATCCTGGACGTGGTGGAACGCGAGCTGGCGCTGCCGCCGCAGGCGCTGGACGAGGCCCGCGCCACCCTGGACGCCCACGGCAACTGCTCCTCGGCGACGGTCATGTTGATATTGGACCGGCTGCTACGGGCGCAACGCCCGGCCGAACGCATCCTGATGCTCGCCTTCGGCCCGGGCCTGACCCTCTACGCCGCCCTCCTGGACCACACCCCCTAACCCACCCGCCCACCCCGGACCCGCCCCGCGCCCGCCCCGCGCCCGCCCCGCGCCCGCCCGGGTTCGCCCCGGTGATCAAGAGAAAAGTGTCAACGTTGATCTCGACGATGACGCAAAGCTCTTGATCACCGAGGCGAGCGGGGGTGGGGCGGGTTAGGGTCGGCGGTGTGGGTGGGGCGGGGGATGTCGGGGTGGACCGGCTGCGGGGTGGGGTGCTGGCCGGGTTGGCCGTGGTCCTCGTGGTCGCCGGTGGCGCCTGGTGGCGGGCTGCTGCCCCCAGCATCGAGCCGACGGGTGGGCCGGCCCGTTCGTCTGCGGTGGACTCGACAGGCGCGGACTCCGTGCCAACGGGCCGGGAAATGGGTCGGGTCGCGCCCGGTGACAGTCCCCATGTCGTCGTCGAATCGGCGACCGGTCGGGTGGTCTTCAGGTCCCCGCGCCGGACCGTCGTCCTCGACGGGCCCACCGGACGGGTGCTGACCGACGACGCCGGCGGGCCCGTCCCCTACGACCGGGGCGGCGACCTGGGCGGGTTCGGCACCCTGTGGCAGGCCCGGCTGACCCTGCGTCCCGGCCTGCCGCCGCAGCAGCGTGCCGTGCCCGCCGCCGGGTCCCGGCCGCACCTGCTCCAGGCCCGGTGCGCCGGCCCGGGAGAGCTGCTGCTGGTGGCCTTTCCCTTCGGGAAACGCGAGACCCGCCGGGTGCCGTGCGGCGGCTCGGCCGCCTCGGTGCTGTTGGACGGCGGGAAGAGGCAGCTCCGGTTCGTCCTCGCCGCGTCCGGCGACGCCCCGGTCGTGGTTGACGCCCGGCTGGCGGCCCTGGCCTTCTGAGCCGCCACGCGTCCCGGCTCACGTGCCGAGGCGGGCCAGGTCGGCGCGGTAGTCCTCGGCGGAGCGCAGCTCCGGCACCACCCGGACCAGCACGCCGGCGCGGTCGACCAGCAGCGCGGTGGCCGCCCCGGGTCGCGCCGGCAGCCGTAGGAAGGTGCGCAGGCCGCCGGCCGGGTCGGCGAGCGGGCGTACGGCCGCGGTGGGCGACGCCGGGGTGGCGCGGACCGTGCGGCCGCCCTCGACGGTGACCACGGTCACCCCGGGCGGCGCGAGCGCCGCGGCCTCGGCCACCCGCTCGGGGCAGGGGCAGGCGTCCACCAGGATGATCACGGCGGGCGTCAGGCCGCGCAGCGAGACGGCCGAGTTCTCGGCGTCGACCAGGTCGAGCGCCGGCAGCGCCCGGCCGCTCAGGTCGGTCGCCGTCGGGTACGGCACGACCGTGGGGCGGTCGCCGCCCCGGGGCGGCCGGGGCCAGGTGACGGCGAACAGGCCGGCGAGGGTGATCAGCAGCGCCACCAGCAGGACGAGCAGCGGCAGGCGCAGCGGTGGCCGGCCACCGGCGCGGGAGAGCAGGCCGAGGCGGCGACGCCAGCGGGTCTGGTTGGCCCGGCGGCGCAGCTCGCGGCGGACCCGCGCCGCTTCCTCCGCGAGCGCGGACGGGTCGTTTGGCACGACGATGCGGCCCCACTCCGGCGGCAGGCCGGGGAGGCCGTCGGCGGAGCCCTGGCCCTCTGCGTCGGGCATGCCCATCGGACCCCCTGCAACCGTCTCGGCGCGCGGACAGCGTTGTGCCTCCAGGGTCCCGCACCGCCGGGTCCTCCCGCTACACCCGGGCGCGGCTGGCGCGACCGGGATATCATGGGAACAGCGCATCGCCCGAGAAATCCACGCTCCGATCACCCACGTCGGGGTGTCATCTGCCAATCACGGAGCGTGTTCAGACCATCGGTTTGGCCCCCTGTCAAGCTGAAGAAATACCTCTCACAGGGCCCCTGAGCTGCGCCAACGGTCAGGACAGCGGTGGGACATCGGTGCCTGAGCGTGTTACCCTAGACACAGCGAAAGGGGTTTCGAACCTATGGTTTTCAGTGTCGGCGAGACCGTTGTTTACCCCCACCACGGGGCCGCACTCATCGAGGCAATCGAGACTCGGGTCATCAAGGGCGAGCCCAAGCAGTACCTCGTCCTGAGGGTCGCGCAGGGTGACCTGACGGTCCGGGTGCCCGCTGAGAACGCCGAGATCGTGGGTGTGCGCGAGGTGGTCGGCGAAGAGGGCCTGGGCAAGGTCTTCGACGTCCTCCGGGCTCCGCACACCGAGGAGCCGACCAACTGGTCGCGGCGTTACAAGGCGAATCTGGAGAAGCTGGCCTCCGGCAACCCGCTGAAGGTGGCCGAGGTCGTGCGCGACCTGTGGCGTCGGGAGCGGGAGCGGGGCCTGTCGGCGGGCGAGAAGCGCATGCTCGCCAAGGCGCGGGACATTCTCGTCGGCGAGGTCGCGCTGGCCGAGAAGAGCACCAAGGACGAGGCGGAGACACTGCTCGACAAGGTGCTGACCGAGGCCTGATCCGCACCTGATCATCGACCGCCCCACAGCAGCAGAATCCGAGGACCGCGACGTGACCGCGCAGCTCAATCCGCGCGGTGACGTCGCGGTCCTCGTGCCTGCGGCCGGTGCCGGCGTACGCCTGGGCCCGGGCGCGCCCAAGGCCCTGCGCCCCCTTGCCGGCGAGCCGCTGCTCGTGCACGCCGTCCGCCGCATCGCCGCCGCCGCGTCCGTGCACACGATCGTGGTGGCCGCCCCGGCGGCCGACGTCGACGCGGTCCGTGACCTGCTCGCCCCGGTCGCCCCGGTGACGGTCGTCCCCGGTGGGGCGGAACGCCAGGCGTCCGTGGCCGCCGCGCTGGCCGCCGTCCCCGCCGGCCCGGAGATCATCCTGGTGCACGACGCGGCCCGCGCGCTCACCCCGCCCGACCTGGTCGAGTCCGTCGCCGCGGCGGTCCGCTCCGGGCACGACGCGGTGATCCCCGTCCTCCCCGTCGTCGACACGATCAAGGAGGTCGGCCCGGGCGAGGTGGTCCTCGGCACGGTCGACCGGTCCGCTCTGCGCGCCGTGCAGACCCCGCAGGGCTTCCGCCGCGCGGTGCTGACCGCCGCGCACGCGGCGGCCGGCGACCCGCTCACCGACGACGCGGGCCTCGTCGAGAAGCAGGGGGTGCCGGTCGTCTGCGTCCCCGGCTCCGAGCACGCCCTCAAGGTCACCCGCCCGTTCGACCTCGCGCTGGCCGAGCACCTGCTGGCCGGCGGCGCGTGACGCGTACCCTCGGTTCATGATCGTTCCTCGGGTGGCCATCGGCACCGACGTGCACGCCTTCGAGGCGGGCCGGCCCTGCTGGCTGGCCGGCCTGCTCTGGCCCGACCAGGACGGCCTGGCCGGGCACTCCGACGCCGACGTGGTCGCCCACGCCGCCTGCAACGCGCTGCTCTCCGCCGCCGGCCTCGGCGACCTCGGTGCCAACTTCGGCGTGGCCGAGCCCGAGTGGGCGGGCGCACCCGGGGTGGCGCTGCTCACCGAGACCGCCCGCCGGGTCCGGGCCGCCGGCTTCGAGATCGGCAACGTCTCCGTGCAGGTCGTCGGCAACCGGCCGAAGATCGGGCCGCGTCGCGCCGAGGCCGAGGCGGTGCTCTCCGAGGCGGTCGGCGCGCCGGTGACCGTCTCCGCCGCCACCACCGACGGGCTCGGCTTCACCGGGCGCGGCGAGGGGCTCGCCGGCATCGCGGTGGCGCTGGTCCACCCGGTCCCGCCCGCGTAGGGTCGCCCGATGTCGAGCGACGCCACCGCCGAGGGGTACCTCCAGCGCGCCCAGCTCCTGGCCGACCTCGGCCGCTACGACGAGGCCGCCGGGGAGGTCGGCCTCGCCCTCGCCCTGGAGCCGGCGAACGCCGACGCGCTGACCACCCTCGCCCGGGTGCACCTGGCCGCCGGCCGGCCCGCCGAGGCGCGCGCCGCCGCCGAAGCGGCCCTGGCCGTCGCCCCGGACACGGCCGCCCCGCTGGTCGCCCGAGGGCTGGCCCTGGTCGAGCAGGGCGAGTACGCCGAGGCGGCCGACACCGCCGGCCGGCTGCTCGCCGCCGGCCCCGCCGACGCGTACGCCCAGCGCAGCGCCGCCGCGATCCTGTCCGGCTCGCGCAACGGGCAGCCGGCCCTCAACGCCGCCTGGCGGGGCGTCGAGCTGGCCCCGGAGGAGTCCCAGGCGCACCTGGTGCTCGCCCTCGTCGCCGCCCGGCTGCGGCTGTACGACCTGGCCGAGCGGGCGTACCGGGAGGCGCTGCGGCTCGACCCTGAACTGGACCGGGCCGGCGACGAGCCGGGGATCGTCCGGCTGGAACGGCGGCGGTACGCGGCGGCGCTCGCGGAGCTGGCGGAGAGCGTCCCGGCCGTCCAGGCGGCACCGGCCGCGCCCGACTCGCCCCGGGGCGTCGTCGACGACCTGCGCCGGCTGGTGTTGTACGGGGCGGGCTGGACGCTCGTGGGCGCCGTGCTGGTGGCGGTCGCGGCGGCCGGGGCGTCGTCGTCCGGCCCGTCGAGGTTCCTCGCGGTGCTGGTGGCGGTGAGCGGGGCGGCGCTGGGCTGGCTGCTCGCGGCGCGGGTGCCGGGGCTGACGCGTACGGTGCTGCCGGGGCTGCTGCGCTCGGACCGCTCGCTGGCCCTGTCGGTGTACGCGGTGGCCGCCGGGCCGGTGCTGCTGCTGGTCTACACGGCGGTGGGGACGCCGTGGCCGCTGGTGCTCGCGATCGCGGTGGCTGCGGTGGGGGAGTTGGCGGTGTTCTCCCGGACGGTGCGCTGAGCGCTCGTTGTGGTGCTCTCGGCGCGCGCCCGTTGGGGTGCCTCGTGCGCGGGGTTCGCCGGGGCCCGCCCGCTCCGGGCGGTCAGGCTTGATCCCTGCGCGGGCGGGCCCCGGCGAACCCCTGACGTGGTCGCCGTCCGTCGGGGCGCCCAGAGATCTTGGTGGCGAACGGCCCCTCCAGGGGCCGGATCTTTCCAAGATCTACGTGGGGCGCTGGACACCAGCGCGAAGAGCTGGAGTTGCGCCCGCATGCCCGCGCCGAAGCGCTGCGCCCGCAGCACCCGGTGGCTGGCGGCGAGGTGCACCGCCCCCGGGCCGTCACCTCGGCGGGCAGCAGGAACCACAGCAACGCCTGCACGGCGGCGCTCGCGCGCGGGTCGGTGTCGGCCGGGCGGACGAAGCGGTGCTCCCGCCAGCGGCGCAGCACCTCGGCGGGCCGCACCCGCGCGGCCCGCGTCCCGGCCAGGGAGAGCGGGAGCGTGGCCAGCCGCCGCCGGCAGCGCCGCCAGGGTTTCGCGTACGCCGTCGGGCAGCGTCGCCCACACCCGCCGCTCGGCGTCCGACCTGCCGGCGTCGCTCATCCGGTCACGATGGTCGACGCGGGGCGGGCCGGTCCACCGACCGGGGCGGGCTGCCCGTCCGCGTCGGGCTCCCGCCGGGAGCGGTCGTACGCCTGCCGGGAGCTGCGTACGTGGTCATGGTGGCGCATCGACCAGTGCAGCAGGTCGGTGAGCGGGCCGGTGAGGCTGTGGCCCTCGTCGGTGAGGGCGTAGTCCACCCGGGGCGGCACGCACGGGTGCACGGTGCGGGTGACCAGGCCGTCGCGTTCCAGGTTGCGCAGGGTGCGGGTCAGCATCCGTTGGCTGATGCCCTCGGTGGCGCGCTGGAGGTCGCTGAACCGGCGTGGGCCACCGCGCAGCAGCACGACGACGATCACCGTCCAGCGGTCGCCGATGCGGTCCAGGGTGTCGCGGAGCGGGCAGTGCTCGCGCATCGCCTCCGTCACCCGGACGTCGGGCGGGAGGGCCAGCTCCCGGGCCAGCCGGGCACCCGGCGGGGGCGTCGTCATCGGTTACTCCGGTGTGCCTGGGGCACGCAGATGTGCCGTCTTCCGCGATCGATCCTCGCTGTCCAGGATGGGGGCGGCAACCGCCTTTCCCATGGCGGGCGGGGCATGTCCGGGAGTGGAGCGGATCAGATGATCGTTGGGGTGACGGGGGCGTCCGGCGGGCTCGGGGGCCGCACGGTGCGGATGCTGGCCGAGGCGGGGCACCGGGTCGTGGCGCTGACCCGCGATCCGGGCGCGGCCCGGGCCGCGGCGGGCCGGCCGGCACCGGAGCGCGTCGAGGCGCGGCGGGTCGACTTCGACGAGCCGGCGGGCCTCCCGGCGGCCCTCGCCGGGATCGACCGGCTGCTGATCGTGAGCACGGACGCCTGGGAGCCCTCGCGACGGATCGCCCAGCACCGGGCGGCGATCGACGCGGCGGTGGCCGCCGGGGTGGGGCACGTCGTCTACACCTCCCTGGTGGCCTGCGACGGGCCGCCGGAGCTGCTCAACTCCGCCCACCGGGCCACCGAGGAACACCTGCGCGGGTGTGGGCTGCCGTGGACGATCCTGCGCAACGCCATCTACGCCTCGGGGGTCGCGGAGCTGCTGGCCCCCGCCGTGGCCAGCGGTCGGCACGTGACGAACGCCGGGGACGGCGCGGTGGCGTACGTGGCCCGGGACGACTGCGCGGCCGTGGCCGCCGCCGTGCTGGCCGCCGGGCCGGAAGCGGAGCGGGCCGGTGGCCTCGCGGGGCGGACGCTCGACGTGACCGGGCCCGAGGCCCTCACCGCCGCTGGCCTGGCCGGGCTGCTCGGGGCGCGCCTCGGCCGGCCCGTCGAGGTCGTCCACGTCGACGACGACGCGTACCGGGACGGGCTGGTCGAGGCGGGAACCCCCGCGCCGGTGGCGGCGGCGCTCGTGGCCCTCGGGCGGGCCGTCCGGTCGGGGCAATACGGGCGGGTCTCGACGACGGTGCCCGAGCTGACCGGCCGGCCCGCCCGCCGGGTCGACGCCTCCGTGGTCGTGGCGTCCTAGCCGGCGGCGGGCCGGGCCCAGGTCCACGCGTACGCCGGGTCCTCGCACTCGTTCGCCGCGTCGCACAGGTCGAGGGGGCGGAACGTGTCGACCATGACGGCCAGCTCGTCGAAGAAGTCGACGCCGATCGAGCGCTCGGCCGCGCCGGGCTGGGGGCCGTGGGTGAAGCCGGACGGGTGCAGCGAGATGGAGCCCTGCCCGATGCCGGAGCCGCGCCGGGCCTCGTAGTTGCCGCCGGTGTAGAACAGCATCTCGTCGGAGTCGACGTTGTGGTGGTGGTAGGGCACCGGGATGGCGTCGGGGTGGTAGTCGACCTTGCGGGGCACGAACGAGCAGATCACGAAGTTGGGGCCCTGGAACGTCTGGTGCACGGGCGGCGGCTGGTGGATGCGGCCAGTGATCGGCTCGAAGTCGTGGATGGAGAACGCCCACGGGTAGAGGTGGCCGTCCCAGCCGACGACGTCGAACGGGTGGCGCGCGTAGACGTGCCTCGTCCAGCCGCGCCGGTGCCGGACCAGGACCTCGACGTCGCAGCCGTCGACGAGCAGCGGGGCGTCCGGCCCCCGGACGTCGCGCTCGCAGTAGGGCGAGTGCTCCAGGAACTGGCCGCGCACCGACAGGTAGCGCTTGGGCGGGCCGACGTGCCCGGCGGCCTCGACGGCCAGCAGCCGGGCGGGCCCGTCGCCGGTGGGGACGAGGCGGTGGATGGTCGACGTCGGGATGATCACGTAGTCGCCGGCCACCAGGTCCAGCGCGCCGAAGGGGGACTCCACCCGCAGCGAGCCCGACTCCAGGTAGAGGCAGTGGTCGCCGGTGGCGTCGCGGAACAGCGGGGACGGCCGGTCGGCCGACACGTACGCGATGCGCACGTCGTCGTTGGCGAGCAGGTAGCGCCGGCCGAGGATCGGGTCGGCCCCGGTGCCGTCGAGCTGGTGGGTGCGCAGGTGGCGGGGCTTGAGCGGCAGGTTGGGCACCCGGGTGACGGCCGGCGGGTCGTACGCCTCGGCGGCGACGATCGCGGTGGGGGCGTGCCGGTGGTAGAGCAGGGACGAGTCGGCGGAGAAGCCCTCCTGGCCCATCAGCTCCTCGGTGTAGAGGGTGCCGTCGGGCTGGCGGAACTGGGTGTGCCGCTTGCGGGGCACCTCGCCGACGCTGCGGTAGTACGGCATGTCGCCTCCCGATTCGTCCCGTTCACCGGGCATTGGCGTCCGATAACCGGACGCTGTTGTCCGTTCCTTGTAGCGTCCCGTAAGTTCTTGTTCCGTGTCAACGCACGTGCCACACCTCCTCGCCGGCCTCGTCGACGACGCCGCCGTCTTCCCGCCCGGCAGCGCGGCGCTGCCCGACGCGCTCGCCGCGCACCGCCGGCACCGCGACTCCTGGTACGCCGACCTGGTCGGCCCGCTGCTCGTGCCCGCCTCGGCGGTCGTCTCCGGTGAGCTGGGCGGCCTGGTCGGCGGGCCGGGCGGTTCAGGCGGCCCGCCGACCGGTCCAGCCGGCGACCCGGCCGGGCGCGGCGCGCCCGGCGGCGACAGCGCCGGAAGCGGCCTCGTGGTCGGGTTGATCGGCGACACCGGGATCGACGGGCTGCCGGCCGCGCTGGCCGCCCTGCCGGCCGGCGTCACCGCCCGTCAGGTCGAGGTGGCCGTCGCCAAGCGCGGCGAGGACCCCCTGCCGGGGTTGGCCGCGCTGCTGGGCCTGGCCGGGCGGTGCGCCGGCGTCGCCGTCTACGCCGAGCTGCCGCTGACGTTCGGGCTGATGGGCGCGCTCGACGCGGTCGCCGCCGCCCGCGCGGAAGGGGCGCCGGTGGCGGCGAAGTTCCGCACCGGCGGGCTGGCCGCCGAGCTGTTCCCCACCCCGGCCGAGCTGGCCGCCGTGATCTGCGCGTGCCGGGACCGGGAGTTGCCGTTCAAACTGACCGCCGGGCTGCACCACGCCCTGCGGCACCGCGACCCGGAGACCGGCTTCGCCCACCACGGCTTCGGCAACGTGCTCGCCGCGACCCTCGCCGCCGCCGACGGGGCCGGGGTGGACGAGGTGGCCGCCGTGCTCGGCACCACCGACCCGGTGCCGCTGGTCGAGCGGGCCCGGGCCGCCCGCGCCGCCGACCGGCCGCTGTGGATGGGATACGGCTCGTGCAGCATCACCGAGCCACTGACCGACCTGGTCCGGCTGGGCCTGGTGAACGGGGGACACGACGTGAACGGGGGACAGGACGCATGACCTGGGTGACGGGTGCCGAGGGCTCGGCGTACGGGGTGCGCAACCTGCCGTACGGGGTGTTCCGCTCCGGCGGGGACGACCCCCGCGTCGGCGTACGCGTCGGGGAGTTCGTGCTCGACCTGGGCGCGGCCGAGGCGGCCGGGCTGGTGCTGGCCGCCGGCGCGCTGGGCCGCTCCACGCTCAACGCGTTCCTGGCGCTGGGGCGACCGCAGTGGACCGCCGTCCGGCAGCGGGTGACCGAGCTGCTCACCGACACCGCCCACCGGCCGGCCGTCGAGCCGCTGCTGGTGCCGCTGGCCGACGCCGAGCTGCTGCTGCCGTTCGAGGTGGCGGACTACGTCGACTTCTACTCCTCCGAGCACCACGCCGGCAACGTCGGGCAGATCTTCCGCCCCGGCCAGCCGCCGCTGCTGCCCAACTGGAAGCACCTGCCGATCGGCTACCACGGCCGGGCCGGCACGGTGGTGGTGTCCGGCACGCCGATCGTCCGCCCTGCCGGGCAGCGGGCCACCCCGGACGGGCCGGTCTGCGGGCCGTCCGTGCGCCTCGACATCGAGGCCGAGGTGGGCTTCGTCGTCGGCGTGCCCAGCGCGCTCGGCGAGCCGGTCTCAGTGGCCGACTTCGCCGACCACGTCTTCGGGGTGGTGCTGGTCAACGACTGGTCGGCGCGGGACATCCAGGCATGGGAGTACCAGCCGCTCGGCCCGTTCCTCGGCAAGTCCTTCGCCACCTCCGTGTCGGCCTGGGTGACCCCGCTGGACGCGCTCGCCGACGCGTTCGTGCCCGCGCCCGAGCAGGACCCGCCGGTCGCGGAGTACCTGCGGGACGTGCCGCACGTGGGGCTGGACCTGCGGCTGGCCGTGGAGTGGAACGGCGAGCGGGTCAGCGAGCCGCCGTTCGCCACCATGTACTGGACGCCCGCCCAGCAGTTGGCGCACCTCACCGTCAACGGCGCGTCCCTGCGCACCGGCGACCTGTACGCCTCCGGCACCGTCTCCGGCCCCCGGCGGGACCAGGTCGGTTCGTTCCTGGAGCTGACCTGGGGCGGGGCCGAGCCGGTCACGGTCGGCGGGGCGGAGCGCACCTTCCTGGCCGACGGCGACACGGTCACCATCACCGCCACCGCGCCGGGCCCCGACGGCACCACGATCGGCCTCGGCGAGGTGACCGGCACCATCCGCCCCGCCCGCTGACCCCCGCGCACCCCGCCGCCCGCCGAGTCCCGCCGCGCCCTCCGTCCGGCCGGTCGGACCGGCGGCCTCCACCCGGTGACAGCGGGAGATCGCGGTCGCACCCGATGTGCGACCGGGGGGCGGTCCAGCTCCGTTGATCGAGCCGGGTTCCCCGCGTGGCGGAACCCGGCCGGCGGCTCCGGAAGGTGCCGCCCGGTCGTCGTGGGACGTCCCAACGGAGTGGAGGCAACGAACATGATCGACCTTGCGGGCGCCGTCTGGCGCACCAGCAGCCGCTCGAACGACCAGGGGCTGTGCGTCGAGGTGGCGGACAACCTCGTCGGCAGCGCCGGAGTCGTCGCCGTACGCGACTCGAAGGACCAGGCGGGCCCGGCACTGACCGTCAGCCCGCCGGGCTGGACCGCGTTCGTCGACGCGATCCGGGCCGGGCGCTTCCTGGCCTGAACCCACCCCGGGGTGCCCCGTCACCCCCGGATCGGCCACCAGCGGCGGAAGTTCCGCCGCTGGGGCCCCACCGCGCGCTCGCCGGTCGTACCGTGGACGACACGGGAGGTGTCATGTCGACGGTCACGGTCACCGCGTTCATCGAGGCGCCCGCCGTCGACCTCTGGCGGCTCCTGGTCGACCTGCCGGTCCGCGCCGACTGGCTCCGCACGGTCGGCGCTGTCGAGCTGCTCACCCCCGGCCCGCTCGCCCCCGGCACGGCCTGGCGGGAGACCCGCACCCGCCCGGACGGGGGCACCCAGGCCGAGGAGTTCGTCGTGGTGGAGTGCGTTCCGCTGCGGCGGCTGGTGCTCGCCTCGCCGGGCATCGGCGTGGCCTACCGCACCACCTGGGCCCTGCGCACCGTCCAGCGCCGCCGCCGGGCCTGCACCGCCGTCACCGTCGCGCAGGAGGCGGTCGCCACGGCGCCGTACGGCCGGGTGCTGGCCCTGCTCTTCGGCGGTTTGGCCGCCCGCGCGGTCGAGGGCACCTTCCGCCGCGACCTCGCCGACCTCTCCCGCGCCGCCCGCCCACCGACGCCGGCCGAGGCGGCCTGACCGCGGGCCGGGTGCCGGCCGGCAGCGGCGCGGGCCGGCCTCGGTAGGGTGCCGGGCGGAGGTGCGGCATGACTGTGGCGAAGGGGCGGCGGGGCGTCGCGATGACACTCGCGGCGCTCGTCGGCGTCGCGGCGGTCGCCTTCGTCGTCCACCGGGTGCTCGCGCCGGCCGAGGTGGAGACCCCCGCCCGCGCCGCCTACCCGGCCACGGCCACCCCGGCGATCGGCGTGGTGGGCCGGCTGCCGGCGGCCCCGCTGATCGTGGACGGCCGGCTCCGCGTCTACGCCGCCACCCGCCAGGTGTACGCCGACCAGCCCGCCGACTCCCGCAACCGGGTCACCCCCTACTGGTCGTACCGGCGGTGGCCGGCGGAGGTCAGCGGGGTGGTGGCGGACGGGACGACGGTCGTCAGCCGCTGGGCGGACGGGAAGCTGGTGGCGCTGGACGCGCGTACCGGACGGGTGGCCTGGCAGGCCGACGGCCCGGAGCCCGCCGCCGGCTGGACCGCCCGCCGCACCGGGGCCGGCACCGTGTGGGCCCCGCCCGGGCTGTTCCTCGCCCGCGCCGCCGACGGCCGGCCCGTCCTGGTGGTCGCGGGCCCGGAGCGGATCGCCGGCTTCGCGCTCGCCGACGGCCGGCGGCTCTGGTCGGCCGACGTGGACGGCGGATGCCGAGACGCGGTGGCCACCACGTCGGCGGGGCAGCTCGTCGCCGTCGACCGGTGCGCCACCCCGGCTGCCGTCGAGTTCCGGGACGTGGCCACCGGCACGCCGACGACCCGCCTGACGCCGGCCGGGGCCACCGCCGACCTGACCGTCACCCCGGTGGGCTGCGTGAGCCCCCGCTCCCGCTGCCGTGGCCTGCGCGTCGAGGGCTTCGCCGACGGGGCGGGCCGCGGCTGGCTGGTCGGCGCCGGCGATCCGGTCGCCGCCCCGGCCCTGGACCAGGCCGGGGCGGAGCTGGACGGCGACCGGGTCGTCGGCACGGCCGGCGGGGTGGTGACCGCGCGGTCGGCCCGCACCGGCGAGGAGCTGTGGCGTCGGGCCGACCTCGGCCCGGCCCGGATCCTGGCCGTCCAGCCCGGCCGGGTACACGTGCTGACCGAGACCCGGGACCTGGTCACCCTCGACCCGAGGACCGGCGCGCAGCGCTCCCGCTTCCGGCTGGAGGTGGGCCGCGACGGCATCGGCTGGGCCGCCGGCCTGGCGTACGCGGGCGGCGGCTACGTGGCGGTGGAGCGGCTGCGGGAGCCGGTCGCCCCGGACGCCGACGACCAGCGCTACTTCCTCATGTCCGAGCCGGTGCTGCTCGCCGCCACCTGAGCGGGTGAGCGGCACCGGCTCGGGCCGGGGCGGCTCAGGCCAGGGCCGGGGCGGCTCAGGCCAGGGCGGACTCCGCGACGGCGAGGAACGCGTCGTTCTCGGCCGGGGTGCCGATGGTGACCCGCACCCCGTCGCCCGGGAACGGTCGAACGATCACGCCACGCGCCTCGCACGCCCTGCCGAACTCGACCGCCCGGTCGCCCAGCGGCAGCCACACGAAGTTCGCCTGGCTGGACGGCACGTCCGGGACGAACTTGCGCAGCGCCTCGGTGACCCGGTCCCGCTCGGCGACGACCAGCGCGCAGCGCCGCTGCACCTCGTCGGCCTGTGCGAGCGCGGCGAGCGCGCCGGCCTGGGCGGCCATGCTGGTGGAGAACGGGGTGACCACCTTGCGCACGGCGGCGGCCACCTCGGGCGCGGCGACGAGGAAGCCGATCCGCAGGCCCGCCAGCCCCCACGCCTTCGACAGGGTGCGCAGCACCACCACGTTCGGCCGGTCGAGGTAGGTCAGGCCGTCCGGCACCTCGGCGTCGGTGACGAACTCCCGGTACGCCTCGTCGATCACCACCAGCACGTCCTCGCCGACGGCGTCGAGGAACCGGTCCAGCTCCGCCCGGCGTACGGCCGTGCCGGTCGGGTTGTTGGGGTTGCAGACCAGCACCATCCGGGTCCGGTCGGTCACCGCCGCGGCCATCGCGTCGAGGTCGTGTGCGTGCCCGGCGTCGTTGGGCACCCGCACGCTGGTCGCGCCGCTGGTCGCCGCGATGATCGGGTACGCCTCGAACGACCGCCACGAGTAGAGCAGCTCGTCGCCGGGCAGGCAGGTGGCCCGCACCAGGTGCTCGGCCAGCGCCACCGACCCGCAGCCCGTGGCGATCCGGTCGGGGCGCACCCCGTGCCGCTCGGCGAGCGCCTCGCGCAGCGCCACCACGCCCATGTCCGGGTACCGGTGCGAGCCGGCGACCGCCTCGGCGACCGCCTCCACCACGCCGGGCAGCGGCCCGTACGGCACCTCGTTGCTGGCCAGCTTGATCGCCTCCGGCAGGCCCAGCTCGCGGGCCAGGTCGGCGGGGCTGCGGCCGGGCACGTAGTTGGGCAGCGCGTCGAGGTCGGCGCGGGTCAGCCGCAGCGGCGGCTCGTGACGTCCGGTGTCGGTCATGGCTTGTCTCCCGAGGGGGTGGCGGGGGCGGCGGGGTCGTCGGCCGGCTCGGCGGGGCCGCCGGACGGGCTGGTGGTGCGGGGAGGGAGCCGGACCACCACGGTCTGCGCGCGCTTGTCGTGCAGCGCCTGCCGCAGCGGGTGGTCGAACAGCGGCGACACGGCGTCGACGAGCTGGAGCAGCAGGCCGAAGCCGCAGCAGTACCACAGCAGGGTGGGCAGGCCCAGCGTGCTCCACCGGCGCAGCGCCCGCCCGAAGCCGAGCGGCTGGTCGGCCTCGACCGGCACGGCCCGCACGCCGAGCAGCCGCTTGCCGAGGGTCTGCCCGTTGCCGGCCATCGCCGGCACCTCGTACGCGAACCAGAGCGCGGTGGCGATGAGCAGGATGGCGACCTGCAGCCCGCCGGCCTGCTCGCCGGGCTGCGGCAGCCCGTCGGTGGAGGTGTCGCCGGCCATGCTCCGCCGCAGCACCTCGCGGAAGTACGGGGTGACCTCCTCGACGTACCGGTAGACGAACCAGCCGTTGACGACGGCGTTGAGCAGGAACACCACGCCGAAGTCGATCAGCCGGGCGAGGAACCGGGCCCCGAAGGAGGCCAGCGGCAGCCCGTGCGGGCGGGGCACGGGCGGACGCCCCGACCACCCCGGGTACGCCCACCCGGGCGGGTACCCCGGCCCGGGCGTCCCCGGCTGGCCGAGGACCGGGGGCTGCCCGGGGAACGGGGGTTGGCCGGGGAACGGGGGCTGGCCGTTCCCCGGCCAGCCGGGGAACGGGCCCGGGGCGGGCGGCGTGCCGGGCCCGCCGGCCGGCCCGGGGACGGAGGTCGTCGGCGCGGCCGGACCGCCCTCGCCGGGGGCGGGGCTGGCCGGGGGCGGGGGCTCGACCGGGGGCGGGCCCTCCGGCGGGGTGGCGTCGACCGGGATCGGCGCGCCGATCCAGCCCTCACCGTCCCAGTACCTCCTGGTGTCGGGATCGGCGGGGTCGACGTACCAGCCTGGTTGCACGCTCACGGAGCAACCTTAACGACGACCGTCCGGGCGAACTTGTCGTGGAGGCACTGCTGCCAGGGCTTGTCGCCGAGCTGCCAGAACCCGTCGAGGTAGCTGAACCCGGGCACGACCGTGGCGGCGACGAACTGCACGAGGTAGCGCCGCCCGGCCATGCCCCGGTCGAGCGCCCGGGTCGGGTCGAGCGGGACGACCCGGATCTTCATCACCTTCTTGCCCAGCGTCTGCCCGGACCGGCGCAGGTATTCGACGTGGTAGAGCCAGTAGAGCCCGAGCATCAGCACGACCAGCCCCAGCTCGGCCAGGAACAGCGGCAGCATGAAGTCGGTCAGGAACGACTTGGGGCGGTATCCGAGGAACTGGTCGACCGGCTCGGTCCGGGTGAACTGGTCGAACACGGTGAACCAGACGTACATCATGGCCGGCAGGAACAGCGTCACGACGACCACACCGCCGACGGCGCTGTCGATCAGGAAGGCCAGCAGGCGGTCGCCGAAGCTGGCCAGCGGCTGCCCGCCGGGACTGACCGGCACGGGCGCATACCTGGGTTGCGGCGGCCCCCAACCGGCCGGCGGCCCCCAACCGGCCGGTGGCGGGTAGCCGGCGGGCTGCTGCCCGCCGGCCGGCGGCGTCGGGTACGTCTGAGGCTGGGTCACGCTCGACAGTGTCGCAGGTGGCTACAGGTTTCCCCGCTTCTCCTGCTCCCGCTCGATGGCCTCGAACAGGGCCTTGAAGTTGCCCTTGCCGAAGCCGAGCGAGCCGTGCCGCTCGATCAGCTCGAAGAACACGGTCGGGCGGTCCTGCACCGGCTTGGTGAAGATCTGGAGCAGGTAGCCGTCCTCGTCCCGGTCGACCAGGATCTTGCGGGCCTTCAGCTCCTCGATCGGCACCCGCACCCGGCCGATCCGGGCGCGCAGCTCCGGGTCGTCGTAGTAGGAGTCCGGGGTGTCCAGGAACTCGACGCCGGCCGCCCGCATCGCGTCGACGCTGGCCAGGATGTCGTTGGTGGCCACGGCGATGTGCTGGGCCCCCGGGCCCTGGTAGAACTCCAGGTACTCGTCGATCTGCGACTTCTTGCGGGCCACGGCCGGCTCGTTGAGCGGGAACTTGACCTTGCGGGTGCCGTTGGCGACGACCTTGCTCATCAGCGCCGAGTAGTCGGTGGCGATGTCGTCGCCGACGAACTCCGCCATGTTGGAGAAGCCCATCACCCGCTTGTAGAAGTCGACCCACTCGTCCATCCGCCCCAGCTCCACGTTGCCGACCACGTGGTCGACGGCCTGGAAGAAGCGCTTCGGCTGGAGGCCGGCGTCGATCATCGGCTGCCGGTCCACGATCGGGCCCCGGGCCACGAAGCCGGGCAGGAACGGTCCGGTGTAGCGGGACCGGTCGACCAGGGTGTGCCGGGTGTCGCCGTACGCGTCGATGACCGCGAACCGGACCGTGCCGTGCTCGTCGCTCAGGTCGGTGGGCTCGGTGCGGCCGGTCGCGCCCTGCGCGACGGCGTGGGCGTACGCGGCGTCGACGTCGGGCACCTCCAGCGCGATGTCCACCACGCCGTCGCTGTGCTTCGTCACGTGCTCCGCGCCGGGGGCGTCGGGGCGCACCGCGCCGGTCAGCACGAACCGGGCCGAACCGCTGGTCAGCACGTACTCGGCGTAGTCGCGGAAGCCCTGCTCCGGCCCCCGGTACGCCACGCAGGTCATGCCGAACGCCGTCGAGTAGTAGTGCGCCGCCTGCTTGGCGTTGCCGACCATGAAGTGGACGTAGTCGAGCGCCTTCACCGGGAACGGGTCGCGGCTGATGTCGTGGTCGACGGCGCCGACGAGCCGGTCGACGTCGATCTCCTCGGTGGGCTTGGGTCGGTCGATCGCCTGGGTCACGGTGGCCTCCCTCGCGTACCGGCCGGCCTCGTGGGCCGCCGTGGGCTGGTTGTCCAGGAAGCATCGCCGGAACGGATTCGGTTGAGCAACAGTCGCGGATAGCCCTGGTCAGGTTGCGCATTCGGTATGGTCGTCACCCGTGACCGCTGTGCAGGATGTCCAGCTCGACGAGCTGGACGCGCGACTGATCGAACTCTTCGCCGAGGAGCCCCGGATCGGGGTGCTGGAGTGCTCCCGGCGGCTCGGGGTGGCCCGGGGCACCGTCCAGGCCCGCCTCGACAAGCTCGTCGACCGGGGGGTGATCGGCGGGTTCGGGCCGGACATCTCCCCGGCCGCCATCGGCTTCGCGGTGACCAGCTTCGTCACGCTGGAGATCAGCCAGCGGCTCGGGCACGACCCGGTGACCGCCCACCTCGCGGCGATCCCCGAGGTGCTGGAGGCGCACACCATCACCGGCTCCAGCGACCTGCTCTGCCGGATCGTCGCCCGCTCCAACGCCGACCTCCAGCGGGTGATCGACCAGATCGTCGCGTACGAGGGGATCCGGCGGGCGTCGACGATCATCGCGCTCGCCCAGCAGATCCCGTACCGGACGCTCCCCCTGGTCCGCTCCGCCGCCCGGGGAGAAGGAAGGGCCCCTTCCTAACGCCTTTTGTCGAGGAAGGGCCCCCTATTAACACGTCGGTCACCGAGAAAGCGCCGCGACACGGCCGCACCGGCGCTCGGGGCGGCGGTGATCGTCGTTACCGTGTCCGGTGTGGCGAAGGTGGGCGGCCTCAGGATGCGTGGCTGGTTCCTGCTCGGCCTCGTCACGGTGGTCGCCCTCGCCGTGGCCGGCGTGTGGAACCCGTGGCCGGGCGTGTGGGACTGGGTCGACCGCAGCGAGCCCATCTCCGAGCCCGACGTCATCTGGCAGCAGCGCGTCGGCGGCACCCCGAAGAGCGTCACCATCGCCGGCGACACCGTGATCGTCGAGCAGCGTACCCGGGTCGAGTCGCGCAGCCTCGCCACCGGCGCCCAGCTGTGGGACCGCAAGGCCGACTGGGCCGCCGTGGCCGGCGGGGACCGCGACCCCGTCGTCGCCGTGGGCAAGCTCCTGGTCAAGGGGTACGAGGTGCTCGACCCCACCACCGGCGCGACCCGCCGCCGCGACGACGACGCGGTGGCCGTGTGGACGTACCGGAACCTGCTGCTCGACGCCCGCTGCGTCGAGGCGACCGACTGCACGCTGAGCGCCTGGGACCCGCGCGGCACCGCGCCGCTGTGGACGGCGTTCCTGCCCGGCGTCAGCACCGGCCTCTTCGCCGACAATCCCGACCTGCTCGGCACCCGCCGGCTCACCGCCAACCGGATCGACGCCGGGGTGGCCGGGCCGGAGCCGGTCCCGCCGCTGCTCGGCTTCCCCGTCGACGGCCGGGTGCACGTGGTGGACACCGCCACCGGCCGGGTGCTCCAGAACGTCGAGCCGAGCCGCGACGAGCGGCTCGCCGTGGTCGGCGGCCGGATGCTGCGGATCAGGGCGGTCGGCCAGGACGGCGCGTGCGCGTTCACCCTCACCGCGCACGACCCGGCCACCGGCAAGCAGGTGTGGCGGCGCACCGGGATCAACCTGCGCACCGCCGACAGCGCCGGCTGCGTGCAGCGGGAGGACCCGCAGGGCGCGCGGAACGTGCTGATCGGCGTGGCCCCGGACGGCCGGGAGGCGGTCATCGACGGGTACGACGGGCGGCTGCTCCAGGTCAACGACGAGGGGCAGAAGCTGATCGCCGTCGACGACCGGTACGCGCTGCTGCGCACCGCCGACAAGCGCGCCATCCTCGCCCGGGAGCTGGGCGCGGACCGGACCCGCTGGACCCGGCCCACCGGCGAGAAGAACGGCGCGACGCTCACCCCGTACGCGGCGGTGCTCACGCAGGAGAAGCCAAACCGGCTGATCGCGCTGGACCCGCGTACCGGAAAGGAGCTGTTGGTGCTGCGGACCTCGGCCAACGCCCTGGCCGTGGGCCCGGCGGGCATGGTCATCGGCGAGGGCCGCGAGATCGGGTACGTCCGCTTCGGCGCGGGCGGCGCCGCCCCCGTGCCCGGCGGCGACGCCGGTGTCCCCGGCCCCGGCAGCAGCGGCGGCGACCCCGGCGACGACGGTCCGGGCGGCGGCGACGGGCCGGCCGACGAGGACCGCTGCGGCCCGAAGCGGGAGCTCTGCTGAGCGCCGTGGGGCCGGGGTGTTGAGAGCGAGGTCCCTTCAGGCACCCGTCGGGTGCGAGCGATCGACCGGTCTGCCCTAGGCTTTCCGCTCATGAGCAGTGCCGCCGCGTTCTCCTACGCTCCCTTGCTGCCGACCGGTGCCGACCAGACCGAGTATCGCCTGGTCACCGACGAGGGTGTCGACGTCGTCAACGGTCCGGGCGGGCGCCGGTTCCTCACCGTGGAGCCGGCCGCGCTGACCGCGCTGACCGCCGAGGCGATGCACGACATCGCCCACTTCCTGCGCCCCGCCCACCTGGCCCAGCTCCGGGCGATCATCGACGACCCGGCGGCCTCGCCGAACGACCGCTTCGTCGCGCTGGACCTGCTGCGCAACGCGAACATCGCGGCCGGCGGAGTGCTGCCGATGTGCCAGGACACCGGCACCGCCATCGTGATGGGCAAGCGCGGCCGGCACGTGCTCACCGACGGCGGCGACGCGGAGGCGATCTCCCGGGGCGTCTACCAGGCGTACACCAAGCTCAACCTGCGCTATTCGCAGCTCGCCCCGCTGACGATGTGGGAGGAGCGCAACACCGGCAGCAACCTGCCGGCGCAGGTGGAGCTGTACGCCGAGGACCCGGACGGGCACCCCGACGCGTACAAGTTCCTGTTCATGGCCAAGGGCGGCGGGTCGGCCAACAAGTCGTACCTCTACCAGGAGACCAAGGCCCTGCTGAACCCGACGCGGATGATGCAGTTCCTGGAGGAGAAGCTGCGGCTCATCGGCACCGCCGCCTGCCCGCCGTACCACCTGGCGATCGTCATCGGCGGCACCAGCGCCGAGTACGCCCTCAAGACCGCCAAGTACGCCTCCGCGAAGTACCTGGACGCCCTCCCGACGCAGGGCTCGATGACCGCGCACGGCTTCCGCGACCTGGAGCTGGAGGCGGAGGTGCTGGAGCTGACCCGCAACTTCGGCATCGGGGCGCAGTTCGGCGGGCGCTACTTCTGCCACGACGTGCGGGTCGTCCGGCTGCCCCGGCACGGCGCGTCGTGCCCGGTGGCGATCGCCGTGTCCTGCTCCGCCGACCGGCAGGCCGTCGCCAAGATCACCCCGTCGGGCGTGTGGCTGGAGCGCCTCGAAACCGACCCGGCGCGCTACCTGCCCGACGTCACCGACGAGATCCTCGACGCCGAGCAGGTGGTGCGCGTCGACCTCAACCGGCCGATGGCCGAGATCCGCGCCGAGCTGTCGAAGTACCCGGTGAAGACCCGGCTGTCGCTGACCGGCCCGCTCGTCGTCGCCCGGGACATCGCGCACGCGAAGATCGCCGAGCGGCTCGACGCGGGTGAGCCGATGCCGCAGTACCTGCGCGACCACGCCGTCTACTACGCCGGCCCGGCCAAGACCCCCGAGGGGTACGCCTCCGGCTCGTTCGGCCCGACCACCGCCGGCCGGATGGACGCGTACGTGGAGAAGTTCCAGGCCGCCGGCGGCTCGATGGTGATGCTCGCCAAGGGCAACCGGTCCGCCCAGGTGACCCGTTCCTGCGCCCAGCACGGCGGCTTCTACCTCGGCTCCATCGGCGGCCCCGCCGCCCGCCTCGCGCAGGACTGCATCCGGCACGTCGAGGTCCTCGAGTACGCGGAGCTGGGCATGGAGGCGGTGTGGAAGATCGAGGTGGAGGACTTCCCGGCGTTCATCGTGGTGGACGACAAGGGCAACGACTTCTTCGCCGAGGTCACCAAGCCGGTCCTCACCGTCGGCCGCCGCTGACCGTCCGCGCACGGCGGAGCGCACCTCCTCTCGCGAGCCCTGACGCCTGGGGCATGTGGCGCGGGCGGGAGATGCAGGCCGAGATCGTGCTCGATCCTGGAAAGAGTGGCCTCCGACTGGGGGTGTTGCCACTCTTTCCCTGATCGAGCGCGATCTTCTCCTCTCGGTCGAACGGGATCGCTGGCCCGTGGGTCAGCTCGGGTCGATGAAGATGCTGTAGTACGCCGGGCCGGAGAAGACCCCCGCCGCCACGGTGACCTCCGCGCCGTCGTCGAACGAGTAGACGAACTCCGTGGTGCCCGGAAGCTGGGCGGTGAACACGAAATCGCCGGTCTGCCCGACCACGGCGCCGCCCTGCCAGCCGAACACCTCGGAGGTGACCAGCGGGCTCTGCGGGTCGACCCGGAACGAGTAGTACTGCGCGTCGGTGGTCACCCCGGCGGCCGTGCGCGCCCGCACCCGCAGCTCCACCCAGCCGCCGTACTCGTTGTCGTACGCCGACGGCGTCCACTCGACGCTGGCGGTGCCGTCCGGGTTCGCCGCCACCGTCCGCTCCGGCTCGCCCCGGAACTGGTAGACGTACGAGGTGACGCCGGTGACCGAGGCGTGCGGGGCGAAGGTGAAGGTGCCCGGCACGCCCGGCCCGCCGCCGGTCGCGTTGCGCGGGTACGCCTCGGACGCCACGGTCGGCGCGACCGAGGCGGGATAGAACGCCAGGCCGATCGGCTCGGACTCCACCCCGGCGCTGGTCCGGCTGAACACCTCGATCGTGTGGTACCCGGCGTCGGCCGGCGTGTACGAGACGGTCGCGCTGCCGTCCGCGCCCGCCCGGACGGTCCGCTCCTCGCCACGGCCGAACGCGTAGACGTACTCGGCGACGTCGGCCATCGCCGGGGTGAACGTGAAGCTGCCCTCGGTGCCGGCCGGCGCGCCCGGCGTCCCGTCGAACGGCCAGTCCTCGGAGGTGACGAACGGGGCGGTGCGCACGGAGAACGTGTATCCGGCGTCGCCGGAGAGCACCCCGTCGCGGGTGCGGCTGCGCACGTGCAGCGTGTTGTCGACCGCCGTCGGCGTGACCGTCGCCGTGGCGGTGCCGGCGACGTCCGCCGCCACGGTCCGCTGGGTGCCGTCGTTGAGCGACCACACGTACTCGACCACGTCCGTCATGTTCGGCGCGAACGTGAACTCGCGCGGCTGACCCAGCCAGCCGTCCGGGTTGCCGTCGGTGACCGTCGGCGCGGTGTTGCGCACCCAGAACTCGTACCGGGTCTGCGGCGAGCGGTTGCCCGCGCGGTCCACGGCCTGCACGTTGAGCCAGTCCGGGCCGTACCCGTCGGGGGCGTAGCTGACCGTGGCGGTGCCGCCGGGGCCGGCGGCGGCGTAGGTGGTGAGGCCGGAGCGGCCGTACCAGAATCCGGCGACGTCGTCGGCGGCGCTGGTGAAGGTGAAGTCACCGGCGATCCCCGGGCCGCCGTGGCCGGGGAAGCTCCGGTCGGACGGGTAGTCGGTGGAGACCACGGTGGGCGCGGGCGGGCGGGTCGTGTCGACGGCGAAGCGGCACTCCGGCGACCAGCCGGAGGCGGCGCGCTCGTCGGCCGCGCGGACCGTGAAGGCGTACGTGCCCCCGTCGACCAGCAGGCCGCCGGGCACCGTGTACTGGATCGTGGCCGGGGCGTACCAGGCGGAGGAGGTCCACTCGGTGCGCTCGGCGGGGCGGTCCACCGGCCACCAGGCGAAGGTGGCCCGCACCCGGTCCCCGGCGTACGGCTCCAGCTTGTCCGGGTCGGTCACCTCGGCGGTGAGGGTCGGCGTGGTGGTGCCGACCAGGAGCCCGTCGGCGCAGGCCCGGCCCGCGACGGTCAGCTTGCCCGGCACGTCGGGCGCGGCGTTGGCCTCCAGCGAGACGCCCGGCTTCTCCATTCGCCGCCCGAAGTGCTTGTTGTCCTCGTGGTCGCCGGCGATCCGGGCCATCAGGGTGAGCGAGTCGCGGCCGTCGGCGACGGCCTGCCGGAAGACCTCGGTGACGCCCAGCTCCAGGTAGCCGGCCGGGCAGGGCGCGGTGGGGCCGACGTCGCCGACCTTCTCGCGTACGGCGGGCGCGGTGTTCCAGGTGGGCGCGGCGGCCGGGGTGTCGGTGCGCCACAGCTCCAGCTCGCGCGGCTTCGTGCAGTCGGCGACCGAGGACTCTCCGGTGACGACCTGGGCGACGATGACCTCCTTGCCCCGGTACGGGGTGAGGTCGAAGGTGAAGTAGGCCCGTGCGGTGTGCTTCACCCCGTCGGCCTCCCACGTGCCGACGGGCACGTCGGCGGCGGTGGTGGGGAAGGCGAGGGCGGGCTGCCGGGCGTCGGTGTAGCTGACGCTGGTGGGCAGGACGTACCGGGTCACGCCGGCGACGGCCGGCGCGGCGGTCACGGCCAGCGCGCCGCTGGCGGCGAGCAGGCCGGCGAGGCCGATGGTGGTCAGGCGGCGCGGTGCGCGGCGCAGGCGTCCGGGACGAACGCCGGTGGAACCCCCGTTGAGCTGCAAGTCAGGCCCTTTCGTGGAAGGCGACGATTCCATGATCTTAATTACGTGACTGGCTCCGCGCCTTCGACTTTCGGCCCGCCCGTCCGCCGGGGCGGGCGATCATCTGCGGGCCGGCGGCGGGCGGGGCAGGATGGTATGCGTGACGACTCCAGAGGCAGCGGGCTACCGGATCGAACGCGACTCGATGGGCGAGGTGGAGGTGCCCGCCGAGGCGCTGTGGCGGGCGCAGACCCAGCGCGCGGTGCAGAACTTCCCGATCTCCGGCCGGGGCATCGAGCCGGCGCAGATCAAGGCCCTGGCCCAGATCAAGGGCGCGGCGGCGCAGGTCAACGGCGAGCTGGGCGTGATCGACGCGGAGGTGGCCGCCGCGATCGCCACGGCCGCCGCGCACGTGGCCGACGGCGGCTACGACAACCAGTTCCCCATCGACGTGTTCCAGACCGGCTCGGGGACCTCGTCCAACATGAACACGAACGAGGTCGTCGCCACCCTGGCCAGCCGGGAGCTGGGCCGGGACGTGCACCCGAACGACGACGTCAACGCCTCGCAGTCCAGCAACGACGTCTTCCCGTCGTCCATCCACCTGGCGGCGACGCAGTTCGTCGTCGAGGACCTGATCCCGTCGCTGACCCATCTCGCCGGGGCGCTGGAGACCAAGTCGGCCGAGTTCGAGACCGTGGTCAAGGCCGGCCGCACCCACCTGATGGACGCCACGCCCGTCACCCTCGGCCAGGAGTTCGGCGGGTACGCCGCCCAGGTCCGCTACGGCGTCGAGCGGCTGGAGGCGACGCTGCCCCGGCTGGCCGAGCTGCCGCTGGGCGGCACCGCCGTCGGCACCGGGATCAACACGCCGCTCGGCTTCGCGGCGGCCGTGATCGCCAAGCTGCGCGAGTCCACCGGGCTGCCCCTGAGCGAGGCGCGCAACCACTTCGAGGCGCAGGGCGCGCGGGACGCGCTGGTGGAGACGTCCGGGCAGCTCCGCACCATCGCCGTCGGCCTCTACAAGATCGCCAACGACATCCGGTGGATGGGCTCCGGCCCCCGCGCCGGCCTGCGCGAGCTGCGCATCCCCGACCTCCAGCCCGGCTCGTCGATCATGCCCGGCAAGGTGAACCCGGTCGTCGCCGAGGCCGTGCGGCAGGTCTGCGCGCAGGTGGTCGGCAACGACGCGGCGGTGGCCTTCGCCGGGTCGCAGGGCGACTTCGAGCTGAACGTCATGCTGCCGGTGATGGCCCGCAACCTGCTGGAATCCATCAAGCTGCTGGCCGCGTCGAGCCGCCTGCTCGCCGACCGCTGCGTGGCCGGCCTGGTCGCGAACGCCGACGTCTGTCTCGCGTACGCCGAGGGCTCGCCGTCGATCGTCACCCCCCTCAACCGCCACCTCGGGTACGACGAGGCCGCCTCGATCGCCAAGGAGGCGCTGGCCAAGGAGATGGCGATCCGGGACGTGGTGATCGCCCGGGGACACGTGGCCAACGGCAAACTCACCGCCGAGCAGCTCGACGAGGCCCTCGACCTGCTCCGCATGACACACCCCTGACGCTCACCCGTCGGGTCGCGCCGGGTCGGGGTGGTCATCGGTGCCGCGCACGGCCAGGGCGCGGCGCAGGCCCGGCACAGCCAGAGCGGCCGAAGCGCCGCGTGCGGGGTCGGCGGGGGTACGGCTCGTCGGTCGCGCGCGGCTCGGGACATGGAACGGCCTCCCTAGGGAGCTGAGTCGTCTGCGTCATCGCCCCCTGGTCGGGGACCGCCCGGCCGGGGGAGCGGGGCGGCCCCCGGGCGGACGACGGGGCCGGGGGATAGGCCACTTTGGCCGTCCGCCCTTCACAGTCTGGTGATCGGGTCGCTACTTTCGGAAGCGTCTTCGGCCGTCGCCAGAGCCGGGGTGTTCCGGGCGTCTCCGCAGGTGGCGGCACATCGGAGTGGATCACCGTGAGGGTGGAGGGCGGTTGTTGATGACCGGTGGGCAGATGACGGCGGCGGCTTTCCTGGTCGCGGAGCTGCGCCGGGCGCGGATGCGCCGGGGCTGGAGCCAGGAGGAGCTGGCCAAGGCGATCAACTACTCGCCGTCGCTGGTCGGCGCGGTCGAGCTGGGGCAGCAGCCGCCCGCCCCGAAATACCTGAAGCTGTTCGACGAGGCGCTCGACACCGGCGGCCTCTTCGGTCGCATGCTCGCCGAGCTGGTCACCCTGGACAAGGCCCAGGTCTGGCTGCGCGGTTGGCGGGCGATCCTGGACCAGGCCCGCGCGCTGCGCTGGTTCGATCCGCTGCACGTGCCCGGCCTCTTCCAGACCGAGGCATACGCCCGCGCCGTCTTCGAAGCAGACGACCTGCTCGATGCCGAGGAGGCGCAGCGCCGGCTTGACGATCGGATGGAGAGCCAGGCAGTCCTCTACGGAGACCGGCAGCCCCGTGTCGTCGCGGTGGTCGACGAGTCCGTGCTCCGGCGCCGCGTCGGCAGTCGCAAGATCATGTGTGACCAGGCGTCGCATCTTGCGCGGCTGGCCACGGAGCTCCGGGGGTGCGGGTGCACGTGGTGCCCTGCACGGCCGAGGAGTATCCGGGCCTGAACGGACCGTTCATCCTCGCGACGCTGTCCGACGACGTCGAGTTGGCGTTCCTCGGTGGCCAGATCGGCGGGCAGGAACTGGACAAGCCCGAGGATCTGCGTCGTCTCCAGCGGACCTGGGAAGCTACCCTCGGCGCGGCGTTGCCCCCACAGGAGTCGATCGATCGGTTGAGGGAAGTGGCGGAGTCATGGAATTGATGGGTGCCCACTGGCGGAAGAGCAGCCGCAGCGGGTCGAACGACCAGTGTGTGGAGGTGGCGACGAATCTCTCCGGTCTTCCCGGGGTGGTCGGGGTGCGGGACAGCAAGGACCGTTCGGGGCCGGTGCTGACCGTCGACGCGCACGCGTGGCGGGCCTTCGTCGCGGCGGTCCCCCGCTGACCGGCCACACGGTGCCCGGACCGGAGGTCCTGGACCGCCTCGCCGAGGAGCGGATCGTCTGGCTGTGCACGGTGCGGCCGAACGGTTCGCCGCACGTCACGCCGGTCTGGTTCCTGTTCCGGGACGACGAGTGGTGGATCTGGACGCAGGAGCGGAACCGCAAGGTCCGTAACATCGTCGTCGATCCCCGGGTGTCGCTGGCGCTGCCTGACGGCAAGTTCCCGGTCGTCGCCGAGGGTGCGGCCATGATCGTGCGCCAGCCGTTCCCCGAGTGGGTCGATGACGGGTTCCGCCGCAAGTACGACTGGGACGTCACCGCCCCGGCCGGGTCCGCCGGGGAGAACGTCCTGATCCGGGTCCCCGTCACCCGCTGGCTGATGGCCGGCAGCGCCTCGTGACCGCCGGGCCGGTCGGTTGACCGACTTCATGTCGGCGACGTGGCGGTATCCGGCGGGTCGGGATACCGCCACCCGCCCGACATGATCTTCAGCGTGAAGGGGGTGACGGGGATGACGGCGGTCGACGGGTCCGGGGCGGTCCTGCTCGAGACGGGGCGGTTGCGGCTGCGCCGGTTCACGGCGGCCGATGCCGACGCCCTGACGGAGCTGGACTCGGACCCGGAGGTCATGCGCTACCTGACCGGTGGCCGGCCGACCCCGGCCGACGTGGTCCGGGGCGAGCTGCTGCCCCGCCTCCTGGCCGGGTACGACCGGTGCCCTGGCCTGGGCCGGTGGGCCGCCGTCGACCGGGCGACGGGGACGTTCCTCGGCTGGTTCGCCCTGGACGCCCCGGCGGCGGCGCAACCGGTGACGCAGGCCGAGCTGGGGTACCGGCTGCGGCGGGCGGCGTGGGGGCGCGGCCTGGCCACCGAGGGGTCCCGTGCCCTGCTCCGGTACGCGTTCGCCACCGTCGGCCTGGCCCGGGTGTGGGCGCAGACGATGGCGGTCAACACGCCCTCCCGGCGGGTGATGGAGAAGGCCGGACTGCGGTACGTGCGCACGTTTCACCTCGACTGGGACGACCCGATCGAGGGTGCCGAGCACGGCGAGGTCGAGTACGAGCTGCTCCGCGAGGAGTGGGCGGCGCGCGAGGCCGGTTGATCGACTTCATGTCGGCGACATGGCGGTATCCGGCGGCGGGGATACCCCCACCTGCCCGACATGACGTGCAGCCCAGCGGGGGCGGGGCCGAGCGCCCCGGGTCAGGGCCGGGCGGCGGCCCGGCGGGCCCGGTAGGCGGTGACCGCCGCACGGTTGCCGCAGCCGGCGTCGCAGTACCGGCGGGACCTGTTCTTGGACAGGTCGACCAGCACGTTGTCGCAGTCGGGGTGGTCGCAGACGCGCAGCCGGCTCAGCTCGTCGCCGCGTACCAGGTCGGCGAGGGCCATCGCGGCCTCGACGGCCATCCGGGTGGCCAGCGGCGCGTCCCTCGGCACGGCGTGCAGGTGGTACGGCTCGTCGTCGTGGCGGATGAGCTGCGGCAGCGCCCCGGTCTCGCGTAGCAGCGCGTTGACGGTGGCGACGACCTCGTCGGTGTCGGCGTGCCAGATTCGGCGCAGCCGAGGGCGCAGGTCCCGGACGGACCGCAGCTCCGCCTCGGTGCGCTCGTGCCGGCCAGTCCAGCCGTGCGTGGCGAGGAACGCGCCCAGGGCCGCCACGTCGGGCAGCGCCTCGCCGTGGCTGCCCCCGGTGTTGACCAGCGCGGCGGCGGCGACCAGCGCGGGCTCGGTGTCATGGGCGAAAAGCAACTTGACTCCTGTCGGCCGGCCGATCTAGCGTCACGAGCATAAGCAACTTTACTCATGACATCCGGGGAGAGTCGATGCGTCAACGACCCACCGGCGTCGGTCTCGGCCTGGCGCTGCTGTCGGCGGTCACCTTCGCCACCTCGGGCACCTTCGCCCGCTCGCTGATCGAGGCCGGGTGGTCCGCGGAAGCCGTGGTGATCGCCCGGGTCGGCAGCGCTGCGGCCGTCCTCGCGGTGCCGGCGGCGCTGGCCCTGCGCGGCCGGTGGGACGTGCTGCGGCGCAACCTCGCCTCCGTGGGCGCGTTCGGGCTGCTCGCCGTCGCAGTGGCGCAGGCGTGCTTCTTCAACGCCGTCCGCTACCTGCCGGTCGGGGTGGCGCTGCTGCTGGAATACCTGGGCATCGTCCTCGTGGTCGGCTGGATGTGGGCGGTCCACGGGCAGCGCCCGCGCCGGCTCACCGTGGCCGGGTCGGTGGCCGCGCTCGCCGGCCTCCCCGCCGTGCTGGACGTGACCGGCGGCGGTCGCCTCGACCCGGCCGGCGTGCTCTGGGGGCTGGGCGCGGCGGTCGGCCTCGCCGGCTACTTCGTGATCGCCGGGCGGATCGACGACGGCCTGCCATCGGTGACGATGGCCAGCGCCGGCATGGGCGTCGGCGCGGCGGCCCTGCTCGTGCTCGGCCTCGCCGGGGCGCTGCCGCTGCGGGCCACCTTCGGTGAGGTGACCTTCGCGGGGCAGCGCACGAGCTGGCTGGTGCCCATCGCCGGCCTGTCGCTGGTCGCGGCGGTCGTCGCGTACCTGACCGGGATCGCGGCGGCCCGGCTCCTCGGTGCCCGGCTGGCGTCGTTCGTCGGGCTGACCGAGGTGATGTTCGCGGTGCTCATCGCCTGGCTGGTGCTGGGCGAGCTGCCGAGAATGGTGCAGCTGCTCGGTGGCGCCCTGATCGTCGCCGGGGTCGCCCTGGTCCGGGTCGACGAGCTGCGCGAGGCGCGAGCCGCCGGCCGGTCGCCCGCCCGCCCCGCCGAGCCCGCCCTCGCGGCCGAGGCATGACCACCCGCGAACAGGGCCGACGTGGCCCGCGAGCCCTCTCGGTGGCACCCTTGCCGGCATGCTGACCCACGTCGTGTTCGACGCCGACGAGACCCTGCTCGACCTGCGCCCGGCGGTCACCGGCGGGCTGGTGGCCGTACTGGAGGAGATGCGGCGGCTGACCCCGGCGGCGGCCGGGGTCAGCCTCGCGGACCTGGAGTCGGACTGGGGTGCGGTCTTCGGGGCGCTGAGCGCCGCGCCGGTCAACGAGATCCGGCGGGCCGCGCTGGCCCGGTCGCTGGCCCGGGCCGGCCTCGACGCGCACCTCGACGACCTTTCGGCGCTCTTCTTCGCCCGGCGCTTCGCGCTCACCCGACCGTTCCCCGACGCGCTGCCCGCGCTCGCCGCCCTGCGCCCGCGCTACACGCTGGGCTACGCCACCAACGGCAACAGCCGCGCCGAACGCTGCGGGCTCACCGGCGAGTTCACCTTCGAGGTGTACGCGCACGAGAACGGCCTGCCGAAGAAGCCCGCCCCGGAGTTCTTCGCCGCCGTGGTGGAGGCCGCCGGGGTGCCCCCGCGCCAGATCGTGTACGTCGGCGACTCGCCGAGCCACGACGTCGTCGCGCCCCTGCGGGCCGGGATGCGGGCGGTGTGGCTCAACCGGGCGGGGCTGCCCCGCCCCGAGGGCGTGCCCGCCGACGCGGAGGTGTCCACGCTGGCCGCCCTGCCGGACGTGCTCGACCGGTACGCCCGGGTCGAACCCAGCGGCGCGTAGGCCACCCGGCCGGGCGGGGCCGCGAGCCCGCCGGGTCGGCGGACCCGCCGGCGCTGGATGACAGCGGACCGACGAAAGCCTGATTGCCGTGTAATACGGACTCCCATCTAGCGGAACGTCCCCCGGTGGTATGGGATGGCTGCCACGTCCCTCAACGAGAGGATCTGATGTGGTGAGCAAGCGCTTCACCGCCGGTGCCGTCGCAACCGCAACGGCGTTGGCACTCACGGTGACCGGCGTGGTGGGCCCGGCGAATGCCGAGCCGACCGTGACCCGGGAGTTCACCGTCGTGGCGGAGTCCGGCGTCTCCGCCGACGCGGCGATCGCCGCGATCAAGGCCGCCGGCGGCACGGTCGTGTCCCGCACCGACGAGGTCGGCCTGTACCAGGTCACCAGCGACCGCGCCGACTTCGCCAGCCGGGCCGCCGCGAACGCCGCCCTGCTCGGCGCGGCCGAGAAGAAGGCCATCGGCCGCAAGCCGAAGCTCGACCGGGTCGAGCAGGAGCACCTCCTCGCCCAGGCCAAGGCCAAGGCGAAGCCGAAGGGCGCTCCCGCCAAGCGGGGCGCGAAACTGGACCCCCTGGACGACAAGCTCTGGGGCCTCGGCATGATCCGGGCCGACAAGGCGCGCAAGGTGGAGCCGGGCGACCGCCGGGTCACCGTCGGCGTCCTCGACACCGGCCTCGACGCCAGCAACCCCGACCTGGCGGCGAACTTCAGCTGGTCACTGTCGCGCAACTTCGCCCCCGACATCCCCGAGGTCGACGGCGAGTGCGAGGTGGCGAGCTGCCTCGACCCGGTCGGCACCGACGACGGCGGGCACGGCACCCACGTCGCCGGGACCATCGGCGCCGCCGCCGACGGCTTCGGCCTCTCCGGCGTCGCCCCGAACGTGACCCTGGTCGAGCTCAAGGGCGGCCAGGACTCCGGCTACTTCTTCCTCGACCCGGTCGTCAACGCCCTGGTGCACGCCGGCAAGGTCGGCCTGGACGTGGTCAACATGTCGTTCTATGTCGACCCGTGGCTCTACAACTGCACGGCCAACCCGGCCGACTCGCCGGAGGCGCAGGCCGAGCAGCGGGCGATCATCGAGGCCATGACGCGCGCGCTCAACTACGCGCACCGCAAGGGCGTCACCCTGGTCGGCTCGCTCGGCAACAACCACGAGGACCTGGGCGCCCCGCGTACCGACTTCTCCAGCCCCGACTACGGCGCCGACCCGTACGAGCGGCCGATCGACAACGCGAGCTGCTGGGACCTCCCGGTGGAGGGCCCGCACGTGATCGGCGTGTCGGCGGTCGGCCCGTCCGGCAAGAAGGCCGACTACTCCAACTACGGCACCGAGCAGATCGCCGTCGCCGCGCCGGGTGGCTGGTTCCGCGACGGGTACGGCACCGACACCTACCGCCTCGACTCCAACATGATCCTCTCCGCGTACCCGAAGCACGTCCTCCAGGAGGAGGGCTCCGTCGACGAGAACGGCAACATCGTCGCCGGCTTCGAGGAGTCGGTCTTCAAGGAGTGCAAGGCCAACGGCGACTGCGGCTACTACACCTACCTCCAGGGCACCTCGATGGCGTCGCCGCACGTCAGCGGCGTCGCCGCGCTGATCGTCAGCAAGTACGGCAAGAAGGTCAAGGGCGGTCTGGGCATGGACCCCGACAAGGTGGAGCGGCAGCTCTACCGCACCGCCGCCGAGCGCGCCTGCCCGGAGCCCCGGCTGCAGACCTACACCAACGAGGGCCGGCCGGCCGAGTTCGACGCCTACTGCGCCGGCAGCTCGACGTTCAACGGCTTCTACGGTCACGGCATCATCGACGCGTACGCCGCGGTGACGACCCGCATGTGACAACCCGGATCCACTCGGCAGGGCCCGGGCGACCACGGTCGCCCGGGCCCTCGCGCGTCGCCGGCCTCGCGCGGCGCTGGTGTCGCGCCATGTCGGCGCCATGGCGGGGTCCAGGGGGCTGGGATGGCGCGATGTCGCCGACATGGCGGCGCGGCCCCGCCCCCGCCCCGCTCCCCGACCCCGCCCCTCGGCCCCGGCGCGTCGGTATGTCGGGCTCCGGCCCCGTCCGCTCGGCCAGGCGGCCGGGTCGGGGCGGGTCATGGCCGCCAGCCGCGGGCGACCAGCGCGGCGCGCACCTCGCGGGCCACCCCGGGGAAGTCCCGGTGTAGCCGGCGGCTGGTCACGTGCAGCACGACCCAGCCCGCCCCGACGAGCTGGTTGAGCCGCTGGCGGTCGCGGTGCAACTGCTCGGCGTCGGCGTGCCAGTGCCCGTCGTACTCGACGGCGACCCGGAAGGCCGGCCAGGCCAGGTCGGGGTGCAGGACCAGACCCGACGTGAGCCGGACCGGGTGCTGGGTCACGGGGCGGGGCAGGCCGGCTAGCACCAGCCGGAGCCGCAGGTGCGACTCCGGTGGCGACTGCGCGCCGCCGTCGGCCAGCCCGAACACCCAGCGGGCGCGCCGCCCGCCGGGCCGGTCGGCGTTGTGCTCGGCGACCGCCGTCAGGTCGCCCCGGGTGACCAGCCCTCGGCCGAGCAGGCTGTCGACGATCGCCACCGCCCGGAACGGCTCCAGCCACACGGCCGTCTCCCACGCGGCCTGGGCCGCCTGCGTCCACCGCAGGGCCCCGACACCGGCGGCGGTCCCGTCGATGATGCCCAGCCCGGCGGCGGCCCCAACGTCGGTGCCCGGCCCGGCGGCCCCGTTGTCGGTGCCCGGCCTGGCGGCGGTCACGTCGACCGAGACCGGGCCGGCGGCTGCGGGACCGAAGGCCGGGCCGGCGGTGGTCCCCGTCGCATCCGTCCGGCTGTCGGCGGTGCGGTCGTCGAGTGGGTGGTCGTCGGTTGTCCGGCCGTCGCCCGGTCGGTTGGCCGGGCCGCCACCCACTGGCAGGAGCATCGGAGCAGCGCCGAGGGTGTGCACCCGGATGCCGGGCTGTGAGTCGATCCGGGCCGACCTGGGGACGAGCACGTGCACGTCGTCGGTGAACGAGGCGGCGTGCACGACGCCGAGCAGGTAGGCCGCCGACGGGCCGGCGAGCACCGCCTCGGGCGGCAACCGCAGCACGGCGGCGCGGCAGGCCAGCCCGTGGTCCCGGTGGAGGCGGGCGTCGGCGTACACGTCCTGACGCAGGCGCAGCCAGGACGCGCCGCGGAGCTGGTGCCGGCTGAGCAGCCCGAGTCGGACGGCCTCCGAGCCACGGAAGACCTGCCGGGCCAGGGCAGTGGGGCGGGAAGGTTGTGGGGGCATGTCGACCAGCGTCACCGTCCCGGCACGCCCCGCGACACCCCTGTGGACAACCGGCCGCCCCGCCGGCTCCCCACCCTGTGGATAACCGCCCAACCCGCCGCCGGATGTGCTAGCGGGGACGCGATGTCGGCGACGTGGGGGTATCCGGCGGCGAGGACACCGCCATGTCGCCGACATGGCGGGCCCAGCCTGGCCGAGCCGGGCCGAGCCGGGCCGAGCCGGGCCTGGCCTGGCCTCGCCGGACGGGCTGAGCCGGGGCGGGCCTGGGTCAGGGGGCCAGCGCCTCGCTGATCGCCGCCGCCGCCGCGAGCACCTGCTCGCCGACCGACTCCGGGTCCAGCGGGGCCAGCGCCACCACGCCGACGCTCGCCTCCAGCCCCGGCACGCCGAGGACCGGCGCGGCCACGCCGTACGCCCCGGGCTGCAACTCGCCGCTGGTGCTCACCGGGCCGGCGGAGCCCGCGCGGGCGGCGAGGATGGCCCGCCCGGCCGCCCCCCGCTCCAGCGGATGCCGCGTGCCGGTCCGGTACGCCACGTGCAGCGACGTCCAGCTCGGCTCCACCACCGCCAGGGCGACCCCCTCGCCGCCCTCGACGACGGTCAGGTGCGCGGTCGCGCCGGCCTGCTCGGCGAGCCGCCGCAGGGCGGGCAGCGCCCCCTCGGCGAGCAGTGGCTGGGCCCTCCTGGCTAGGTGCAGCACGCCCGCGCCGAGCCGCAGCCGGCCGTCGGTGTCGCGGCGCACCATGCCGTGCCCGCTGAGCGCACCGACCAGCCGGTAGACGGCCGCGCGGCCGATGCCCAGCCGGTTGGCCGCCTCGGTGACGGTCAGCCCGCCCGGCGCGTCGGCGACCAGGTGCAGCAGCCGCAGCCCCCGGTCCAGCGTCTGGGCTGTCTCACCACCGCGCTCACCACCGCGCTCGCCACCGCGCTCGCCACCGCGCTCGCCACCGCGCTCGCCACCGCGCTCGCCACCGCGCTCGCCACCGCGCTCGCCACCGCGCGTGCCGTCGTCGATCCGGGTCGTCGTGCGCTCCTGCCGCGCCGCCTCATCCACGAGGGGCAGCGTACGACCCGGCGCGGGACGGAACGGGTACGCGGGGCGGCGGACGACCCGGCGCGGGGCGAACCGGTAACGCGTGGACGGCTACCCTGGAGCCGTGACGCTACGCCTGTATGACACCGCCACCCGATCGGTGCGGGACTTCGTCCCGCGGGAAGCCGGCAAGGTGGGGGTCTACCTGTGTGGTCTCACCCTGCAAGGCCCCCCGCACATCGGCCACCTCCGCTCCGGCGTCAACTACGACGTGCTGCGCCGCTGGCTGCTGGCCCGGGGTTTCGAGGTGCGGTTCATCCGCAACCTGACCGACATCGACGACAAGATCCTGGTCAAGGCCTGCGAGCAGGACCGGCCGTTCTGGTCGATCGCGTACGCCAACGAGCGGGCGCTGACCGCCGCCTACCGGTCACTGAACGTGTTGCCGCCGACGTACGAGCCGCGGGCCACCGGGCACATCCCCGAGATGCACGAGCTGATCGCGAAGCTGATCGACACCGGGCACGCCTACCCGGCCACCGACGGCTCCGGCGACGTCTACTTCGACGTGGCGTCCTGGCCGGCGTACGGGGCGCTGTCCGGGCAGTCGCCCGACGCCATGCAGGCCGCCGACGACGCCCCGGAGCGGGGCAAGCGCGATCCGCGCGACTTCGCCCTGTGGAAGGGCGTGAAGCCCGACGAGCCGGCCGACGCCTACTGGCCGTCGCCGTGGGGCCGGGGGCGGCCCGGCTGGCACATCGAGTGCTCGGCGATGTGCTGGCGCTACCTGGGCGAGGAGTTCGACATCCACGGCGGCGGGCTCGACCTGACCTTCCCGCACCACGAGAACGAGATCGCCCAGTCGCAGGCGGCGGGCCTGCCGTTCGCCCGCTACTGGGTGCACCACGGGCTGCTCGGCATCGGCGGGGCGAAGATGGGCAAGTCGCTCGGCAACGCCCTCGACCTGGCGTACGTCGCCTCGCTCGGGGTGCGCCCGATCGAGCTGCGCTACTACTACGCGGCGGCGCACTACCGCTCGCACATCGACTACACCGAGGACTCGCTGCGCGAGTGGGCCAGCGGCTTCCGGCGGATCGAGGGGTTCGTCCAGCGGGCCGCCGAGCGGGTCGGCCCCGGCGGGCTCGGCGAGCTGCCGGCCGGCTTCGTCGCCGCCATGGACGACGACCTGAACACCTCGGCCGCGCTCGCGGTGCTCCAGGAGGTGCTCCGGGAGGGCAACACCGCCCTGGCGACCGGCGACGATGTGACCGTCCGCACGACGCTCGGCTCCGCGCGGGCGATGCTGGATATCCTCGGTATCGACCCCCTCGACGAGACCTGGACCGGCGGCGGTCGCGCGGACGAACTGCGCGGCGTGGTCGACTCACTGGTCGCGCTGGCCCTGGAACAGCGCGCGCAGGCCCGCAGCCGCAAGGACTGGGCGGCCGCGGACGCCGTCCGCGACCAGCTCAAGCTGGCCGGCGTGGTGGTCGAGGACACCCCCCAGGGCCCCCGTTGGACTATTGGAGAGCAGGACTGATGGCCGGCAACTCGCAGCGCCGTGGCCGGCGACTGACGTCGAAGGCAGGCGCCCCCAAGGGCTCCGGCGGCAAGAACCGGGACGCCCTCGCGGGCCGGGGCAAGACCCTGCCCGCCGACGAGCGTCCCTGGCACAAGGCCTACTCGGGCACCGAGAAGTTGCCCCAGCGCACCGCCTGGAAGCAGGACAAGGAGCGCCGGGCGGCGGCCGAGGAGGGGCGCACCCCGAAGGTCGGCAAGCCGGGCACCAAGGACACCACCTGGGGCAGGGGCGGCGGCCGGGGGGTGCCGACCCTCCGGGGCGGCGCCGGTGGCCGGGGCGGCAAGGCGGCCGGTCGCAGCGGTCCCCGGGTCGCGCCGGGCCGCAAGTCCAACCCGGCGAAGGACAGCCCGGAGCTGCTGGTCGGGCGCAACCCGGTGCTGGAGTCGCTGCGCGCCCAGGTGCCGGCCACCGCGCTCTACACGGCCCACGGCATCGAGATCGACGACCGGGTGACCGAGATCGTCCGCACCGCCGCCGACCGGGGCATCGCCATCCTGGAGGTCAGCCGGGCCGAGCTGGACCGGATGACGGGCGGGGTGCTGCACCAGGGCATCGGCCTCCAGGTGCCGCCGTTCGCGTACGAGCCGTTCGAGGACCTGGTGGCCGCCGCGCTGGAACAGACGGCCCCGCTGCTGGTGGCCCTCGACGGGGTCACCGACCCGCGCAACCTCGGCGCGGTGATCCGGTCCGCCGCCGCGTTCGGCGCGCAGGGCGTGTTCGTGCCGGAGCGGCGGGCCGCCGGGATCACGGCGACCGCCTGGCGCACCAGCGCGGGCGCGGCGGCGCGGGTGCCCGTCGCCCAGGTCACCAACCTGACCCGGTCGCTGAAGGCGTGCCAGGACGCCGGGTTCATGGTCGTCGGCCTGGACGCCGACGGCGACACCGACCTGTACGACCTGGAGGCCGCCGTCGGCCCGCTGGTCGTGGTCGTCGGCTCCGAGGGGCGCGGGCTGTCCCGGCTGGTCGGCGAGACCTGCGACCTGACGGTGAGCATCCCGATGGTCTCCGAGGTGGAATCGCTCAACGCCAGCGTCGCCGCCGCGGTCACCCTCGCCGAGGTGGCCCGCCGCCGGGCCGCGGAGTCCTGACCCGCCGCACCCGACCGACGCGCCGGGCCGTCCCCGCACCAGGGGGCGGCCCGGCGCGCGTCCGGCCCCGGCAGGCGTACGCGAAAAGGGCGGCCCGCCACCCGGCGGACCGCCCCCTTTCGTGCTGCTGCGTCAGATCCGCTTGCCGGTGGCGGCGTTGAAGACGTGGGTGCGCCCGGCGCGCGGCTTGACGAACACGGTGTCACCCATGTTCGGCATGGTGCGCCGGTCGGTGCGGACCACGAACCGCTCGTTGTGGCCCTCCAGCGCGGCGTGGCCGTAGACGTTCGCGTCGGAGCCCAGGTCCTCGACCAGCTCGACCACGACGGGCATGCCGCCCTCGGTCGGGCTGACCAGGTCGCAGTCCTCCGGGCGGAACCCGACGGTGACCTTGTTGTTGCCGCCCTCGGCGCGGGCCGCCTCGGCCTGCTCGCGGGTCAGCGGGATGTTCATCTCGGCGAACGCCGCGCCCTGCTCGCCGAACGGGACGGTCTTGATGTTCATGGCGGGGGAGCCCATGAAGCCCGCGACGAAGACGTTGGCCGGGGTGTCGTAGAGCGCCCGGGGGGTGTCCACCTGCTGGAGGACGCCGTCGAGCATGACCGCCACCCGGTGGCCCATGGTCATGGCCTCGACCTGGTCGTGGGTGACGTAGACGGTGGTGATGCCGAGCTTCGCCTGCAGCGACGCGATCTGGGTGCGGGTCTGCACCCGGAGCTTGGCGTCGAGGTTCGACAGCGGCTCGTCCATGAGGAAGACCTGCGGCTCGCGGACGATCGCCCGGCCCATCGCGACCCGCTGGCGCTGACCGCCGGAGAGGGCCTTCGGCTTGCGGCTGAGGTATTCCTCCAGCTGGAGCAGCCCGGCCGCCTCCTTGACCCGCCGGTCGATCTCGTCCTTGGGGGTCTTGCGCAGCTTCAGCGCGAACGCCATGTTCTCGTACACCGACATGTGCGGGTAGAGGGCGTAGTTCTGGAAGACCATCGCGATGTCGCGGGCCTTCGGCGGCAGGTGGGTGACGTCGCGGTCGTCGATGTAGATCGCGCCGTCGTCGACGTCCTCCAGGCCGGCGAGCATGCGCAGGCTGGTGGACTTGCCGCAACCGGAGGGGCCGACCAGGACCAGGAACTCGCCGTCCCCGATCTGGAGGTCGAGCTGGTTCACTGCGGGACGCTCGGTGCCCGCGTAGATGCGGGACGCCTTCGCGTAGGTGACCGTAGCCATGCTGGAGCGCTTCCTTTCACCGGCAGGAACGTGCCGGACGATCCGAGTGAAGGAGCGACCGGCGTCGTGTGACGCCGGCCATCGGGCGACACGCCGGGCAGCCTGGGGCCGCCGGAAGTGTCATCCGTGTCACTGCACGGTAAACGGCTTTTCGTAACCTGCCAAGACATGAAGCATCGGGTGCGACGGACGGCATACACATTCCGGTCAGTCGGGCACAGCCGGGCATCAATCTCCGCACGGTTGCGGCGGGCCGGCGACGAACTGCCGCCTCCGGGGCCGGAAAGATTGCGTTTTCCGTGCTCGGAGGGGCTGCCGAGGGGGATGTTCGCAGCTCTGTCGCTTATGCTGACCACGCACGATGCGCCCCTGTAGCTCAGCTGGCCAGAGCACTCGCCTTGTAAGCGAGATGTCGCCGGTTCGATCCCGGCCGGGGGCTCCAGTCCCACAAGGCGGTTCCGGCGTCCCGCCGGGCCGTCCCGGTGGCGTGACAGCGACGCCGTCCCGGGACAGCCGTCTGACGAATCCCGGCGGGCGTCCCGGCGCGGGCGTCAAGCCCCTCGCTCCCGTCGCTCTCCAGATCATCTCAAAGGTCTGACCATCGCGCACGCCGAGCCGGTGCGGCGTCCGCGTCGGCGCGGCGTGCGCACCCGTCGGCTGCCTGCGTCCTCGTTGCTAGCCTGGCACCGTCAGCCCTGCAGGCAGGGGTGCTGCGAGGCGCCGGCCCGTCGCCGGGCCGGACGGAGTCGGGATGAGCCGCGCCGTGGAGGAGTCCAACCGGGCGATGCTGCGCGCCCGCGACGCCATGGACCGGTCGTACGCCCAGCCGCTGGACGTCCCCGCCCTGGCGCGGATCGCGCACGTCTCGCCGGCGCACTTCATCCGCACCTTCCGCGCGACCTTCGGCGAGACCCCGCACCGCTACCTGCAACGCCGCCGTGTCGAGCGGGCCATGTACCTGCTGACCCAGACCGATCGGGACGTCACCGACATCTGCTTCGCGGTGGGGTTCGCCAGCCTCGGCACGTTCAGCCGGACGTTCCACCGGATCGTGGGCGAGCCGCCGACGGCGTACCGCCGGGGAAGGGCCCCGACGGACGTGCCCGCCTGTTTCGCCAAGGCCTGGACGCGACCCAGCAGTTTTGGATAAGCACCAGGTCAGGGCGGTCGCATAGCGTTTCGGGCATGACGATGAACGCGATCAGCCGCTCCCAGATCTACGTGCTCGACCAGGACGAGGCGCTCGACTTCTACGTGGGCAAGCTCGGCATGGAGGTCAACACCGACGCCGACCTCGGCTTCATGCGCTGGCTGACGGTGAACCTGCCGGGCGACCCGGAACGGGAGATCCTGCTGGAGAAGCCCGGGCCGCCGGCCCTCGACCCGGCGACCGCCGAGCAGGTGCGGGAGCTGCTCACCAAGGGGGCGCTGGGCGGCTACCTCTTCATGACCACCGACGACGCCCTCCAGACGCACAAGGAGTTGGTGGCGAAGGGCGTGGAGATCACCGACGAGCCGACCGAGCGCCCGTACGGCATCGACTTCGGCATCCGGGACCCGTTCGGCAACAAGATCCGCATCGGGCAGATGTTCCCGCGCGGCTGAGCCCGTGCCCGGCCGGCCGGGCCGGCGGGCGTCGGGAGGCGCGGGTTAGCATCGCGCCTCCCGACCTGTGAGGTGACGGATGGCGAGCCGCCTGCTCTTCCTGGCCCGGCACGGCGAGCAGGACCGGCCCGCCGACGGTCAGGACCGGCCCGGCGGCGCCGCCGTCCACCACGGGCCGCTGCCCCGGGCCGCGCAGACCGCCGGGCTGGTCGCCCGCTCGCTGCCCGGTGTCCCGGTGTACGCCACCGAGCTGGCCGGGGACCACCTGCCGCACGACACCGACCCGGCGGGCCTGCCCCCGGCGTACGCGAGGCTCCTGGCTGCCTGTTCGCCGGCCGAGCGGGTCGACGGGCCGCGACTGGCGGCGGCCTACCGCTCCTGACTCCGGGGGTCAGCGGGCGGCCGTGAGCACGAACTCGGCCAGCGCCGCCGCGGCCGGCGGCGGCGTGCCCGCGACCGGGCAGTCGGTCCAGTCGACCGTGGTGCCGCCGACGCTGACCCGGTAGGCGAAGGCGTCGGAGCAGTGACCGTCCCCGTCGTCCGTGCCGCCCTCGGCGATCCGGGGGGCGGCGGCGAGCTGCCGCAGCCGGTCGAGGTCGGCCCCGGTGAACCGGCCGGTGCGCCGTGCGCCGGCCCGGTCGACGGCCGTCCATTGGCCGTCCGGCTCGACGGTGACGGTGTCGTCCAGTCCGCCGTAGCCGCCGGAGCGCCGCACCACCACGCGGGCGGCGGCGGCCGGGGCGACGGTGCCGGTGGCCTGCGCCGGGCCGGTGGTCACCGGGCTGCCCGGGGCGGGCGTCGGCCCGGTGGGGGCGGGGACCGACCCGGTGGCGGTGCCGGAGGGGGCCGACGTGGGGGTGCTCGGGTCTCCGGCGGAGCACCCGGCCGACGCCAGCGAGGCGGTGACGACGGCGGCGAGGACCGCGACGCGGAGGAGAGTCGATCTCATATTGGTAGGACGTGTCCGGACTCGGCCCGGTTCCGTCACCTGCCGTTACTCATCCGTTCGGCCAGTGTTGGGGTCGGATAGCGGTTGCGGGCTTCCCCTTTGGTTGATGTGACTCTATATCTACATGCGTGACTACCCCCGTCACACATTCCTTGCCAGGAGGGCACGTGAAGAAAACCCTCGCCGCTGCGAGCGCAGCGCTGCTCACCGGCGGCCTGCTCGCCTGCGTCACCACCACGGCGCAAGCGGCCCCTCCCGCCGCCCCCACCCCGGACGCCGCCGCCGCGGCCCGTGCCGACTCGGTCCTGCGCGCCAACCCCGGCGTCGTGCAGGGCACCGGCGCGGAGGTTTACCAGGTCGTCCGGACCAAGGTGGACGGCAGCGGTGCCTCGCACACCCGCTACACCCGCACGTACCACGGCCTGCGCGTCTACGGCGGTGACTTCGTCATCCACGCCACGGCCAACGGCCAGTACGCCGGCGCGTCGGTGGGCCTCGCGGCCCCGTTGACCCTCGGCACCAGCCCGAAGGTCACCTCGGCCAAGGCCAAGGCGGCGGCGCGCAAGCAGTTCTCCGGCTCGCTCACCGCCGTGGGCGCCCCGGAGCTCTTCGTCGACGCCAGCTCCGGCAAGGGCCGCCTGGCCTGGGAGACCGTCGTCTCCGGCTGGAAGGCCGACAAGCAGACCCCGTCGAAGCTGCACGTGATCACCGACGCCGTCACCGGCGCGCACATCGGCTCGTACGACGAGATCGAGTCGGTCGCCGGCAGCGGGACCGGCATCTACACCGGCGCGGTCGCCATCGACACCACGCTCTCCGGCAGCACCTACCAGCTGATCGACCCGGTGCGCGGCAACGGCACCACCTGCGACATGAACAACGGCACGTCGAGCTGCACCACCTTCACCGACGCCGACAACGTCTGGGGCACCGGCGCCAACTCCAACCGGCAGTCGGCCGCCGTCGACGCCCACTTCGGGGCCGCCAAGACGTTCGACTACTTCAAGAACGTGCACGGCCGCAACGGCATCTTCGGCGACGGCCGGGGCGTGCCGAGCCGGGTGCACTACGGCAACAACTACGTCAACGCCTTCTGGGACGGCTCCCGGATGACCTACGGCGACGGCTCCGGCAACTCCCGGCCGCTGGTCTCCCTCGACGTGGCCGGCCACGAGATGAGCCACGGCGTCACCGAGGCCGTCGCCGGCCTGGTCTACTCCGGCGAGTCCGGTGGCCTCAACGAGTCCACCAGCGACATCTTCGGCAACATGGTGGAGTTCTACGCCAACGCGCCGAGCGACCCGGGCGACTACCAGGTCGGTGAGAAGATCAACATCAACGGCAACGGCACCCCGCTGCGCTACATGTACAACCCGTCGCTGGACGGCTCGTCCGACTCGTGCTGGTCCACCAGCACCAAGAACAAGGACGTGCACTACTCCTCCGGCGTCGGCAACCACTTCTACTTCAACCTCGCCGAGGGCACCGGCGCGACCGCGTACGGCACCTCGCCGGTCTGCGGCTCCGCCCCGGCGGTCACCGGCATCGGCCGGGCCAAGGCGGAGAAGATCTGGTTCCGCGCGCTCGACGTGTACTTCACCTCCAACACGTCGTACGTCAACACCAGCAACCCGGCGAACACCGCGCGGGCGTACACCCTGCGGGCGGCCACCGACCTGTACGGCAGCTGCTCCACGGAGTACAAGGCCGTCCAGGCGGCGTGGACTGCGGTGAACGTGGCCGGCAGCGACGCGCCCTGCTCGTCGACCGGCAACGACTTCTCCGTGACGCTCTCGCCGACCTCCGGCTCGGTGACCGCCGGTGGCTCCGCCAGCACCAGCGTCGCCACCGCCACCACCAGCGGCACCGCGCAGACCGTGGCGCTCTCCGCGTCCGGCCTGCCCTCCGGCGCGACCGCGTCGTTCAGCCCGGCGTCGGTGACCTCGGGCGCGTCGTCCACCCTCACCATCGCCACCAGCGCCAGCACCCCGGCGGGCACCTACGCCGTCACGGTCACCGGCACCGGCACCTCGGTGAACCACACGGCGACCTACACGCTGACGGTGAGCGGCGTCGGCGGCTGCACCGGCGCGGGCCAGAAGCTCGGCAACGCGGGCTTCGAGTCCGGCAACACGGTGTGGACGGCCACCTCCGGCGTCATCGCCCAGCACGGCTCCGACCAGCCCGCCCGCACCGGCAGCTACAGCGCCTGGCTGAACGGCTACGGCAGCAGCCACACCGACACGCTCGCCCAGTCGGTGAGCCTGCCGGCCGGCTGCGCCTCGTACAACTTCAGCTTCTGGCTGCACATCGACTCGGCCGAGAGCACCACGAGCATCCAGTACGACAAGCTCACGGTGCAGGTGCTCAACTCGTCCGGGACGGTGCTGGCGACCCTGGCCACGTACTCGAACCTGAACAAGGCCACCGGTTACTCGCTGAAGTCCTTCTCGCTGGCCTCGTACGCCGGCCAGACCGTCACCCTGAAGTTCACCGGCACCGAGGACGCCTCGCTCCAGACGTCCTTCGTCGTCGACGACACCGCGGTCAACGTCGCCTGACGTAGCCGAACGACGTCGCCTGACGTAGCCGCACCGGTCACCGGCCCGGCGGCCACCCCACTCGGGTGGCCGCCGGGCCCACGTCGTTATGGTCGGGGGGTGGTGGCGGTGCCGGACGCGGAGCTGATTGTCGGGACGACCGGCCCGGTGGCCACGATCGTGATCTCCAACCCGGGGCGGCGCAACGCGATGACCCCGGCGATGTGGCGGCGGCTGCCGGTGCTGCTGGACCGGCTGGAGGCCGACGGGCGGGTCCGCGCGCTGGTGCTCACCGGCGCGGCCGGCGCCTTCTGCGCCGGGGCCGACCTCGGTGACCTCGACGAGCTGCTCGACGCCGGTGACGCCAGCATCGCCGTCGCCGCCGAGGAGCGGCTCGCCGCGTTCGCCCGGCCGACCGTCGCCGCCATCGAGGGCGCGTGCGTCGGGGGCGGTTGTCAGCTCGCGGTGGCCTGCGACCTGCGGCTCGCCGCCGCCGACGCCCGGTTCGGGGTGCCGCCGGCCCGGCTCGGCCTGGTCTATCCCGCGCCCACCACCCGGCGGCTGGCCCGGCTGGTCGGCCCGTCTGCCGCGAAGCACCTGCTCTTCACCGCCGAGCTGATCGACGCCGCGAGGGCCCTGCGGATCGGGCTGGTCGACGAGGTGCTGCCGCCGGACGGGCTCGCCGCCCGGGTGGCGGCGCTCACCGCCACGATCGCCGAGCGCTCCCGGCTCACCGTCGCCGCCGCGAAGGAGATCGTCGACGACCGGGCCGACGCGGAACGGATCGCCTGGTGGCACGGGCAGGTCCGGGACAGCGGGGAGGCCCGGGAGGGGGTGGCGGCGGCCAACGGGCGTCGAGCGCCCCGGTTCGGCTGGGCCCCGCCCGCCGCCGGCGGACCCTCCACTCCGGAAGGCCCGGCACCCGGGCGGTGATCTGCCCGATCGGGCTCTCTCGATGATCGGTTGGTGTGACGGGGCCCATACTGGCACGCTGTGGCGGTGCAGATCGATCAATTCCTCAACGGTCGGTACCGCCTGGGAGATCGCATCGGCAAGGGCGGCACGGCGGTGGTCCACCGCGCGTACGACGAGCTGCTGGAACGCGAGGTGGCGGTCAAGGTGCTGCTCGGTTCGGACCGGGCCGCCCGCCGACGCATCCGCGCCGAGGCGAAGGCCGCCGCCCGGCTCTCGCACCCGAACGTCACCAACGTCTACGACTACGGCGAGGCGCTGACCCGCACCGGGGAGCTCGCGCCGTACGTGGTGATGGAGCTGCTGCCCGGCCCCACCCTGGCCCGGCGGCTCGACGACGGGCCGCTGCCGGCGGTGGAGGGGCTGCGGATCTGCGCCGAGGTCGCCGCCGCGCTCGCCGCGGCGCACGCGCGGGGTCTGGTGCACCGCGACGTCAAGCCGGCCAACGTCGTGCTCACGCCGTCCGGAGCGAAGGTGGTCGACTTCGGCACGGCCGCCGCCGTTGGCCAGCCGGAGATCGACTTCGACGGCAGGCTGCTGGGCACCCCCTCCTACCTGGCGCCGGAGCGGCTCGACGCCGGGGAGGTGGTGCCCGCCTCCGACGTCTACGCGCTCGGGCTGCTCGTCCACCTCGTGCTCACCGACGAGCTGCCCTGGGAGACCGACAGCCCCACCCAGATGCTGCGGGCCCACGTCTACGTCGAGCCGAGGCCCCTGCCACCGGTCGACGGCGTGCCGGCCGAGGTGGGCGAGCTGTGCCGGCGCTGCCTTGCCAAGGACCCGGCCGCACGGCCGTCCGCCGAGGAGGCGGCGGCGCGACTGGCGACGGTGGTCACCCGGATGCGGGCCGAGGAGACGGCCCGGCCGGAGCCGGCCGCTGCCGCCGCCTCCGCTGCCACCGCCGTCCCTGCCGCCTCCGCTGCCACCGCCGTCCCTGCCGCCTCCGCCACCGCCGTCCCTGCCGGTGACGGCCCGGCCGGCCCCGGTGCCGCGCCGCACGGGTCGACGCCGCGTCCTGCGCCACGTCGCAGCCCCGCCCGGCGGCGGTACCGGGCCCTGCTTGTGGTCTGCGCCGCGCTGGTCATCGCCGTGGCGACCGCCGGCTCGCTCGCCGACTCGTCCCGACCGCACCGGTCGGCAACGACCGGTGCGACCGGGTCGCCGGCGCCCTCCGCCGACGAGGTCGTCGCCCCCGTCGGCGGGGTCCAGCCCACCGGTGGAGTCGGCCTCCCCGGCGGGGACGACGGCTCGCCGCACCCGGGCGACCAGGCGCCCAGCCCTGGCCCGGGCGGCGGCGCCCCGGGCCCGTCGGTTCCCGGCGATCCGGGCAGGCCGCCGTCGGCTACGGCGGCCCCGTCCCCGGCGCCGTCCGCTTCGGGCTCCGGCGAGGACCCCGCCGAGCCGGCCCCCGCCGAGCCGCCCGCGGTTGCGGTGCGCGCGAGCGGTGGCACCGTCCGGGTCGCCTGCACGGCGAAGACCGCAGCGGTGGCGTCGACCGCGCCGGCCGACGGTTACCAGATCGAGGAGTACGTGCCGGGCCCCGCCCGGGAGATCCGCGTCGTGCTCGGCTCCGCCACCCACGTCAGCGACGTCAGGGCGAGCTGCGCCAACGGCAAGGTCGTGCCGAGGGTACGCGAGACCAAGCGCTGACCGGCCCCGGCGGCCCGGCCGCAGGCGACCGTGGCGTGGACTGGCCCGCCCAGGTCCGGCCCTGCCCACGTCCGGCCCTGCCTCCGCCGGCCCCGCCCACGCCGGCCCCGCCCACGTTCGGCCCTGCCCACGTCCGGCCCTGCCTCCGCCGGCCCTGCCTGCGGTGACCCTGCCGGGGCCGGCGGGCGCCGCGCCGGGGCGTACCCCCGACGCGGCCCCCCGTTCCCGCCGGCCGGCCGGTCACCGCCCCGCCAGCGACGCCCAGCTCGGGACGGCCGGCTCGTGCCGCAGCGGCATGCCCGCCTCGGCGGGCGTCCGGTCGCCCTTGCGCTGGTTGCACGCGTAGCAGGCGGCGGTGGTGTTGCGCCAGGTGTTCCGGCCGCCGCGCGAGCGGGGCAGGACGTGGTCGACGGTGCTGGCCGGCCCGCCGCAGTAGGCGCAGCAGCGGTCGTCGCGGCGCAGCACGCCTGCCCGGGACCAGGCCGGGCCGGCGCTGAACCGCCAGCGGGTCACCACGTACCGGACGAGTCGGACCACCCGGGGGACCGGGAAGACCCCGATCACCCGGTCCGGCTCGGCCTCGTGGATCTCGGCGACCCGCCGGCAGAGCATCCGGATCGCGTGCTGGACGGTGACCCGGTGCAGCGGGCCGAGGTCAGCGTTGATGACGAGGACGGCGTCCACCGGGTCTCCTTCCGTGCAGGGCTGACGGCGGGGCCGGGCCGGACAGCGAAGAGCCGCCCGGGTCCGGCGGGGACGGGCGGCTCGGCGCGTGCGGACACGCGTCAGCCGGGCCACCCTTCGCGGGGCTCGGCGAATCGGCAGCAGTCGACGGGCAGCGTCGACGACACGCCTCTGACGTGCGACAACGACATGACTGTCTCCCGGCTGGCTGGTTGGTTAACCTTGCGCGATCACGGTAGGTCGGCGGGGGCGAGGCCGGCAACGTATTTCGATCCTCCGGGGACCTGGCCCGGGTGGCGTGGCCGTCGGGTCTGGGCGGCGGCCCGCGCGTCGGCCAGCGGCCCGTCGACCCGGCTGGCCATCCGCGCGGTCAGCTCCCCCTCCAGCAGCGGCCGGTTCACCTCCCCGGCGACGGCGAGGGTCGGCCCGGACACCGTCCGCCAGATCGCGGTCAGCCCGGCGCCGAGCCCGACCAGGGCGACGGCCGCGCGGGTGGTGGGGGAGCCGGCCGCCGCGGCGGCGCTCACCCCGACCACCGCGAACAGCACCACCAGCAGGGGTACGAGCACGGGCCAGAAGATCCCCCGGGCCGCCTGCACGACCAGCCGCCGGTCCCGGATGATCACGTTCCGGGCGACGACCGCGTAGTCCTCCTCGTCGAGCAGGTCGCGTGGGTGCAGCCCGCCGGTCAGCACGTTGCGCCACCGGTCGCCCTGGTTGCGCAGCTCGCGGGCCAACTCGTCGAGGCCGGCCTCGGCCGGGTCGCCCACCCGGGCCCGGGTGACCGCGTCGGCCCACGTCCGCAGCGACCGGCGCACGACGGCGGCCGAGTACGGCGGCAGCACGCTGGCGAGCTCGTCGAGCCACCGGCTGATCTCGTGCTGCCGGCCGGCGAAGCGCCACGGCACCTGCTCGGCCTCCCCGTGCCGGACGGTGTCGGCCAGCGACCGGCCAAGGCGGTACGCCAGCCCGACCCGGGGGTTGGCGGCCATGGCCCAGCGCAGCACGTCCACGTTGAGGTCGTCCAGGGCGAGCAGGAGCGCCGCCGTCGCCTCGCCCGGCGGGACTGCTGCCTCCTCGACCGGCGGCACCGATGTCGTCGTCCCGGTCGGCGGTGCCGATGTCGTCGTCTCGGTCGGCGGTGCCGATGTCGTCGTCCCGGTCGGCGGTGCCGATGTCGTCGTCCCGGTCGGCGGTGCCGATGTCGTCGTCTCGGCCGGCGGTGCCGATGTCGTCGTCCCGGTCGGCGGTGCCGATGTCGTCGTCTCGGCCGGCGTGGCCGCCCGGGCGGCGGCGGTGGACGGCGCGGTGGCACCGGTGCCGGTCAGCTCGGCGATCTGGACCAACGCGACGTCGATCCCGTCGAGGTACATTCGCAGTCGCCGCCGGCCGGACATCTCGGTGAGGTTGGTCAGCTTCACCGGCGGCCCGCCCGGGCGTCGCCGCGGCGCCGACAGGTCGGCCGTCTGCGCGTGGTGGTACGCGTCGGCCATCCACCAGCCCAGCCGCAGGGCCGTCACGACGCAACCCCGCTCGTCCCGGGGCCGCCCGGCCGCGTCGTCGCCCCGGTGGCCGACCGAGTCGACGGCCGACCGGCCGTACGCGTCGCCGGCCCGCCCGCCGTACGCGTCGCCGGCCGTCGACCCGCCGCCGGCCGTCGACCCGCCGGCGGCCGGTTCGCCGTCCGCGGCCCGCCGGTGCACCGTCGACACCCGCCGACACCCCCGTCCAACCTCCGCGCCTTCTCGCGCTTTCCGAGCATATGCACTGATGGTGCGTTTTGCGGCGTTGTTAGGAGGGGGCCCTTCCTATACAGAAAGCGTTAACAAGGTGCCCTTCCTTACCTGCCGGCGAGGAGGCCGCGGGGACGGATCGAGTGGACCGGCTCGGCCGCCCCGCCCTCGGCGCGCAGGATGTGGTTCGCGGCCACGATCCCCGTCGCCGCGGACCGCTCCATCAGGGCGCTCGGGAAGTCGGTGCGGATGCCGTCGCCGGCCAGGTACAACCCCTCGGCGTCGGTGCGCACCCCCGGCCGCCGGGCGTGGCTGCCCGGGGTGAACGCCGGGGCCCGCGCCTCGACCCGGGCCCGCAGCTCGCGCACCCGCAGCCGGGCCGCCTCCGGCCAGAGCGCCGCCAGCTCGGCGCGCATCCGCTCCGCCAGCTCCTCGGCCGGCACGCCCGGCTCGCAGGCGTACGCGTGCAGCTCCAGCACCGAGCCGCCGCTGCGTTCCGCCCAGCGGCGCGACTCGTTCTCCAGCCGGTGGTAGAGCGTCACCGAGTCCAGGGTGGGCTGCCGGGACACCCCGCTGAACACCGCCCGCCCGGCGTCGACGTCCCCGTCGCACCAGTAGCGGGCCACCGCGTACGGCGGGCCGGGGGTGCCGAACGCGGGCATCGCCGCCACCAGCTCCGGTGCTGCCCCGGCCAGCACCGGCGAGGCGGCGACGAGGGCGGCCAGGGCCGGCGGGTCGACGGCGAGCACCACGTGCCCGGCCGGGTACGCCGTGCCGTCGGCGGCGCCCACCTGCCAGCCGTCGGGGGTGCGGTCCAGCCGGGTCGCGGCGACGCCGGTGCGGACCCGCCCGCCGTGGCGCTCGACGTGCCGGGCCAGTGGCCGCCAGATGGCGGTGCCGTAGTCCTCGTCGGGGCAGTCGAACGCCAGCCCCTCCGGGTTGCCGAGCAAGTAGAAGTGGAACTGGGCGATCATCTCGGCCGCCGACATCTCCGCCTCGTGGTTGAAGAACGAGTGGGAGAAGACCTCGAACAGCATCGCGCGGGCCCGGTCGGGCAGCCGCAGCGAGTCCAGCAGCCCGTCGGCGGTGGTGCCGTCGAACTCGGCGTACGTGCGCACCGGGTCGTAGGCGAGCAGCGGCAGCGCGGCGTCCCGGTCCATCGCCCGCAGGTCGGCCAGGCGCAGGCTCGGGCTGCGCAGCAGCAGGGCGAGCAGGTTGGCCGGCGCGGCCGGCGGCAGCCGCCCGAACTCCTCCGCCGGCCAGTCGGCGCTCAGGATCGGGTAGCCCGGGACCGGCTTGAGGAACCGCAGCCCCGGGTCGACGCGGCGCAGGATCGACCGCCAGTTGTAGTACTGCCGGAAAAACGCGTGGAAGCCGTGCTCGTTGGCCTGGACCCCGTCGGCCAGCTCCTGCGGCCACGCGCCGAGCCGGCCGCCGAGGGTCGGTGCGGCCTCCAGCACGGTCACCCGCACCCCGCGCTCGGCGAGCACCACCGCCGCCGACATACCGGCGATCCCGCCGCCGACCACCACGGCCTCCACGGGGCGCGGCACGCGGTGGGCGTCGCCGCCGCCCGGGTCCACCACGTGCCGGCGTACGCCGGCGAGCCGACCCACCACCCGAGACAGCGCCATGCGCCCAGTCTGCCCGAGGTGCAAGGAAGGGCCCCCTGTTAACGCATGCGGTAGAGAAGGGTCCCCTCCTTACACGTCCCAGCGCCTCAGCGCGGGGGGCAGCGGCGCTCGCGGTCGGAGGCGGGCCAGACGTACTCCAGGCCCGGGTCGACGTCGCCGAAGATCGGGCGGTAGTGGTCCGGGTCCTTGCGCAGCAGCGACGAGCGGTGGCTGCGGTGCAGGTCGTCGCGGCCCAGCCACGGCGGCAGCTCACCGGCGGCGGCCAGCTCCGCCTGCGTGCGTACGGCGGTCACGCCGCAGGCGGCGGCGAGGTCGGCGACCAGCGTCGCCGCGCAGGTGTCGGCACGCCCCGGCCCGCACCACACCGCGCAGACGTCCAGGCCGTAGCGGACCAGCGCCTCCTCGTACCCGGCCCACATCTTCACCGCCGGGTGGTTGCGCCAGCCGTACCCCGGCCAGGTCAGCCCGCGCAGCACCTGGATGGCCTCCACCCGCTGCTTGCCGAGCCGCCGGGCGTCCAGCGCCCGCGCGCTGGCCAGGAAGTCCGGGTACGGCAGGAACGTCTGCATGCCCCGCTCTACCCGCCCCGAGGCGCGACAATCGTTGCCGACGATCGTTCATGATCATGGGGCTGCGCGGGCTCCGGGCCGCTGACTACGATTCGGCGCATGGCGGAGCCCCTGCGTGACCGTGCGCGCCGCGCGACCGGCTGGCGGCTGCGGATGAACGGGGAGACCCGCCCGCACTACGTCGTCTGCGGGTCGGACCCGCTGGCGTACTGGGTGGTGCGGGCGCTGCTCGCCACCGAGCCGGACTCCGGCCGGGCGCGGATCACCCTGGTGGTGCCGGAGCGCCGCCGCTCCGACGGCCCTGACGGGCGCGACGTCCCCGGCCTCCACGTCGTCCGCGCCGACCGGCTCGACGAGGTGACGTTCCGGCGGGCCGGCCTGGCCGGCGCGGACGGGCTGGCGCTGCTGCACCAGGACGACGTCGGCAACATGCACGCCGCGCTCTGCGCGCAGGAGGTGGAGCCCCGGCTGCGGCTGGTGGTCCGGATGTTCAACACCAGCCTCGCCAACGGGCTGCGGCAGCTCTTCCCCGACTCGGCGGTGCTCTCCGACGCCTCCATGGCCGCCCCCGCGTTCGTGGCCGCCGCCCTCGGCGAGGTCGCCCCGACGCACTTCCGGCACGGCGGGCGCACCCTCTACGTGGCGCGCCGCGCCGACGTACGCGAGAAGGACGTGGTGTGCGGGGTGGCCGACACGCGGGACGCGGCCCGGCCGCAGGTCCTGCCCGCCGACGAGGCCACGGCGGACGTGGTGCTGGCCGAGGCGACCGGGCAGCCGCCCGGCACGGAGCTGGCCGCCCGCCGGCTGGTCCGGGCCCGCCGCCGCCGACGGCCCGTCGCCGTGCTGCTGCGCGCGGTCCGCAGCTTCGCCACCCGCAAGATCGGCATCGCGGTGCTGGTGCTGCTGGCCGTCATCGCCGGGCTGGGCTGGCTCAACGCCCGGGCCGCGCACGTGGGCTGGGCCGACGCGCTCTACCTCACCCTGGTCACCACGCTCACCGGCGAGGACCCGGACGTCACCAAGCCCGTCGCCGCCCAGGTCATGCAGGTGGTGCTCAACCTGGCCGGGCTGGCGCTGATCCCGCTGATCACGGCCGTGGTCGTCGACGGGATCGTCAACGCCCGGCTGGCCCTGCACACCGGCCGGATCCTGCCCGCCCGGTCCGGGCACGTCGTGGTCGTCGGGCTGGGCAACATCGGCACCCGCGTCATGGCCCAGCTCAACGACTTCGGCGTCGAGGTGGTCGCCATCGACAAGGACCCGGACGCCCGGGGCGCGTCGCTGGCGCACCGGCTCGGCGTGCCGCTGGTGGTCGGCGACGCCGGTCGGGAGGAGACGCTGCGGTCGGCGTCCGTCGAGACCTGCCAGGCCCTCGTCGTGGTCTCCACCGACGACGACGTCAACCTGCGGGCCGCGCTGAACGCGCGGGGCCTCACCCCCGACCTGCGGGTGGTGCTGCGCCTGTTCGACGGCGACTTCGCCGAGCGCGTCCAGAAGGCGTTCGGCATCGGCATCTCGCGCAGCGTGTCGTACCTCGCCGCGCCGTCGTTCGCCGCCGCGCTGCTGGACCGGGCGGTGATCGCCACCATCCCGGTCGGCCGGCACGCGCTGCTGGTCACCGAGGTCCAGGTGGTCGCCGGGTCGCCGCTGGACGGCCGCCCGCTGTCCGCCGTGGCCCAGCCCGGCGCGGTACGCCTGCTCGCGCACGCCCGCCCCGGCCAGAAGGCCGACTGGTCGGCCGACCCCCGCCTGGTGATCACGGCCGGGGACCGGCTGACCGTGGTGGCCCGCCGGGCGGGGCTGACCGCCCTGTTGCGCGAGACCACCCCGCCCGCCCCGGAGCCCCCGCCCGCCGCCCCGACCGGCCCACCAGCGCCCCGCACGAGCGAGGAGTAAGGCCCGGCCGGCTGATCAGTGTTGCCGGGGGCGGAGGGCGTACCAGGCGGCGCCCAGGGCGAGCACGCCGAACCCGGCGAGCACGCTGGCCAGCGGCAGGCTGACCGCGAGCGCCACGCAGCCGACCAGCCCCAGCACGGCGAGCAGCCGCACCGGCAGCCGGCGGCCCGGGTCCCGGCCCAGGGTGAGCGCCGAGGCGTTGGTGATGGCGTAGTAGACCAGCACCGTGCAGCTGGAGAAGCCGATCGCCCCGCGCACGTCCCCGACGAGCACCACGGCCGTCACCACGGCGGCCACCGCCAGCTCGGCCCGGTGCGGCACCCGGCGCACCGGGTGCACGGCGGCCAGGGCGTGCGGCACGTCCCGGCGGCGGGCCATCGCCAGCAGGGTCCGGCCCACCCCGGCGACCAGCGACAGCAGCACCCCGGTCACGGCCACGGTCGCCCCGGCCCGCACCACCCAGGCGAGGCCGGGCAGCCCGGCGGCGGTCACCACGTCGGCCAGCGGCGCGGCGGACGCGGCCAGCCGCTCGGGGCCGAGCACCCCGAGCGCCACCACCGCCAGCACCAGGTAGGTCGCCAGCACCACGCCGAGCGCCAGCGGCACCGCCCGGGGGATCGTCCGCTCCGGGTCGCGCACCTCCTCGCCGAGGGTGGCGATCCGGGCATACCCGGCGAAGGCGAAGAAGATCAGCCCGGCGGCGGCCAGCACGCCGTGCGCGCCGGGGCTGCTGGAGGCGCCGGGCCCGGCGATCCGGCCCGCGTCGAAGCCGCCGCCGAGCAGGCCGGCCCCGGCGACCAGGGCCAGCACCGCCAGCACCACGCCCACCAGGGCCTTCGTGGCCGTCGCGGTCTTGCCGATGCCGCGCAGGTTCACGGCGGTCACCGCCGCGACGGCGGCGACGGCGACGAGCCGGGCCCGCCCCGGCCAGAGGTACGCCCCGATCGTCAACGCCATCGCCGCGCAGCTCGCCGTCTTGCCGACCACGAAGCCCCAGCCCGCCACGAACCCGGCGAACGGGCCCAGCCGCTCCCGGCCGTAGACGTACGTGCCGCCGGACTCCGGGTAGCGGGCCGCGAGCCGGGCCGAGCTGGTCGCGTTGCAGAACGCCACGAACCCGGCGAGGGCCAGCGCCACCAGCAGGCCCGCGCCGCCGGCCGACGCCGCCGCCGGGGCGAAGACCACGAAGACGCCCGCGCCGAGCATCGACCCCAGACCGATGACCACCGCATCGCGTACGCCCAACCGCCGCGCCAGCCGCTCCATGCCCCGGACCCTAGGGTGTCGAGGTGAACAGCGCGGGCCGATCCCAGCCGGCCAGCCACCGCCGGGGCAGCGGCACGTCGTCCCACGGCACCCGGTGCAGCAGCCGGTCGAGGACGAGCCCCAGCAGCAGCGCGGCCAGCCCGTCGGTGAGCCAGTGGTAGTTCAGGTACGTCGTGGTGACCAGCAGGATCGCCGGCGGCGCGAACCGGATCAGCCGGTGTGCCGCCGGGCGCAGCCGCCCGGCCGTCAGCGCGACGAGCAGCGCCGCGATGACCCCGTACCAGACGATCGCGTTCGCCACGTGCCCCGACGGGTACGACATCGAGTACGTCCCGGCCGGCAGGTGGTTGAAGATCCGCACCGCCTCCTCGGGCGGCAGGAACGGCGGTTTGACGCTGGCGGTCGGCGCGGCCCGGTCGGTCCACAGCTTCAGCGGCCCGATGGTCGCGGACGTCAGCAGGAACGCCCCGCCCACCAGCAGGAACGGCCGCACCGAGCGTCGCCGCCACGCCACGGCCACCGCCAGCGCGCCGGAGACCGGCATGAGCAGCCAGCCGCCCTGCCCGAGGAGGTTGAGCACCTGGGCGGTCCGGTACAGCGGCACCGGGTCGTTGGCGAACGCCCACCGGCTCACCGCGAGGTCGAGGCCGAGCAGCGCCCCCCGGGCCAGCGCGAGGGTGATGGTGACCAGTCCGGCGAGCAGCAGCGCGTCGCACCACCAGCCGGCCGGGCGTACGGGCCTGAGCTGCACTTTCCGCCGTACCGTCTGGGTTTCGCGCACCCGACCACGCTACCGGGCCGCCGCCTGCCCGCTGTGGGGCGAGGCACGATGGGGTGCGCTTCGGCGGGGTAACGCGTCATGCTGGTCGGCGTGCGGATCACCTCTGCCCTCGTGGACCCGGCGCTGCTCGACCTCCCGTGGTCGACCCCGCTGGAGGAGTGGCCTGCCGAGCACCTGGTGGCGTTGCCGCAGGGCATCTCCCGGCACATCGTGCGCTTCGTCCGCCTCGGCGGGTACGTCTACGCCGTCAAGGAGACCGGCGAGCGGGTCGCCGAGCGGGAATACGACCTGCTGCGGGCGCTGGAGCGGATCGACTTCCCGGCGGTGGAGGCGGTGGCGATCGTCGCCGACCGGCAGACCGACGACGGGCAGCCGCTGGATCCGGTGCTGATCACCCGGCACCTCCAGTTCTCCCTGCCCTACCGGGCGTTGTTCTCGCACACGCTGCGCCCGGAGACGATGGGCCGGCTGCTCGACGCGCTGGCCGCCCTGATCGTCCGGATGCACCTCACCGGCTTCTTCTGGGGCGACTGCTCGCTGTCGAACACGCTGTTCCGCCGGGACGCGGGCGCGTTCGCCGCCTACCTGGTGGACGCCGAGACGGGGGCCCTGCACAACTCGCTGTCCAACGGCCAGCGCGGCGAGGACCTGGAGATCGCCCGGGTCAACATCTTCGGCGAGGCGCTCGACCTCCAGGCCGCGGGCCTGCTGCACGAGTCGATCGACCCGGAGGTGGTGTGCGAGGAGGTCGTGCAGCGCTACGAGCGGCTCTGGCACGAGATCACCTACGAGCAGCAGGTCGAGCGGGAGGCCCGGCACGACATCGAGCGCCGGATCCGTCGCCTCAACGAGCTGGGCTTCGACGTGGCGGAGGTGGCCCTGTCCACCATCGGCGACGGGCGGTACCTGGTGCGGCCGAAGGTGGTCGACGCGGGCTACCACCACCGCCGGCTGCTCCGCCTCACCGGGCTGGACGCCGAGGAGAACCAGGCCCGCAAGCTGCTCAACGACCTCGACGCGTACCGGGCGGAGAGCGACCTGACCGACGAGCAGCAGGCGTCGCACCGCTGGCTCACCGAGGTCTTCGAGCCGGTGGTGCGGGCGGTGCCGGCGCACCTGCGGCGCAAGCTGGAGCCGCAGGAGCTGTTCGCGCAGATCATCGAGCACAAGTGGCTGCTCTCCGAGCGCGCCGGCCGGGACGTCGGCATGCGGCACGCGGTGCAGTCGTACCTGGCCGACGTGCTGGTGCACCGCCCCGACGAGCAGGCCGTCCTCGGCGTCGAGGTCGACGCCCTGCCCTGACCGCCCGTCCGTCCGCCCCGGCCGGCGATACCTCTCGCCGACGCTATGGAGCTGATGTCGTGAATGGATCGGGTGGCCGACGGGGATGGCCGGTGACCATCGGATGACTGTCAGTGATTGGTGGTGGTTGGTGGTGGCCGGCGATCACCGGCGGTAGCCGGCGGTTGTCGTCGGAGGCCGCCGGGGGAGCCGGGAGTCGCGAGCGGGCGTTGTCCGGAGCTGCGGGTGTGCGTCGCCGGGGGTCGGAGACGTGCGTCGTCGAGGGTCGGAGGCGTGCGTGGTCGGGTGCGTGATGTCGTGAACGACTCAGCTCCATAGCGCGCGTGGTGGGGCCTGTCGGTGGCCGCACCCCCGCACGAGGGGCATCCCCGCACCGAGGCGCATCCCCGCACCGAGGCGCATCCCCGCACCGAGGGGCATCCCCGCACCGAGGGGCGTCCGCACCGGGAGGCAGCACCGCGCGGAGCCGTCGCGCCCGGCGGCACCGTCGCGACGGCGTCACTCCACCCAGGAGCCGCCGCGCATCACCCGGACCACGTTCAGGTCGTCGTCGAGGACGACCAGGTCGGCGCGGAGGCCGACCTGGAGCGCGCCGACCCGGTGGCCGAGGCCGATGGCGCGGGCCGGGGTGGTGGCCACCATCCGGCAGGCGTCCGCCATCGGCACGCCGGCGTGCACGGCGTGCCGCAGGGCCGCGTCCATGGTGAGGGTGCTGCCGGCGATCGCTCCGTCGGCGGCCAGCCGGGCCACCCCGTCGGCGACGGTGACGGCCTGGCCGCCCAGCTCGTACTCGCCGTCGGGCATGCCGGCGGCGGACATCGCGTCGGTGATCAGCGCGGCCCGTTCGGGCCCGGCGGTGGCGGTGACGAAGGTGAGCATCCCGTCGTGCAGGTGCACCCCGTCGGCGACCAGCTCGCAGACCACGTTCGGGGCGTCCAGCAGGGCCACGACGGGGCCGGGCTCGCGGTGGTGCACCGGGCGCATGCCGTTGAACAGGTGGGTGCCGACGCTCGCGCCGGCCGCCACGGCGGCCCTGGTCTGGTCGTACGTGGCGTCGGTGTGGCCGACGGCGGCGACCACCCGGTGGGCGGTGAGCAGCTTGATCGCCTCCAGCGCGCCGTCCCGCTCGGGGGCCAGGGTGACCATGCGCACCGCGCCCCCGCCCAGCTCGATCAGCTCGGTCAGCTCGGCGACGGACGGGTCGCGGAGGAACTGCGGGTTCTGCGCGCCGCACCGGGCCGTCGACAGGTACGGCCCCTCGAAGTGGACGCCGGCCAGCGTCCCCTCCTCGACGAGCGGCCGGTACGCCTCGGTGGCGGCCCGCATCAGCTCCACCGGCGCGCTGACCAGGCTGGCCAGCAGGGTGGTCGTGCCGTGCCCCAGGTGGAAGGCCGCGGCCTGGCGGGCGGATCCGGCGTCGCCGGTGGTGAAGGTGTGCCCGCCGCCGCCGTGCGTGTGCATGTCCACGAAGCCGGGGACGATCCAGTGCCCGTCGCGCACCGACGGGTATTCGGCGACGGCGGTGATCCGGTCGCCGTCGAGTTCCACGCAGCCCTGCCGGATCACGCCGGTCGGGGTCACCACCTTGCCGTTCACCCGCAGGGTCATCGCTTCTCCAGATGTGTGAGGCGTGCCGTTACCGGTCAGCGGGCGTCGAGCGCCAGCAGGGCGGCGCCGAGGCAGCCGGCCTCGTCGCCGAGGGCCGCCGCGACCAGGCGCGGCCGGCGGTGGAACGTCATCCGCTCGTGCAGCGCCGCGCGCAGCGGGTCGAACAGGCGGGCGCCGGCCCGGGCGAGGCCGCCGCCGATGACCACGGTCTCCACGTCGTACAGGGACTGGCCGGTGGCGAGCCCGTCGGCCAGCGCGTCGACGGCCTCCGCCCACACCCGTCCGGCGGCGGGCTCCCCGGCGGCGGCCCGGTCGCCCACCTCGGCGGCGCTCGCGGGGGTGCCGGTCGCCTCCGCGTACCGGCGGGCGATGGCCGAGGCGGAGGCGACTGCCTCCAGGCAGCCGTCGCGCCCGCACCCGCAGCGCGGGCCGCCGGGGCGGACCAGGATGTGGCCGATCTCCCCGGCGGCGCCGTGCGCGCCGGTGGCGGCCGTGCCGTCGACGACGTGGGCGGCGGCGATGCCGGTGCCGATCGCGACGAAGAGCACGTGCCCGGTGCCCCGGCCCGCGCCGAGCCGGGCCTCGGCGAGGCCGCCGACGCGCACGTCGTGGCCGAGCGCCGTGGGCAGCCCGAGCCGCGCCGCCGCCAGGTCCCGCAGGGGTACGTCCCGGAAGCCCACGTTCGCCGACCAGACCGCCACCCCGGCGGCCTCGTCGACGACGCCGGGCACGGCGATGCCCAGCGCGACGGGGTCGAGCCCGTCGGCGCGGGCCTTGCCCGCCAGCCCCTCGGCGACGTCGAGGATCGTCTCGGCCACCGCGTCGGGGCCCCGGCCGGCGTCGGTGGCGTGCCGCTCGGTGTGGACGGCGCTGCCGTCCGGGCGGACCAGCGCGCACTTCATGCCGGTGCCGCCCACGTCCAGCGCGACGACGACGTCGGCGGGACCGGCGGCGTCGGCTGGGCTCACGCGAGGACCACGGAGCGGGTCAGGTGGCGGGGCGCGTCGGGGTCGAGGCCCCGGCTGGTGGCCAGGGCGACGGCGAACCGCTGGGCGAGGATCAGGTCGGCCATGGGGTCGACCGGCGTACGCCCGGCGGCCCAGCTCGTGAGCACGGCGCGGCAGCCGTGGGTGCGGCTGTGCACGAAGGCGGCGCCGGTGGCGGCGACGTCCTCGGCGAGCCCCTCGGGGATGTCGCCGAACGCCCAGACGAGCCGGCCCGGGGCGGCCACCGAGATCGGGCCGTGCCGGTAGTCCATGGCCGGGTACGCCTCGGCCCAGAAGGTGGCCGCCTCGCGGCACTTGAGCGCGGCCTCCTGGGCCAGCCCGATCGTCCAGCCCCGGCCGAGGAAGGTGACCTGCCCGATGCTGGCCGGGTCGATCGGCAGCGGGGCCCGGACGGCGACCTCGGCGTCGGCGGAGAGCGCGGCCAGGTTGTCGCCGAGGTGGGCGCGGAGCAGGGCCAGGGCGGTGGTGGCGAACCGGGTCTGCACCACGGAGCGTTCGTCGGCGAACGGCATGGCGACCACGGCGGAGGCGACGTCCACGGCGGGGGAGGCCGGGTCGCCGACGATGACGGTGGTGGGGCACTGGCCGCGCAGCGCGGCGAGCAGCTCCAGCACCTCGGTGGTGGTGCCGGAGCGGGTGACGGCGATCAGCCGGTCGTAGCGGCGGCCCGTGGGGAACTCGGACGCCTGGAAGGCGTCGGTCTCGCCGTGGCCGGCGGCCTCGCGCAGCCCGGCGTACGCCGTCGCCATGAACCACGACGTGCCGCAACCGACGACGGCGACCCGCTCCCCGGGGCGCGGCAGGTGCTCGGCGACCGTGGGGGCCAGCAGCGCTGCCTCCCGCCAACAGTCGGGTTGACTCGCGATCTCCGCGTGCACGAACGCCATGAGAACTCCTCACCAGGAGGTCGTGCGCAATACGGCGCAATACGGCCGCCTTTCGCGCGTTATTCTGCGCGAAACATCGCGTCCCTGGCAACCGGGTCTTCGATCGCGCAGAGCGGAGTTTTGCACCTCGGCAGTTTCGCGCACTACTGTGCACGCAATCAATCACCCTTCGTGCAGTCAGTGGAGGCCCCGCAGTGGACCGGTACGCCCGATGGAACGCGCTGCTGGAGATGCTCACTGACAACGGCCGGGTGAGCGTGGAGGAGGCCGCCGGGCGGCTGGACGTCTCCCAGGCCACCATCCGGCGCGACTTCGACCAGCTCGCCCAGCAGCAGATGATCACCCGGACCCGGGGCGGCGCGGTCGCCAACGGCGTCTCCTACGACCTGCCGCTGCGCTACAAGACGGCCAAGCACTCGGCCGAGAAGCAGCGGATCGGGGCCGCTGCCGCCGCGCTGGTCACCCCGGGCACCGTGGTCGGCCTCAACGGCGGCACCACCAGCACGGAGGTGGCCCGCGCGCTGGCCGTCCGGCCCGACCTGAACACCAGCGCCGAGGGCGCCCAGCTCACGGTCGTCACCAACGCGCTCAACATCGCCAACGAGTTGTTGGTGCGCTCCCGGATGAAGGTGGTGGTGGCCGGGGGCGTGGTGCGGCCCAAGTCGTTCGAGCTGGTCGGCCCGCTGGGCGGGGCGCTGCTGCGCGAGGTCACCCTGGACGTCGCCCTGCTCGGCGTGGACGCGATCGACCCGCAGCTCGGCGCCGCCGCCCACCACGAGGGCGAGGCGGCGATGAACAACCTGATGGTGGCCCGCGCCAAGCGGGTGGTGATCATCGCGGACTCGTCCAAGCTGGGCGGGCACGCGTTCGCCCGGATCTGCCCCGTCGACCGGGTGGAGACGCTGGTGACCGACTCGGGCGCGAACCCGGAGCTGGTGGAGGCGTTCCGCGCGGCGGGCGTCCACGTCGTCATCGCCTGACACGCCGGGCTGCATACCGGGTATTGCTTCCCCCTGCATACCCCGTATGGTGTGCGTCGTCACGGTTCTCATCGGGGGAGGCGCAGCTTTGTCGGCTGTCCTGGAAATAGAAGGTCTACGCAAGACGTACAAGAGTCGCCGCCGGGGGGTCCGGCACGCCCTGGACGGCTTCGACATGCGGGTCGAGCAGGGGCAGGTGCACGGCTTCCTCGGCCCCAACGGGTCGGGCAAGACCACCACCCTGCGTACGCTGCTCGGGCTCATCCGGCCCAACGGCGGACGGATGGCGATCCTCGGGCAGGAGGTGCCCGCCGCCCTGCCCGCCGTCGTCGGACAGGTCGGCGCGATCGTCGAGAGCCCCCAGTTCTTCCCGCACTTCACCGCCCGCGACACCCTGTCGCTGCTGGCCGGGGCGGGCGAGGTGCCGCAGACCCGGGTCGACGAGGTGCTGGAGCTGGTCGGCCTGCGCGACCGGGCCGGCGAGCGGGTCAAGACGTACTCGCTCGGCATGAAGCAGCGCCTCGCGGTCGCCTCGGCACTGCTCAAGAACCCGAAGCTGCTCATCCTCGACGAGCCCGCCAACGGCCTCGACCCGGGCGGCATCCGGGAGATGCGCACCCTGACCCGGGACCTGGCCGCCTCCGGGATGACCGTGCTGCTGTCCAGCCACATCCTCGGCGAGATCCAGCTCATCTGCGACTCGGTCACCATCATCTCGCTCGGCCGGCGGGTCGCCTTCGGCCCGGTCGACCAGGTGCTCGCCGAGCACTCCGGCGGGGCCGTGCGGGTCCGGCTGGAGGCGGTCACCGACCTGCCGGCGGCGGCCGACGCGCTCAGCCGGGCGGGCGTGGCGGTCACCGTCCACTCCGACCACCTGATGCTCGCCGGCGTCGAGAAGCCGGCCCAGGTGAGCCGGATCCTCGCCGGCCAGGGCCTGTACGTCAGCGAGCTGGCCCCCGTCACGGTCGACCTGGAGAGCGTCTTCCTGGAGTTGACCTCGACCGCCCCCGTGCCCGGGCAGCACCGCCAGGTCGACCAGTCCACGAAGGTCGGCGACGCGGGTCAGCCCGGCGTCGCCGGGGGAGGTTGGGGCGCATGAGCCTCTATCGCACGGAGCTGCGCCGGCTCGGCAAGCGGCGCTTCGCCCGCTGGGCCACGGTGCTCGGCCTGCTGGTGCTCGGGGCGGTCCTCGTCGGGGTCTTCCTCACCAACCAGAAGATCGGCCCCGAGCAGCAGGCCGCCGCCCAGCGGCAGGCCGAGCAGCAGTACCAGGAGCAGGTGCGCTGGGCCGAGCAGGAGCGCAAGGCATGTGAGCAGGCCAAGGCGTCCGGTCAGGACCAGCAGCAGGAGGGCCGGTTCCCGCCGGACTGCGAGATGATCACCCCGCCGCCGCCGGAGAGCATCCAGGCGCAGTGGTTCCTGCCGTCGACGTTCGACTTCCGGGCGAGCTTCGAGGAGATGATCGTCACCTTCACCGCGATCCTGGCGCTGCTCGGGTTCGTGATCGGCGCCTCCTTCGTCGGCGCCGAGTGGAGCTCCGGCGGGATGATGAACCTGCTGCTCTGGCGACCGCAGCGGCTCACCGTGCTGCTGACCAAGCTGGCGGCGCTGCTCACCGGTCTCGTTGCCGTGACCCTGGCCACCGCGGCGCTCTGGACCGCCGGTTTCTGGGCCGTCGGCACGCTGCGCGGCACCACCGAGAAGATGACCTCCGGGGCGTGGCAGTCGTTCGGGCTGACCGGGCTGCGCGGGCTGGTGCTGATCATGGTCGCGGCGACCATCGGGTTCGCGCTGGCCTCGCTGGGCCGGCACACCGCGATGGCCCTCGGCGGGGCGATCGGGGCCGTCGTGGTCGGCCAGTTCGGCCTGGGCATCGTGATGTCGATGGCGGGGGCGCGCTTCGTCGAGGCGTGGCTGCTGCCGACGTACGGGCTCGCCTGGATGACGAAGAAGGTCACCCTGGAGGACTGGAACGCCTGCAACGCCACCTACTACGGCGAGTGCAAGCCGGCCACCTTCGACCTGACCTGGCAGCACGCCTCGATCCTGTTCTCCGTCGCGCTGGTGGTCGTCCTCGGGGCGGCGCTGGTCAGCATGCGCCGGCGGGACGTCGCCTGAGCGGCGGCACCGGGTGGCCCGGACCGCACCGCACGTCCGATGCGGTCCGGGTCCGCCCTGGTTAGGCTGGGGATCCCCGGGCCGGCGTGGCTCCGCCGGCCCTTCGCCCGCCCGCGTGAGGACCGCCATGCCGCCTGCCGACGCCGCCCCGGCCGAGACCGACCGGCCCGAGCCGGCGCGCCCCGGCGGCCGGGGGACGACGGGCACCCGGGAGGGCGTCACCGTCCCCCCACCCCGGTCCGCGCCGGAGTCCGCCGCCCCCGCCCCGGGCGCCCACGTCGCACCCGGAACCGCCGCACCCGAGCCCGAACCCGTCGGTGCCGGGCCCGAGGCCGGAGACGACGAACCCGGAGCCGCCCCGGGCGAGCCCGCCGCCGTCCCCGGCCTCACCGAGCGGGAAGCGCGCATCCTCGCCTTCGAGCAGCAGTGGTGGCGGCACGCGGGGGCCAAGGAGCAGGCGATCCGGGACACCTTCGGCCTCTCCGCGACGCGCTACTACCAACTGCTCAACGGGCTGCTGGACAATCCGGCCGCGCTGGCCGCCGAACCGGTCCTCGTGGGCCGGCTGCGCCGGTTGCGCTCCTCCCGGGCTCGCAACCGGCGGCGCTGACCGCGCAAACCCTCTCCCCGGCCCCCCGATCCCGGGCACAATCGAGCCGGCGGAGGGAGCGGCGGATGGCGGCAGCGCACCGGGGCGTACCGGCCGGGGACGCCCGACCCGGGCGGACCGCGACGGCCGGGCGGGCGACCACCCCGGCGGAGGCGGCGGTCGCGCCGGGCACCCGCGCCGGGTCGGCCGGGCCGACGATGCGGGTCCGCTCGGCGTCCGCGCCGGCGCCCGGCCAGGCCGTCAACGAGGACCTGGTCTTCCAGTTCGGGCCGCTGGTCGGCGTGCTGGACGGCGCGACCGTGCCCGAGGGCTTCGCCACCGGCTGCGTGCACTCCCCCGCCTGGTACGTCCGGCACCTCGCCGCCCGGATCGGGCTGGCCGCCGCCGCCCGGCCCGCGGCCACCCTGGCGAGCACCCTCGCGGCGGCGATCCTCGCGGTACGGGCCGACCACGGCGTCGACTGCGACCTCGACCATCCCGGCACGCCGTCGTCCACCGTCTGCCTCCTGCGGGAGAGCGGCGAGGAGGTGGACTGGCTCGTGCTCTGCGACAGCCCGCTGGTGCTCGACGTCGGCGGCCGGGTGCGCGCGGTCACCGACGACCGGCTGGAGGACGCGGTGGCCGACCTGCGCCGCACGGCGCACGCCCTGCCCGCAGGCTCTGGTGACGACCCGCTCACCCGGTTCCGGCGGGCCGTGACGGTGCAGCGGGAGCGGATGAACCGCACGCACGGCTACTGGGTCGCCGCCGCCGACCCCGACGCCGCGTACCACGCGATCACCGGCACGGAGCCGCTGCGCGGTCCGGGCGGCCTGCGCCGGGCGGCCCTGCTCACCGACGGTGCCTCCTGCGCCGTCGAGCAGTTCGGGCTCCTCGACTGGGCGAGCCTGCTGGACCTGGTCGCCGCCGAGGGGCCCGGCGCGCTCCTCGACCGGGTCCGCGCCGCCGAGCGCGACCGGCCGGACCGGCTGCGCCGGCACAAGGCCACCGACGACGCCTCCGTCGTCCTCTGCGAGTTCGGCCCCGGTCGGGCCGCGGCCGGCTCGCCGACCGGCTCGTAGCTGCTGCCGGACCGGTGGACGGGGGCCAAAGGGTGGACTCGGGCGGGTGCGGGACGGCAGACTTCGGCACGTGACGAAGACGGTCCGGTTAGAGCCGGTGGACGAACGGAACCTGGAGCCGCTGCTCTCGGTGGCGGTCGCCGAGGCCGAGCCCGACGACGTGATGCCCCCGGTCGACGCGCCGGCCGGCTGGTCGCACGCCCGGCGGGAGGCGTTCCGGGACTACTACCGCACGGGCATGGCGGGCCTCGACGGCCCCACCCAGACCGCCATGTACGCGGTGCTCGTCGGCGGCGAGGTGCTGGGCATGATCCGGATGACCCGCCGCGCCGAGCCGGGGACGGTCGAGACGGGGATCTGGCTCGGCCGCTCCGCCCGGGGCCAGGGCGTGGGCGCGGCGGCCCTGCGCGAGCTGCTCGACCTCGCCGCGGCGGCCGGGATGCACACGGTGGTGGCGGAGACCACCCGGGACAACGCCGGTGCCGTGTCGGTGCTGCGCAGGTGCGGCGCGAAGCTGATCGACGACGGCGACGCCGTGCGTGCGGAGATCTCCCTCGACGCCATCCCGCCCGCCTTCTGAGCCGCCCCGCACCGGTGCCCTCGGCGGGGCGCGGGCCTCAGCGCGCGTCGCGCGCCTGCGCGTACGCGGCCAGCCAGGCGACCTGCGCCGGGTCGAGCGACGGGCGGACCCGCTGCCGGGCCGCCTCGACGTGCGCGGCCGTGACCGTCGACGCGGTCAGCGACTCGCGCATCGCGGCGAGCGCCGCCTCCCGCACCAGCGCCGCGCAGTCCGCCGCCGAGAAGCCGTCCAGCCCGCCGCCCAGCGCGGCGAGGTCGACGTCGTCGGCGAACGGGACGTTGCGGGCGGCGGCGCGCAGGATCTCGGCGCGGGCGTCCCCATCCGGCGGCGGCACGTACACCAGCCGCTCCAGCCGGCCCGGGCGCAGCAGCGCCGGGTCCACCAGGTCCGGGCGGTTGGTCGCCCCGACCACCACCACGTTGCGCAGCGACTCCACCCCGTCCAGCTCGGTGAGCAGGGCGGCGACCACCCGGTCGGTGGTGCCCCCGTCGCTGGCCTGCCCGCGTACCGGGGCGAGCGCGTCCACCTCGTCGAGGAAGATGAGCGTCGGGGCGGCCTCCCGGGCCCGGCGGAACAGCTCCCGGACCGCCCGTTCGCTCTCGCCGACCCACTTCGACAGCAGCTCCGCGCCCTTCACCGAGAGGACGTTGGCCCGCCCGGAACCGGCGAGCGCGGTCACCAGGTACGTCTTGCCGCAGCCGGGCGGCCCGTAGAGCAGCACCCCGCGCGGCGGCTGCACGCCCAGCCGGGCGAACGTGTCCGGGTAGGTCAGCGGCCACAGCACCGACTCGGTAAGCGTCTGCTTGACCTCGACCATGTCCCCGACGTCGTCGAGGGTGACGTCCGCCAGCTCCAGCGTGGACGCGGCCATCGTCGTCGGCCGGACCACCTCCAGGGCGGCGGCGAAGTCGGCCATCGCCACCGTCGGCGCGTCGGCCGCCTTCTGCCGCAGCGCCGCCCGCACCCCGGCCTCCCGCACCAACGCCGCCAGGTCGGCGGCGACGAACCCGGGGGTACGCCCGGCGACCTCGTCCAGCCGGACGTCCTCGGCCAGGGGCACCTGGCGGGTCAGCACGGTGAGCTGCTCCCGGCGCAGCGCCTGATCGGGCAGCGGCACGGTGATCCGCAGCGACAGCAGGTCCGGGGCGCGCAGCCCGGGGTTGACGGCCTCGGGGCGGCTGGTCGTGCAGACCACGGCCACCCCGGCCCGGACGGTCTCGGCGAGCACCTGGCGGAACACCGTGGCCACCGGGCCGGCGTCGTCGGCCGGGGCGAGCGCCTCCACGTCGGTGACCAGCAGCACGGCGGGGCCGTCGCCGCGTACCTCGTCGGCGGCGGCGCGCAGCCGTCGGGCCGCCGCGTCGTTGGCGAGCGCGGCCAGCTCGGGCGCCCAGAGCGGGCGGACCCGGGCGCCCACCCGGGCGGCGACCGCCCGGACCAGCGCGGACTTGCCCGATCCGGCGGGCCCGGCGACCAGCACCCCGAGCGACACGGCGGTGCCCAGCCGGCCCAGCACCTCCCGGTGGTGGAACCCGAGGTCGAGCAGCTCGATCAGCTCCTGCGCCTGCGCCCGCAGCCCCGGCAGCTCGTCCACGGCGGGCGCGGCCTCCGCCCCGGCGCCGTCGCCGTCGGCGGCCTGCCCGTCGGAGCCGGTCGCGTCCGGCCCGGGGCCGGTGGCGCGGGCGGGCGCGGGGGCGTGGGCGGGACCGGCCGAGCCGCCGGCCCGGGTGGCCGGCCCGTGCTCCCAGCCGACCACGGTGTCCATGGTGACCAGCGCGGCGTCGCCCGGCTCGGCGGCGGCCACGGTGAGCAGGGTGCTCGTCCAGGCGTACCCGACGGTGGTGGAAAGGCGGTGCCGGGCCGCCGCCACGAGGGCGCGCACCGAGGCGTCCGGCAGCACGTCCTGCGGCAGCAGCGAGACGTCGTCGCCGACGGTGACCACCTTGCCGAGCAGCGCGAGGCGGAGCATCTCGGGGGAGACCGCCGCGGTGACCTGCACCGGCCCGGTCAGGGTCACCCGGCGCGCCGGGACCACCGGCGCGCGGCTCACCGTGACCTGCCCGCCGTCGCGTACGCCCAGGTTGCCCAGCAGCAGGTCGTCGGCGTAGAGCAGCGCCGTGCTCGCGGCCGGCCCGGCCGGCGCGACGATCCCGGCGGTCACCCGGCGGCCGGCGAGCCGCACCGGGTCGCCGGGGCGCAGCGCGAGCGCCGTCAACACCTCCGGGTGCAGCCGCACCACGCCCCGCCGGCCGTCGAGCGCGGCCGGTCGCAGGCTGGCGACGAGGGTCAGGTCGGGTGGTGCGGGTGCGGCCATCGCCCGAGGTTAGCTGCAAGGAAGGGCCCCCTGTTAACGCCTACGGTAGAGAAGGGTTCCCCTCTCACACCGCCAGCCGCCAGGCGGGCGGGCAGGATGGGGCGGCGTCAGGGGTCGGTGCCGTCGAGCAGCGACGGGTCGCGCCGGATCAGCTCCGCCAGCCGGGCCGCCGGGTCCACCTTCAGCCGGTCGGCGTCGGCCGGCCACGCCGGCACGGCCTTGACCGTCAGCGGCCACACCGGAGGCGGTACGGTCGCGGCCTCCGCGCCGACCGTCACCCGCCCATCCAACCAGCCGACCCGCAGCGGGTACGCCTGCCCGGCGTGCTCCACCCGCAGCACGACCGCCATGCCGGGGTGCGCCGCCACCACCCGGGCGACGGCCTCGGCCACCTCGTCGACCGGGTCCCGCCCGGCGGCACCGGCCAAGGGGGCGAGGGTCGGCCCGGCGGTGTCGGCCGGAGGCGCGAGGGTTGGCACGGCGGCGTCGGCCGCAGCGGCGAGGGCCGGCACGGCGGGCAGGGCCGGGACGCCGCCCGTCTGGCGCGGCAGGGCGTCCGCCGGTTGCGGGCCGGCCTCGTCTCCCGGGTCGGCCTCCCGGCGGCGGAGCGCCTCCTCGCGCCGGGCGAGCCGGGCCAGTGTCTCGTCGAGATCACCTCTCATGTCGCCACCCCCTTCCGCGTGTGGGCCGAACCGGGCGGGTTCAGTCCCGGGTGGCCCGGTCCAGCGCCCGGTCCAGGACGACCAGCAGGGCGTCCCGCACCGAGAGCCGGTCCCGGGCGTCGAACTGCACCAGGGGAACCTGGTCGGAGATGGCCAGGGCCCACCGGATCGAGGGAAGGTCGACGGCCAGCTTGCCGTCGAAGGCGTTCACCCCGACGACGAACGGCAGCCCGGCCCGCTCGAAGAAGTCGACCGCGGGATAGCAGTCGTCCAGCCGCGAGCTGTCCACCACCACCAGGGCGCCGAGCGCCCCCCGGGCCAGGTCGTCCCACATGAATCCGAAGCGGTTCTGGCCCGGCGTGCCGAAGAGGTAGAGCTTGAGGCTGCGGTCGATCGTGACGCAGCCGAAGTCCATCGCCACCGTGGTGGTGGTCTTGCCCGACCGCGCGCCGGGGTCGTCGATGCCGATCCCGGCGCTGGTCATCTCCGCCTCGGTGGTCAGCGGCGCGATCTCCGAGATGGCCCCGACCGTGGTGGTCTTGCCCACCCCGAACCCGCCGGCGACGAGGATCTTGACCGGGATCGGCGGCGCGGAGCGCCCCGGGCCGGCGTCCGGCGTGCCGTGCCGCAGCCCGGCCGGCGGTGCCGGGGTGGTGGTCGGTGGGGTGGCGCGTCCGGTGGCCGGCGTGGCACCCGGGGCGCCGTAGCGGGCGGCGGCGCTGTTGGCGGAGAGCCCGCTCAGCGGGGCCGGCGGCCATTCAGGAGATCGCACGGAGTCCATCAATCACTCGCAGGATGATGTCGGGGTCAAGGGCGTCGTTGGCGGTGCTGACGTGCACGTCGAGGTAGCCGGCGGCCCGGAGGTCACCGACCAGGACCCGGGTGACTCCGAAGTGCAGCCGGGTCCGGGCCGAGATCTCCGCCACGGAGATCGGTTCTCCGCAGAGCGTGATGATCGCCTGGAGTTCGGGGGCGAGCCGGGAGACCGGCCCCGTGCCCCGGACGCCGGGGCCGGGCCGGGCGGTCACCTGGGTCTCCAGGCTGATCGCCGGGTCCACCCCGGCCACCCTGCCGGAGGTCAGCACGAACGGGCGTGGTCCGGCCGGCAGTTGCGGATCGGGGGCGTCCAGCCTGCCGGGAAGGTCGCTGCCCGGGCTGCCGGCCGGGCCGTGGCCGGGGAAGCCCGAGAAGCCGGCCACGTCCCCGGGATAGCCGGCCACGTCCCCGGGATAGCCGGCCACGTCTCCGGGATAGCCGGGCACGTCCCCGAGATAGCCGGGCACGGCACCGGGGTAGCCGGGGAAGCCTGGTGCGGCGTCGGGGAGGCCGGGAGCGCCGCCCGGGCCGCCGGGATACCCGGGAGGGCCGCCCGGGAAGCCGCCCGACCCCCCTGGCGGGCCGCCCGGCCCGCCGTCGCCGGAGGGCTGCGCCCGCAGGTAGGGCCGGATCCGGACGACGGGTTCCGGATCCGGCCCGGTGCCGGCGACCTCCGGGCTCACTGCTGTACGGCGTTCTTCAGCTCGGCGATCAGTCGCGGGGTGAGGGCGCCGCCGGCCCGCCCGGCGAAGAGGGTCATCTCGTACGCCACGGTGCCGAGGTTCGCCGACCGGTCGGCCACCACCCCGAGCACCGAGCCGGCGCTGATCGAGCTGATCAGCAGGTAGCCGTCGGCCATGTCGACGATCACCCGGTTCAGGCCGCCGAGGGCGTACCAGCTCGCCGCGCCGCCGGCGAGGCTCGTCATGCCGGAGACCACGGCGGCGAGGCGTTCGGAGTTGGACCGGTCCTTGATCGCCGACATGGCCATCAGCAGCCCGTCGGAGGAGACCGCGATCGCCTCCATCACGCCGGCGGTGCTGGACGTGAACGAGTCCAGCAGCCAGTTGAACGTGCGGGCCTCGGGGCTGAGGTCGGTGGGGTGCTGGTGCTCGACGTTCTCGTGCAGGTACGGGCTGGTCACCGTGTTGATCCCTCTTCGTAGCGGCGGTCTGGACGGGCTTCACGCAGCGCGCGGGCGACGCCCGCCTCGAACTGGTTGATCAGGTCGCGCACCTCTCCCGGGTCGCCGGGGTCGGACGGGGGAGCGGGCCTGGGTGGCGGGACGGCCAGGTTGGCGCCGGGGACCCGCCGGGTCAGCCGGGGAGGCTCAGCGAGCAGGGGAGCTGCCGCCGTCGGGGGAGCAGCCACGGGGGCCGCCGCCGTCGGATGAGCCGCCGTCGGGCGGGCCATCGTCGGGCGGGCCACCGCCGGAGGGTGCAGTTCGGCCCGGCGTACCCCGGCTTCGAACTCCTCGACCAGCGCACGGGCGGCGGCCGGGTCGGCGGTGGTGGCGTCCACCGGGCCGACCACCCGGCCGGTGTGGGGCAGGCTCGCGCCGGGCACCCGCTGGCGGATGCCGGACGCGCCCCGCAGCGTCCCGCCCAGCCCGCCGGGCTGCGGCGTCGGGCCGGCCGGCTGGCCGCCGGGCTGCGGGCCGGCCGGGAAGGATGCGCCCCGGGACCGCGCCGGCAGGACCGGTGTGCCGCCGGCCCCGCCGACCGGACCGACGGCACGGGACGGCCGGACCGGGCCGGGGGCCGCCGGGGGAGCGGCGGCGGGCGCGACCGGAGTGCCGCCGACGGCCGGCGGGGCGTCCAGGGTGGGGGTGCCCGCCCGGCCGGACGTGGCGGTCGGCGGCTCCGCGACCGCCCCGAAGGCGTTCCAGGGGTCGCCCGACTCCATCGACCGGGTGGCGCGGGTGAGCAGCTCACGGTCCACGCCGAGCGCCACGCCGAGCGCCACGGCCCCGTCCACCAGCCCGTCCACCGGCTTGCCGGCGGGCGCGGGGTGGGGCGCGGCGGCGACGGCGGTCAGCGCCCGGCCGGAACCGGCCGGCTGCGGGCGGGCGGTGCTGCCCGGCCGGTCCGGCGAGGTCGTCCCGGTCGTCGCGGCCCCGCCCTGGTCGGCGGGCGGTACGACCAGCAGCGCCGACGGCACCTCCAGCCGGGCGGTGACCCCGCCGCCGCTGGTCGGGGCGAGGTCCACCGTCCACCCGTGCCGGCGGGCGAGCCGGCCCACCACGAAGAGGCCGAGCACCTCGGTCGGGGCGAGGTCGAGCCGTTCCCGGCGGGTGAGTCGGGAGTTCTCCTCGGCCAGCCGCTCCTCGGCCATTCCGATGCCGTGGTCCACCACGGACAGCCGCATGCCGTGCCCGGTCGGGGCGGCGGTGACCACCACCCTCGTGTGCGGAGGGGAGAAGACGGTGGCGTTCTCCATCAGCTCGGCCAGCGCCAGCACCAGGTCACCCACGGTGGACGGCGCCGCCGACACCCCGGGCGGGACCTGCACGTCGACCCGGGTGTAGTCCTCGATCTCACCGAGCGCGAGCCGGACCACGTCGGTCAGCGGCACCGGGGCCACGTGCCCGTCGGCGCCGGTCGAGCCGGAGAGCACCACGAGGCTGCCCGCGTTGCGGCGCAGCCGGCTGGAGACGTGGTCCAGCCGGTAGAGGTGCTCCAGCCGTCCGGGGTCGGTCTCCTGCTGCTCCAGCCGGTCGATGAGCGCGAGCTGCCGGCTCACCAGGTTCTGCGTACGTCGCCCGACGTGCCCGAACATCTGCGCCACGTTGCGCCGGCCGGCGACCTGCCGCTCCACCAGCCGAGCGGCGGTGTCCTGCACGCGCTCGAACGCGCGCGCCAGGTCGCCGATCTCGTCGTGGCCCCGGACGTCGACCGGGTCGAGGCGGATCGGCGGGACGTTCTCGGTCTCGTCGTCGGTGACGCGCACCAGCTCCGCCTCGGCGGCCCGGGCGACCCGTTCGGCGGAACGGGTGAGCCGGGTCAGCGGGCGGGCGACCAGCCGGGCCACCGCCATGCTGAGCAGCACCACGAGGAGCATGACCAGGACCGCCGTGACGCCGACCACCCAGGCGGCGGTGAGTTCCCGCTGCTCCTGCGCGCGCACCTGCGTGGTGACGTCCGCGGCGATCTTCTTCTCCACGAACTGGCCGAGGGTGATCATCGACTGGACGGAGGGGAAGAGGGTGTCCAGCGGCACCGTGCTGAGGGCGGCCACCGGGTCCTTCTCGCTGTCGACGATGAACGTCGGGCCGGTCCGGGCGGCCACCGCCGCGTCGTCCAGCAGGGCCAGCTCCAACTGCTCGGGGGTCACGAGGCTGCGGAACCGGTCGGTGTCCACGCTCAGCGCGGCCATGCAGGCGATGTAGCTGGCGACCGCCTTCGGGTCGCTGGTTTCCTTGACCAGGACGATCAGGGTGGCGCACGCGCCCAGGCTCTCGTCGGCGCGCAGCAGCCCGTCCAGGGCGAGCACCTGCTGACCGACCGGGGTGGTGGTGTCCACCTGCCAGGTCAGCCGCAGCGAGTCGATCAGCTCCAGGGCGAGCGGGCCGAAGGCGTCCATGACCTGGGCCGGGGTGGCCCGGCCGGCGAGCACGGCGGCCCGTACGGCGGCGAGCCCCCGCACCTGGTCGAGGGCGAGCCTGACCCGGTCGGTGAGCTGGCCGCCCAGCTCGGCGCGGATGTCGGCGACCCGGTCGTCCACGGCGGCCGACTTCTGGATCACCTCGGTGCGGGGTGCCCGGCCGAGCAGCAGACCGACGGAGAGCAGCCGCTCCTGCTGGAGATCCTGCACCAGGGTGCCGACCCGGCTGGCCACCCGGACGGCCTCGGCGGTGTCCGCTGCCCGCCCGGCGGCGGCGACCCGGTCGAGGACGATCGGCACGGCGAGCCCGACCATGCTGAGCAGCGGGACGATCACCAGCAGGGCGAGCTTGCCCCGGATGCGGAGCCTAGCGAGCATCGAAGGGCCCCCACCGCTCGGCGTCGGCGGCGCGGCCCTGCCCGGCCGGCTGGAGCATCCGGGGCTCGACCGGGGCGAGCGTGCCGGCCGGCGTGTTCCCGGCCGGGGTGTCCCGGCCGGTCTCGTCTGCCGGCGGGCTGGCGTCCCCGGCGGCCGGCCGGCGGTCCCGCCCGGCCCGCCGGTCGCGGCGGGCGGTGACCAGCAGGGCGCCGAGCGCGCCGAGCAGCAGGACGGCCAGGACGGTTGCCCCGGCGGTGAGCCGGCGGTCCCGGTCGACCTGGTCGATCCGGCCGGCCAGCAGCGCGTCCAACTCGTCGAGGATGACGGGCTGGAGCTGCCTGGCGGCCTCCTGAGCGGCGGTGCGGGCGGCGATGAGGTTGGTGAGGGCGCGGGCGGTCGCCGCCTCGTCCTGCAACCGGGCCGACGAGGTCGGGGCGGCGAGCGCGCCGAGCCGCTCGATGGAGCGCTGGTAGGTGTCCAGCGGGGCGAGCACGTTCGCGCCGAGCTTGGTGCTGTCCGTGCTGTCCACGGCCGCGCGCAGGTTGTTGATCAGGTCGTTGGCGGGGCTGATCGCGCTCGTCCACAGGGCGCCGAGCTGGGACACCATGGCGATGCGCTGGGCGTCCGGCAGCTCGGCGGCGACGGCGGCCAGGTCGCCGAGCCGGCCGGTCGCCACGAGTGATTCGGGCAGCTCGTCGCTGATCGCGTCCTGGAGGTAGTACGAGTCGGCCTGCCGGTCCCGGACCAGCCCGGAGGACTCGCGTACCTTGCGGTGCAGGGCCAGCAGCAGGTCGGTGGCCTCGCCGTACGCGGCGAAGGTCGCCTGCGGGTCGGTCAGCCCCTTCTCGGGCAGCGCCTCCAGCTTGGCCCGCAGCCCGGTCCACCGCTCGTGGGTGCGCAGCTCGTCGCCGAGGCGGACGTCCGCGGCGGCGACGTCCTGCACCGCCTGGGCGAGCGACTCCCGGGACACGGTCCGGCTGGCCACGGCGGCGGACTGCGCGTCGACCAGGGCGAGGGTCAGGGGGCCGAGGACGCGCAGGTACTCCACGCCGAGTCGCTCGCGGACCATGAGGTCGCGTTCCTCGCCGCTGTGGCGGCGCTGCTGCACGAAGAGGAACGCCACTGGGGCGAGGAGCGCCACCACGAGCACCAGCGGCAGGACGCGGCCGGTCCGGTTGGGCCGTCGGGGGCCCCGCTGCGCGGGGACGGTCATGGGTTCTCCTCCGGCGACGGCGGGCATGGGCAGGCGCCGGTCCTGGCGAGCAGTCCCGTTCACCGGACCGGAAAACTAGCGGACGGGCACCGGCACGCAGAGCCGTCAGCCGGTCAGTTTTGCGTCACTACGAGCGATGTCACCTGCTGTCGACCGGTGTGGCACCCTGGGTGGCGACCGTCCGGCGGAGATGGGCCGATCGGGTGCGATTTCGGTCGAACATCGGAATTCACGTGATCCGAATTCGTCTCGCTGGGATGCGCCGGAAGCTGCGCAAACGATCACAGGAGGTCGCCGATCGGCCGGACCGGACGGACGTACGGAGGATCTCAGCGAACGCTCAGGATCCGCACCGTACCGTTGCCGCATGAGATCGCCGTTGTCGGCCGCACCGGTCCGACGGGCCCTGGCCACCCGCCCCCGCCGGATCGTCGCCGGTTCGGTGGCGGTCGTGCTGCTGGCCGCCGCCGTGCTCTGGGCCGCGCGGCCCGGCGAGGCGGGCTTCCGCGCCGAGCCTGCCATGATCACCGTGCGCTCCGGGCCGGCCGGCGACGAGCCGGTCGACCTGGACACCACCTTCTACCTGCCCGACGGCGCTTCGGCGGATCGCCGGGTGCCGGCGGTGCTGCTCGCGCACGGCTTCGGCGGCACCAAGGAGTCGGTCCGTTCCGACGCCGAGGAGTTGGCCGGCCAGGGCTACGCGGTCCTCGCCTGGACCGCGCGCGGCTTCGGCCGCAGCGGCGGCCAGATCCACCTGGACAGCCCCGACCACGAGGTCCGGGACGCGCAGCGGCTGCTGGACTGGCTGGCCGCCCGCCCCGAGGTGCGCACCGACGCCGCCGGTGACCCCCGGGTCGGGGTGGTCGGCGGCTCGTACGGCGGCGGCCTCGCCCTGCTGCTCGCGGCGCAGGACCAGCGGGTCGACGCGATCGTTCCCATGATCACCTGGAACGACCTGTCCCGCGCGTTCCTGCCGGAGAGCACCGGCGGGCCCGCCACCTCCGGCGTGTTCAAGAAGGGCTGGGCGGGGCTGTTCTTCGGCGGCGGCGGAAACGCCGGATCCGGCCCGGCCGGGCTCTCCGGCACCTCCGCCGCCCAGCCCGAGGGCGACCCGGCGTCGGCGGGGCCGCCGAGCCCCGCGCCGGGTGCCGGGCCGGGCACCGGCTCCGGGCGCGCGCCGACCGGGGCCGCCGATCCGTCCTGCGGCCGGTTCGCCGCCGACGTCTGCGCCGCGTACCTGCGGATCGCCACCACCGGGCGGGGCGACCAGGCGGCAGTGGACCTGCTCCGTCGGTCGAGCCCGGCCGGCGTGCTCGACCGGATCAAGGCGCCCACCCTGCTGGTGCAGGGCGAGGCCGACACGCTCTTCCCGCTCGCCGAGGCCGACGCCAACGCGCGCGGCATCGCCGCCGTGGGCACCCCGGTCCGGGTGGCCTGGTTCACCGGCGGCCACGACGGCGGCGCCGGGCCGCGCAACGACTCCGACCGGGTGAAGTACCTGACCGTCCAGTGGCTCGACCACTACGTCAAGGGCGAGGGGGCGGCCCCCGGCGACGACTTCACGTACTCGCGGATCGCCGGTTTCGACGCCCTCGACCGCGGCCTGGTGGCCACCGGCTACCGCACCACCGACTACCCGGGGCTGGCCGGTGACGCGCGCCGCGAGGTCGCGGTGACCGGCCCGGCCCAGCCGGTCGCCAACCCGCCCAACGGCAACCCGGCGGCCATCTCCTCGATCCCGTTCGCCGGCGCGCTCGGCTCGCTGCTCGGCGGCGTGGCCGGCGACGTGCCCGGCCAGCACGCCCGGTTCGAGTCCGCGCCGCTGACCGAGGCGGTGGACGTGGCCGGGTCGCCGGCCGTCACGCTGCGGGCCGCGTCGGCCAGCGGCGAGGCGGTGCTGTTCGTGAAGCTCTACGACGTCGATCCGCAGGGCGCGGCGACCCTGCCCAACGGGCTGGTCGCCCCGGTCCGGCTCACCGGCCTGCCGACCGACGTCGGTGCCGCGAAGCCGGTCACGGTCACCCTGCCGGCGATCGTGCGCCGGGTCGAGGCCGGGCACCGGCTGCGGGTCGTGGTCGCCACGTCCGACCAGGCGTATACGACGCCGGCCGAGCCGGCCGTCTACACCGTGGCGGCCGGCGACGGCCCGCTCGTGCTGCCGACCGTGGCCGGCGCGCCGATCCCCACCACGGCCGTCGTCTGGCGCTGGGTGCTGGCCGGGCTGCTGGCCGCCATCGCGGTCGGGCTCGTCGCGGTCGTCCTGATCGCCCGCCGCCGGCACCGCCGCCAGGACAGCTCCGTGCATCCCGAGTACGCGGACACGCCGCTGGCCGTGCGCCAGCTCCGCAAGGAGTACGCCGACGGCTTCGTCGCCGTGTCGAACGTCGACTTCGAGGTGCACCCCGGCCAGGTCGTCGGCCTGCTCGGGCCCAACGGCGCGGGCAAGACCACGACCCTGCGGGTGCTGATGGGGCTGACCCAGCCCACGGCGGGCGAGATCTACGTGTTCGGCCGGCGGCTGGTGCCCGGCTCGCCGGTGCTGTCGCGCATCGGCGCGCTGGTCGAGGGCCCCGGCTTCCTGCCGCACCTGTCCGGCCTGGACAACCTGAAGGCATACTGGCGGGCCACCGGCCGGCCGTGGGCGGACGCGCACTTCGACGAGGCGCTGGAGATCGCCGGGCTGGGCGACTCGGTGCACCGCAGGACCCGCAAGTACAGCCACGGCATGCGGCAGCGCCTCGCCATCGCCCAGGCCATGCTCGGCCTGCCCGAGCTGCTGGTGCTCGACGAGCCGACGGACGGCCTGGACCCGCCGCAGATCGCCGAGATGCGCCGGGTGCTCCAGCGCTACGCCACCGACGGCCGGGCGGTGCTGGTCTCCAGCCACCTGCTCGCCGAGGTGGAGCAGACCTGCACCCACGCGGTGGTGGTCAACAAGGGCCGGATCGTCGCGTCCGGCCCGGTGGAGGAGATCGTCGGCGAGTCGCCGAGCGTGCTGTTCGACGTGACCGACCCCGACGCGGCGCGCGACGTGCTGGGCCGACTGGCCGGCGTCCGGGTGCTGCCCGACGACGAGGGGCAACTCGTGGTGGACACCAACGGCACCGCCCGCAGCGAGGTGGTGGCCGAGCTGGTCCGGGCCGGCATCGGGGTGGACCGGGTGGTGCCGCGCCGCCGCCTGGAGGACGCGTTCCTCGCCCTGGTGGGCGACAACTCTCGGGGAAGCGGGGACCGGTGATGACGCAGTCGTCCTCCACGGTGGGCGCGGCGGCCGGCTACCGGCCGTCGGCGACCCTGCCGTTCGCGGCGGAGTTCCGCCGGCAGGCGTCGCGGCGGCGTACCCAGCTCGCGCTCGGGTTCATGGTGCTGCTGCCGCTGATCGTGCTGGTCGCGTTCCAGTTCGACTCGGGCAACGACGACGACGGCGGCGGGGGCGAGTTCTCCAGCCTCGCCGACCTGGCCACCTCGGGCGGGCTCAACTTCACCCTCTTCTCGCTGCTGGTCTCGGCGTCGTTCCTGCTGGTCGTGGTGGTGGCGCTGTTCTGCGGCGACACGGTGGCCAGCGAGGCGAGCTGGGGCAGCCTGCGCTACCTGCTGGCCGTGCCGGTGCCCCGGGCCCGGCTGCTGGCGGTGAAGCTGCTGGTGGCGCTCGCGTACTCGGGGCTGGCCCTGCTGCTGCTCGCCGGCACCGCCCTGCTCGCCGGCACCCTGCGGTACGGCTGGGAGCCGCTGCGCAGCCAGGTCTCGGCCCAGCTCGAACCCGGCGAGGGGCTGCTGCGGCTGCTGGCCGTGCTCGGCTACCTGGCGGTGGTCCTGCTGGCGGTGGCCGGGCTCGCGTTCCTGCTCTCGGTCGTCACGGACGCGGCGCTCGGCGCGGTCGGCGGCGCGGTGCTGCTGTGGATCCTGTCCAGCATTCTCGACCAGATCACGGCGCTCGGCGGGATCCGGGCCTTTCTGCCCACCCACTACGCCAACGCCTGGCTGGGGCTGCTGTCGACGCCGGTGCAGACCGACGACCTGGTGCGTGGCTGCATTTCCGCGATCGCCTACGCCACCCTGTTCTGGTCGCTGGCCTTCTGGCGCTTCACCCGCAAGGACGTCACAAGCTGACCCCCGCTCCACCCCACCCCGCCCCCACCCCTCGCCCCCACCCCTCGCCCCCCGCGATCTTGCAGTTGGGGCCCGGGAAAAAGGGGCAAGAGGCCCAAATCAAGGGCCGGAAGTGCAAGATCGGCGCGGGGTCGGGGTGCTGCGCGCCCGGCCGTGAGGGGCTTGCTCGGGTCGTGACGTCCGCGTTCGCCGGGGCTCGTGGAGGTTAGGAAAAGCGGGCGCGCTGGTGGCGACGCCTTGTGTCTCACATGCCGTGGGAGCGTTCCCACGGAGAGGGACAAGTATCGACCTTATCAAATTCTTACCGCATTCTAACTGCATTGACTCGCGTCACTGGAGGTGTGGTATGAACATTGACCGGCTCAGCGGCCCCGTCCTGTCCCTGTTCCGCATGGTGATTGGCCTGCTCTTCCTGTTCCACGGCCTGTCGTCGCTGTTCGGTGTCTTCGGCGGCGCGCGAGGAACGGGCGAGGCGGTTCCGCTCGGCACCTGGCCAGGCTGGTACGCCGCCCTGATCCAGGCGGTCTGCGGCGCGCTGGTGCTGGCGGGGCTGTTCACCCGCCCCGCTGCGCTGCTCGCCTCCGGCTCGATGGCGTACGCGTACTTCGTGGTGCACCAGCCGGAGGGGCTGCTGCCGCTGCGCAACGGCGGTGAGCTGTCGGCGTTGTTCTGCTGGGCGTTCGTGCTGATCGCGGTGCTCGGCCCGGGGACGTGGGCCGTCGACACCCTGCTGGGCCGCCGCCGGGAGCCGGCCGTCGCGGCCCCCGCCCCGAGCAAGCGCTCGGTGCCGGCCTGACCCGACCGCCCGCCCCGCGACGCCGCGACCTTGGACAGTTGTCGTTCACGGCAGACAGGAACTGTCCAAGAATCGCCAGGCGGCGCCACGGGGCGGGCGGAGTGTTTCTTCGGGTGGGGCGGTCAGAGGCCCCCGCACACCCGCCAGTCGCCGCCCTCCTCGACCAGGATGAGCACCTGCTCCCGGCCTGCGGCGGCGACGGTCACCTCGGCCCGCGACCGGCCGCCGGTGCTGCTGCTCACCCTGGTGGAGGTGACCCGGTAGCCGCCCAGGGGCGGCTCGGCCGCCCGGGCCCGAGTGAACTCCTCCTCGGTCGACTGGCTGCGCAGATCCTCGCAGAGCCGGGCGTACGCGGCCGGGTAGTTGCCGGCCCGGGTGTCGTCGAGGTACGCGGTCGCGGCGTCCCGGGCGGGCGCGGTCGCGCCCTGCACGGTGCGGAAGAACCAGATGCCGCCGCCGACGAACGCGCCGGCGCAGCAGAGCAGCGCCGCCACGGCGGCCACGATGATTACGGTACGGGTCGCCCGGCCGGGCCCACGGGGCTTCGGGGTGGGCCCGGCCGGGCCGGGGATCGGGGGCGGCCCGGGCACGCCGGGCGTCGGGGGATGGGTCACGCCGTCAGGCTAGAAACCGCAGGCCACCCCGCCCTCCGGAAGCCCCGGCGACGGTTGCCGTGAGTGGTGGTGGCGGTGCGCAGGGCGACGGTGTGACCAAGTTGGCACCCGGAATCCGGCCCATACGCTGGGAACATCGGGTGGCGGTCGCCGCGATCCGCCGTAGACTCGGCGACACAACTGAATACCTCATCCAGAGGGGCAGAGGGATACGGCCCGACGAAGCCCCGGCAACCACCCGTCCGTTCGATGGCGAACGGCGCGGACAGGTGCCAATTCCGTCCCCGCCGCAGGGTGCGATGCGGGGAAAGATGAGAGGACCTCCTCGACATGACGTCGACCCTCGCCGCGTCCGGCATCGACACCACCGCCAGCCCCGCCCGCGCCCTGGTCTGCCGCGCCTGTTCGGCGCGCTACCCGCTCGCCGCGCAGCACGCCTGCTACGAGTGTTTCGGCCCGCTCGAAGTCGACTACGACGCGGCGGCCCTGGCCCGGGTCACCCGGGAGCAGATCGAGGCCGGCCCGCAGAACCTCTGGCGCTACGCCGCCCTGCTGCCCGCCGGGCAGGACCCGGCCAGCCGGGTGACCGTGGACCCGGGGCTGACCCCGCTGGTCGCCGCCGGCAACCTCGCCGCCGAGCTGGGCATCACCGCCCCGCTCTGGGTCAAGGACGACAGCGCCAACCCGACCCACTCGTTCAAGGACCGGGTGGTGTCGGTGGCGCTCACCGCCGCCCGGGCGCTCGGCTTCACCCGGTTCGCCTGCGCGTCGACCGGCAACCTGGCCAACTCGGTCGCCGCCCACGCGGCCCGCGCCGGTGTCCCGTCGATCGTGTTCATCCCCAGCGACCTGGAGCCGGGCAAGGTGGTCACCACGGCCGTCTACGGCGGGGAGCTGGTGGCCATCGACGGCTCGTACGACGACGTGAACCGGCTCTGCGGGGAGCTGGTGGAGACCGACGAGTTCGAGGACACCGCCTTCGTCAACGTCAACGTCCGGCCCTACTACGCGGAGGGCTCCAAGACCCTCGGGTACGAGGTGGCCGAGCAGCTCGGCTGGCGGATCCCGGCCCAGGTGGTCATCCCGATGGCGAGCGGCGAGCTGCTCACCAAGATCGACAAGGCGTTCAGCGAGCTGGTCGAGATCGGCCTCGTCGAGGCCCCGGCCGGCGGCTGGAAGGTGTTCGGGGCGCAGTCGGCCGGCTGCAACCCGATCGCGGCGGCCCTGCACGCCGACACCGACACCATCACCCCGGTCAAGCCGACCGGCATCGCCAAGTCACTCAACATCGGCGACCCCGCCGCCGGCCTCTACGCCCTGGAGGCCGTGCGGCGCACCGGCGGGTGGATGGAGCACGTCGACGACGACGAGATCCGCGCCGGCATCCGGCTGCTGGCCCGCACCACCGGGATCTTCGCCGAGACCGCCGGCGGGGTGACCGTGGCGGTGCTGCGCAAGCTGGTCGAGTCCGGCCGGCTCGACCCGACGGCGGAGACCGTCGTGTTCAACACCGGCGAAGGGCTCAAGACCATCGACGCCGTCGCCGCCCAGGTCGGCCCGACCCACCGGATCAAGCCCTCGCTGCGCGCGGCCCGCGACGCCGGCCTCCTCGGCTGACCCCCCTCCCGTTGGTCGGGGGCTTGATCGGCTCCATGTCGGCGACGTGGGGCTATCCCGCCCGCCGGGACACCCCCATGTCGCCGACATCGCGGGCGGCCCACCGAGTCGCGGCCGAGTCGCGGGCCGCGCCGATCCGTCGGGTAACCGACCTTTTGCCCTCCGTACGCAAGAATCCGTCGCTGGGGACTTGACGGCAGGAACCGGACGGCGCAAGATGCTCCGTGCGGGAGGGCGTTTCGCCGGAGACTTTAAGTTCTTACGACCCAACGCCGGAGGCGTTGTGCGATCGTCCCTCCCGACCAACGTCCGATCGGGCCAGCGGAGAAATTCGCTGGCCCGATCGTCTTTCCCCGGCCACCCTCGGCCCATGGGCATCACCATCACCCCGATCGACCCGGCGGACCAGGGCGCGGTCGACGCGGCGTACGGAATCCGGGCCGCCGCCGACCAGGCGGACATCCCCGACTTCCCGCCGCTGTGCCGGCGGCGCTTAGAGGCGGCGATCCGGCACCCGATGCCGGGCAACGTGCCGGTCTGGGCGCTGGCCCGGCTCGACGGCGAGCCGGCCGGCTACCTCGCCCTCGACCTGCCGCAGCTCGACAACACCGACAACGCCACCGTCGACCTGCTCGTGCACCCGGCACACCGGCGGCGCGGGGTCGGCCGGGCGCTGCACGCGCACGGCGTGGAGCTGCTGCGCGAGCGGGGGCGCAAGCGGCTGATCGGCGCGACCGTCGCGGCCCTGCCCGGCGGGCCGGCGCGCGGCGACGCCGGCGGGGCGTTCGCCGCCACGACCGGGGCGCAGGCGGTGCTCGCCGAGGTCCGCCGCCGCCTCGACACCACCCGGCTCGACCAGGCCGCGCTCGACGCGGCGCTGGCCGAGGCCCGGTCCCGCGCCGCCGGCTACCGCACCGTCCGCTGGCAGGGTGCGGCCCCGCAGGAGTACGTCGCCGACGTCGCCCACCTCGACGGCCGGCTGATGGCCGACGCGCCCCTGGGCGAGATGGAGTGGGAGCCGGAGCGGGTCGACGTCGAGCGGATCCGGGGCGTCGAGCGGGCGCTGGACGCGCGGGGCCGCCGCCGCTACCACCACGGGGCGGTGCACTCCGCGTCCGGACGGCTGGTCGCCTGGACGACGATCGACGTCGGCCCCAACGTGCCGTGGCACGCGTGGCAGCAGATCACCATCGTCGACCCGGCGCACCGGGGCCACCGGCTCGGGCTGCTCGTGAAGGTCGAGAACCTGCGGTACGCGCTCGCCCACGAGCCGGGGCTGCGCGCGGTGGACACCTTCAACGCGCAGGCCAACACGCACATGATCGCCATCAACGAGGCGCTCGGGTTCCGCCCGGTCGACGCCTGGACCGACTGGCAGCTCACCCTCTGACGGTCGGCCGGCAGGAGCGGGCGGGCGGGCCCGGCGGGCGTCCGCCGGCCCTACTGCCCGCCCGCCGGCTGCGGCATGATGGCGGGCATGACGGAGACCCCGCATCCCGAGTACGACAAGCACGCCGACACCCTGCGCCGGGCGCTGACCGCGATCACGGAGCGCGGGTACTGGTCCGCCTATCCCGAGTCACCCAGCCCCCGGGTGTACGGCGAGACCGCCGCCGCCGACGGCAAGGCCGCCTTCGAGGCGTACCTGGGCGGCGACTTCCCGCTCGACCAGCCCGGCACGGGCGACCGGGTCGCCACCGAGGCCAGCCCGTTCGGGCTGGAGCTCAACGTGCGCTACCCGCACCCGGGCGTCGACGAGCTGGTGGCCGCCGCCTCCGCCGCCCTGCCCGCCTGGCGCGACGCCGGCCCGCAGGCCCGCGCGGGCGTCTGCCTGGAGATCCTCGACCGGCTGCACAAGCACGTCTTCGAGCTGGCCAACGCGGTGCAGTTCACCAGCGGCCAGGCGTTCGTGATGGCCTTCCAGGCCGGCGGCGCGCACGCGCTGGACCGCGCCCTGGAGGCGGTCGCCTACGCGTACGCGGAGATGACCCGCCACCCGGGGACGGCCGGCTGGGAGAAGGCCGCCGGCAAGGGCGACCCGCTGCGGATGACCAAGACGTTCCACGTGGTGCCGCGCGGGGTGGCCCTGGTGATCGGTTGCAACACCTTCCCGACCTGGAACTCGTACCCCGGGCTGTTCGCCTCGCTGGTCACCGGCAACCCGGTGGTCGTCAAGCCGCACCCCCGCGCGGTGCTGCCGCTCGCGATCACCGTGAAGTACGCCCGCGAGGTGCTCGCCGAGGCCGGCTTCGACCCCAACCTGGTGCTGCTCGCCCCCGAGGCCCCCGGCGAGAAGCTCGCCTCGACCCTCGCCCTGCACCCGGCCGTGAAGATCGTCGACTTCACCGGCTCCACCGAGTACGGCGACTGGCTGGAGGCCAACGCCCGGCAGGCGGCGGTCTACACGGAGAAGGCCGGCCTGAACACGGTCGTGATCGACTCCACCGACGACTTCGCCGGGATGTGCCGCAACCTCGGCTTCACGCTGACCCTCTACAGCGGCCAGATGTGCACCACCTCGCAGAACATCCTCATCCCCGCCAGGGGCATCGACACCGACCAGGGGCACAAGAGCTTCGACGAGGTGGCGGCCGGGATCGCCGCCGCCGTGGGCAAGCTCACCGCCGACCCGGCCCGGGGCGTGGAGCTGACCGGCGCGATCGTCAACGACGGGGTGCTGGAGCGCCTCGACGAGGTCACCAAGGTCGGGGCGGCGGTGCTGGAGTCGCGTACCGTCGAGCACCCGGCCTTCCCCGGCGCGGTGGTGCGGACGCCCACCATCGTCAGGCTGGCCGCCGCCGACACCGCGACGTACGGCCGGGAGTGGTTCGGCCCGATCTCGTTCGTGATCGCCACCGACTCCACCGCGCACAGCCTGGAGCTCCTGCGCGCCACCGTGGGCGAGTCCGGGGCGCTGACGGCCGCCGTCTACTCGACCGACCCGGCGGTGCTGGACGCGGCCGAGGCGGCGGCGATCGACGTCGGGGTGCACCTGTCGTGCAACCTGACCGGCGGCGTCTTCGTGAACCAGTCGGCGGCGTTCTCCGACTTCCACGGCAGCGGGGCCAACGCGGCGGCGAACGCGGCCCTGACCGACGGCGCGTACGTGGCGAACCGGTTCCGCATCGTCCAGAGCCGCCGCCCCGCCTGAGGTGCAAGGAGGGGCCCCTTGTTAACGCTTTCTGTTGTACAGGGGGCCCCTGCAAACACCCCGGCTGGCGTCAGGCCGGGCGGCGCATCTGGAGCTCGCGTAGGGCGGGGATCCTCGGGTGCGGGACCCGCACGCCCGTGTCGACGAAGCCCAGCCTCCGGTACGCCCGGTAGGCGCGGTCGTTGCCGACGACCACCTCCAGCATCAGCTCCGGCCGGCCACACTCCCGGGACCAGGCGGCGACCCCCTCGATCAGCTCGGCGAGCAGCCCGGTGCCGCGCCGGGCCGGCGTGACGTAGACGGCGTAGACGACGGTGAGGCCGGGCTCGTCCGCCGAGATCGTCCCGCCGGCGTGCCCGAGGAGCCGCCCCGCCGGGCCGCCCGGCCGGTCCGCGCCGGGGTCGGCGACGAACTGGGCGGTGTGCCGGCCGCTGGCGACCGACGCGACGCGGGCCGCGTACTCGGCGTGCGGGCGGGCGGCGGCCTCCGCCAGGGTCTCCAGGAAGGCCAGCGGCGCGTCGGCGAGCATCTCCAGCCGCAGCGCCCGCATCCGCGCCGCGTCCGGCAGGGCCACCCGGCGTACGTGTGCCACCCGGCCCGCCGGGCCCGTCCGGCGTGCGTCGGCTGCCCGGGCGGTGGCGTCGACCGTCCCCACCGGGGCGCTGCCCGGGTCGGTCGACGGGCGGGGACCTGCTGTCATCCCGCATACCTACCGCAGTGATGGACGCCGATGCCATGCCGGGTTGAGGTCGGTCCGTTATGGCCATATTTGTGGTCGTGCGCCATCGTCACTCCTCGTGTAGCGTGCGATTTCGGTCACTGGTTTCGCGGTCGGCGTCGACCGTCGAAACCGGTGTTCCCGGGGCCGCCGGTTCCGTCGGCGTACCCGCTCGTGGAAGGCCGCGCGACGTTAGGAAGTGCACCGTGGCACAGGGCACCGTGAAGTGGTTCAACGCCGAGAAGGGCTACGGCTTCATCGCCGTCGACGGCGGGCAGGACGTCTTCGTCCACTTCTCCGCCATCGAGATGGACGGCTACAAGGCGCTGGACGACGGGCAGCGCGTGGAGTTCGAGATCGCCCAGGGGCAGAAGGGGCCGCAGGCCGAGCGCGTGCGCGTCGTCGCCTGACCGCCCGGCCGGTGGGGTCCGTGGGCGGGCGGACCACCGGTGGTGGGCGGAGCGCGCCGCCCCGGGCGGTGGAGGCGGGCCGGGGTGGTGGGGGCGGGCCGGGGCAGGGAAGATCGTGAGCCGTTCCGGCCTCGCCGCTGAGGAGGGCTCATGTCCCAGCCGCCCCCACCCGATCGATCCCACCCGGTGCCCGAGGGCCCGGCTGCGGCCGGTCCCCCACCCGCCCGGCACCCCACCGGGCCCGAGCCCGGGGCGACACCCGAGCTAGGGGCCGCGCCCGAGCCAGGGGCCGCGCCCGAGCAGCCGGCCGCGGGCGTCGGGTGGGCGTACCCGCAGCAGGCGGCCGGCGGTGGCACCTACGCCGGGCTTCCGGTCTATCCGGGCCAGCAGCCCCACCCCGGCCCGGCGCTGCCGCCGGGTTACCCCGTGCCGTGGCCGCCGGGCCACCCGTATCCGCCGGGCTACCCGTATCCGCCGGGCCACCCGTATCCGCCGGGCTACCCGTATCCGCCGGGCTACGCCGTGCCGTGGCCGCCGCCCGGATACGACCCGGCGGACCCGCTGGTCACCCTGCCCGGCGAAGGGCTCAGCGGGTGGTTCTCCCGGTGCTCCGGCGCGCTGCGCCGCAGCTGGCGGCTGCTCGTGCCGGTCTTGGCCCTCACCCACGCCCTGCCGACGCTCGTGCTGCTGCTGGTGACGGTGCCGCTGTACCCGCTGCCGCCGCTGGAGCCCACCGCGCCCGGCGAGCCGCCGCCGCCGCTGCCGGACGGCTACCTCGGTGACCTGGGCGTCTTCTTCGCCGCGATGATCGGCCTGGGCTGCCTGCTCGGGTTCGTCCAGGCGGTCGGCTGGGCCGCCGGCACCCGGGCCGTGGCCCGGCAGGCCGCGGGCGAGCCGGCGTCGGTGGGCGACGTCCTGGCGTACGGCCTGCGCCGGGCCCCGGCCCTGTGGGGCTGGACGCTGGTCTACGGCCTGCTGATGCTGGTCGGCTTCCTGCTGTGCTACCTGCCCGGCCTGTACGTGATGGCCGCGCTGAGCCTGTTCGGCCCGGTGCTGATCTTCGAGCGGGGCGCGCCGCTCGGCCGGGCCCGGCAGATGTTCCACGCCCGCCTCGGGCCCGTGCTCGGGCGGATCGCGTTGGTCGGGCTCGCCGCCTCCCTCGCGTCCATGGTCGTGGCCCCGATCCAGTTCGCGGCCGTCCTCTTCGCCGACCCGGCCGACGCCGCCTCGCTGGACGTCTGGAACGTCACGTACGCCGTGGGCGCCGCCCTGGTCGCGGTCCCGGCCGCCCTGGTGTACCTGATCGGCCTGGTCGTCACCTACGCCGAGCAGCGGGCCTACGAGGGACCGGTTACCGCCGCCCGGCTGGCGGGTGAAATCGGCTGAACCGGTGCGCCGGGCCGCGCTGGTCAGACGGCGTGGACCCGGCCCGTCCGGCGCATCGTGCTTGCACTCGGCAGGGCAGAGTGCTAAACAAGTCATTGGCACTCGCCTTGGGTGAGTGCCAATGGTCGGGACGGTGGGGCCACGGCCGCGCGGCGGAAATCCGTCGGGTGGCACATGGCCGGTCGTCGCGGGCTATCCGGCCCGGCCGAGGAGACGTCGTCGTCGCCAGGTGGCGACGTCCCAAGGTGCGTACACCAGGCGGCCCATCCGGGACACACACTCGGGTGGCCCGTGAGTGTCCAGGAGGACAACGCCGTATGGCCAAGATGATCGCGTTCGACGAAGAGGCTCGCCGCGGCCTCGAGCGGGGCATGAACCAGCTCGCCGACGCCGTGAAGGTGACCCTCGGCCCGAAGGGCCGCAACGTGGTGCTCGAGAAGAAGTGGGGCGCCCCCACCATCACCAACGATGGTGTGAGCATCGCCAAGGAGATCGAGCTCGAGGACCCGTACGAGAAGATCGGCGCCGAGCTGGTCAAGGAGGTCGCCAAGAAGACCGACGACGTGGCCGGTGACGGCACGACGACGGCGACCGTCCTGGCCCAGGCCCTGGTCCGCGAGGGCCTGCGCAACGTGGCCGCCGGCGCCAACCCGATGGCCCTGAAGCGGGGCATCGAGGCCGCCGTGGCCAGCGTCTCGGAGGAGCTGTCCAAGCTCGCCAAGGACGTCGAGACCAAGGAGCAGATCGCCTCCACCGCCTCCATCTCCGCCGGTGACAGCACCGTCGGCGAGATCATCGCCGAGGCGATGGACAAGGTCGGCAAGGAAGGCGTCATCACCGTCGAGGAGAGCAACACCTTCGGCCTGGAGCTCGAGCTCACCGAGGGCATGCGCTTCGACAAGGGCTACATCTCCGCGTACTTCATGACCGACCCGGAGCGCATGGAGGCCGTCTTCGACGAGCCTTACATCCTGATCGCCAACAGCAAGATCTCGTCGGTGAAGGACCTGCTCCCGATCCTGGAGAAGGTCATGCAGTCGGGCAAGCCGCTGCTGATCATCGCCGAGGACGTGGAGGGCGAGGCCCTGCCGACCCTGGTGGTCAACAAGGTGAAGGGCGTCTTCAAGTCCGCGGCCGTCAAGGCTCCCGGCTTCGGCGACCGCCGCAAGGCCATGCTGACCGACATCGCCATCCTCACCGGTGGCCAGGTCATCAGCGAGGAGCTCGGCCTCAAGCTGGAGGCCGCCGGCCTCGACATGCTGGGCCGCGCCCGCAAGGTCGTGGTGACCAAGGACGAGACCACCATCGTCGACGGTGCCGGCGACGCCGAGCAGATCCAGGGCCGGGTCAACCAGATCCGGGCCGAGATCGACAAGAGCGACTCCGACTACGACCGCGAGAAGCTGCAGGAGCGCCTGGCCAAGCTGGCCGGCGGTGTTGCGGTGATCAAGGTCGGCGCGGCCACCGAGGTCGAGCTGAAGGAGCGCAAGCACCGCATCGAGGACGCCGTCCGCAACGCGAAGGCCGCCGTCGAGGAGGGCATCGTCCCGGGTGGTGGCGTCGCGCTGGTGCAGGCCGGCAAGACCGCCTTCGACAAGCTGGACCTGACCGGCGACGAGGCGACCGGTGCGCAGATCGTCAAGATCGCGCTGGACGCCCCGCTGCGGCAGATCGCCGTCAACGCCGGCCTGGAGGGTGGCGTCGTCGTAGAGCGCGTCCGCAACCTGGACGCCGGCCACGGCCTCAACGCCGCCAGCGGCGAGTACGTGGACCTGCTGGCCGCGGGCATCATCGACCCGGCCAAGGTGACCCGGTCGGCGCTGCAGAACGCCTCGTCGATCGCGGCGCTCTTCCTCACCACCGAGGCCGTCGTCGCGGACAAGCCGGAGAAGGCCCCGGCCGCCGCGGCGGGCCCGGGCGGCGGGGACATGGACTTCTGAGTCCAGCCCCATCCGGGTTCAGCTACACCGCACGTCGAAGGGGCGGGTCGCGTCAGCGGCCCGCCCCTTCCGCGTCGTGCCAGGCCCGGCCGGCGGTCCCACACCGGCCTCACGTCGGCAGGGGAGGCTGGTCGCGTCGCCGCCCGGCCCGGCCGGACGGCCGGCGAATTCGGATCGGCTCGTCGACGCGGATCGGCTCGTCGACCAGGACCACCGGCTCCTCGGCCGCGAGCGCGTCGCCCCCGGCCATCTCCGCCAGTTGCTCGGCGTCGCCGTAGTCCAGCCGGTCGAACGGCAGTTGCCCCGCAAGGTCCTCGACCGGCACCCAGGCGGCGGAACGTGGAGCGTCGGCCTGCTCGTCGTCCGTGGTCATCGCTGCCTCCTCACCTCGACGGTAGGTGACCGTCGATGGCGGGGCGGCCGAACGGCGCTATCCGCCCCCGTGCCCGTTTCGCCCGCCGCTGCCGTCGGGGCGGGCGCAGGCGGGGGTAAGAAGGGGACCCCTCTCTACCGTATGCGTTAACAGGGGGCCCCTCCTTCAGCTCAGCGCGCCGCGCGGACAGCGGCGTACGCGTCGACCAGGCCGGCCCCGGTGATGTTCGCGTCCCCGCCGCAGGCGTCCGCCGGGTCGCGGGAGGCGTGCGTCGGCCCGGCCGGGACGGCGGTGTCACGCAGGATCCGGCGGGTGCGCTCCAGGTCCCCGACCAGCGCCGGGTTCGCCGACCACATCAGCGCCACCACGCCCGCGACCTGCGGGGCCGCCATCGACGTGCCGTCGAGGGTGGCGTACCCGCCGCCCGGCATCGCGGAGAGCACCCCCACGCCCGGTGCGACCACGTCCGGCTTCGCCGCGCCGGGCACCGGCCCCCGGCTGGAGAAGTCGGCGACCTGCCGGTCCCGGTCGGTCGCCCCGACGGTGAACACGTCCGGGTACGTCGCCGGAGGGTCCTCGATCGACCCGCAGTACGGCCCGGTGTTGCCGGCCGCCGCGACGACGAAGATGCCGGCCGCGTCCAGCGCGTCGGCCGCCGGCCGCAGCGCCGCCGGGTCGCAGCCCTCGATCGGCGGGCAGCCCCACGAGTTCGTCAGCACCTGCGGGGCCCGCTCCGGTCGCCCGTCGGTGAACGGGTCGCCGCCGGCCGGGAACGGGGCCAGCATGAACTGCAGGCAGTCGAGGTAGCGCGCCGGGCTGCCGAGGTTGCGGTCCAGGTCGACGCAGCCGACCCAGCTCGCCCCGGGCGCCACCCCGATCCCGTTCCGCCCGACGGCGCTGCCCGTCGTGTGGGTGCCGTGGCCGCCCTGGTCGGTCGGGGCCCGGGTGTGGTCCCACGGGTCGTACCAGGAGTCGTCGCCGCCCCGGAAGCCGCCGGCCAGCGCCGGGTGCCGGCCGTCCACCCCGGAGTCGGAGCTGCCCACCACGATGCCGGCCCCGGTGACCCCGAGCTGCGACCAGACCCGGTCGGCGCGGAGCAGGGAGACGTTCCACGCCGGCCCGGAGGGCGCCGCCTGGTCGCCCCGGCTGGTCGGCGCGGGGGCCGGCAGCGGGCGCAGCCGCTGGCTCAGCAGCACCCGATCCACCTCCCGGCGGCCCGACAGCCAGGCCCGCACCGCCGGCCCGCCGTCCACCTCGATCGCATTGACCAGGTAGTACGGCGTCGGGTCGAGCCCCAGCCGGGTCACGTCGCGGCGCAGGCCGGCCTGGGTGCGCTCGGCCGTGGCCACCAGCCGCCGGTAGACCTCCCGAGCGCGGGCGTCCCGGCCCGCCTGGCCCGGCCCGCCGGCCGGCACGTCGCTCAGGTCGGCCTGCTCGCGCAGCACCACGAGCAGCCGTTCGCCGTGCAGGCCGGGCTGGCCGGGCCCGAGATAGACCAGCGCCGCCCCGGCGAGCAGCACCCCCGCAGTCGCCGCCGCCACCGGCCGGCTCGGCGCGCGCCCGCGCGGGCGGGCCAGCAGCACGCCGTACACGATTGCCAGGAGCGCGGCCACCGCGAGCCCGCCGGTGGCGGCGACCGCCACCCAGAACGGGACGTCCCGGGTGGTCGCCAGGAGCAGGGTGATCTCCTCCGGGTCGGCGAAGGCCAGCGGCCCGAACGCGGCGAGCCCGACCAGCCAGCGCGCGGGCGCGGGGCCGGCGGGCCCGCCGGAGCGCAGCGCGGGCGTCTGGAGGGCGGCCAGCGCGAAGCCGAGCGGGGGCAGGGTCAGCAGGGCGGGCAGTTGCGCGCCGGACTGCCCGGTGCCGGCGGCGAGCAGCAGCAGCGCCACCCCGGCCACCAGGCCGCCGACCAGCACCAGCCGCGCCGGCCGAGGCGGCGGCCCGCCCGCGAGGCGCGCCCAGAACCGGGCGTCGAGCAGCGCACCGGCGAGGACGCCGACGGCCGCCGAGGCCGCCGCCGCGAGCACGGTCTCCAGCAGCCCGCCGAGCGCGCCGAACCACGCCCAGGGCAGCAGCGTCGCCAGCCCGGCGGCCACCGCCAGCCATGTCACGGCCGGAAGGGGTCGGCGCGGAACGCCCGCCGCGGCGGGCTGAGCAGGCGCGCCGGGGTCGTGCGGCCGGTCGGGTTGGTGCGGCCGGTCGGAGCCGGCTGCCGGTGGCGTCGGCGCGGGGGCGGGCGCGGGGGCCGGCGCGGCGCTCCGGGCCAGCCGGGGCAGCACCACGGCGAGCAGGGCGGCCGTCGCCGCCAGCGCGGCCAGGTACGCCTCGTGGTGCACCGGCGGCAGGGCGCGCAGGCCGGTGAGCGCGCCGAGGGCGAGCAGCCCGGCGAGCCAGGCCCGGCCGGTGGCCCGGACCGCCCCGGACCGGGGCAGCAGGGCCAGCAGCAGCGCCGGCACCCCCGCCAGCAGGACCGTCACGGCGGCGACCACCGGCCACAGCCAGACCACCCGGTCCAGGCCGGTGGCGAGCCGGACCTGGTCGGCCAGCCAGCCGACCAACTCGCCCGGCACGGCGACCGCGACCGTCCAGCACCCGACCACCGCCGCCGCGACCACGGGCCACGGGCCGGGGCGGGCCGGCGGCACGGCCCCGGGCGGCAGAAAGGGACGACCTGCGTACGGACCGACCTCCATCCCCCGACAGTACGGCCAGATCACGGCATGCCGCGTGGTGGCCGTGGCGGCTACGGTGGACGGGTGCGTGACCCCAACGTCTCCCGAAGCGTCGCCGGCCAGCTCTCCCCGGCGCGCCGCGCCGCCGACCTGCGGCGACTGCGCGCCGAGCGGTTCGACGTCCTGGTGATCGGCGGTGGCGTCACCGGTGCCGGCGCGGCGCTGGACGCCGCCTCCCGGGGCCTGAAGGTGGCCCTGGTGGAGGCGCGGGACTATGCCGCCGGCACCTCCAGCCGGTCCAGCAAGCTGATCCACGGCGGCCTGCGCTACCTGGAGCAGTTGGAGTTCCATTTGGTCCACGAGGCGCTCACCGAGCGGGGCCTGCTCGCCACCCGGCTCGCCCCGCACCTGGTCCGGCCGGTGCCGATCCTGGTCCCGCTGCCCGCCGGCAAGGGCGTGCGCGACCTGCCCGGCCGCACCTTCCGCCGCTCCTACTACGGCCTCGGCGTGGCCGCGTACGACGCGTTCGCGGGGCTGTTCGGGGGCGGGCGGGGGATGCCGCTGCACCGGCACCTCACCAGGGAGGGCGCGCGGCGGGTCTTCCCGAGCCTGCGCGCCGACGGCCTCGCCGGGGCGATCCGCTACTACGACGGGCAGGTCGACGACGCCCGGCTGGTGGTCACCCTGGCCCGCACCGCCGCCAGCCTGGGGGCGACGGTGGTCACCAGCACCCGCGCCGTCGGCCTCGTCCGGCAGGCGCGCGAGGTGACCGGGGTCCGGGTCCGTGACCTGGAGGCCCCGCCCGGCTCACCGGACGCCGAGTTCGAAGTACGCGCCCGCGCGGTCGTCGCCGCGACCGGCGTGTGGACCGACGACATGTCGCGGATGCTCAACGACGTCGGGCTGCGCCGTGGCGTCCGGGTCCGGGCGTCGAAGGGCGTGCACCTGGTGGTGCCCCGCTCGGCGATCACCGGCGAGACGGGCCTGATCCTGCGCACCGCCACCAGCGTGCTGTTCGTGATCCCCTGGGGCGGGCACTGGATCATCGGCACCACCGACACCGACTGGCGGCTCGACCGGTCCCACCCGGCCGCGTCGGCCCGCGACATCGCGTACCTGCTGGAGCAGGTCAACACGGTGCTGGACCGGCCGCTGACCACCGACGACATCGAGGGCGTCTACGCCGGCCTGCGGCCACTGCTGGCCGGCGAGGCGGACTCCACCTCCAAGCTGTCCCGGGAACACGCGGTCGTCGAGCCCATGCTCGGGCTGCTGCTCGTCGCCGGGGGCAAGTACACGACGTACCGGGTGATGGCCTCCGACGTGGTGGACCGCGCGGCCCGCCGGCTCGGCGGGGTCCGCCCGTCCCGCACGGCCGACCTGCCGCTGCTCGGCGCCGACGGGTACGCCGCGATGTGGCGGGACCGGGCCGATCTGGCCCGCCGGCACGGCATGCCGGTCGGTGTGGTCGAGCACCTGCTGGAGCGGTACGGCACCCTCACCCTCGACCTGTTGGCGCTGGTCGACGCGGATCCGCTGCTCGCCTCCCCGCTGGCCGGCGCGCCGGAATACCTGGCGGCCGAGGTGACGTACGCGGCCCGCGCCGAGGGGGCGCTGCACCTGGAGGACGTGCTGACCCGGCGTACCCGGATCTCCTTCGAGACCGCCCACCGCGGCCTGGAGTCGGCCGAGCACACCGCCGAGCTGATGGGTGCGGTGCTGGGCTGGGACGCGGCGACCCGGGCCCGCGAGGTCGCGCACTACCGGGCCCGGGTGGAGGCGGAGCGGGAGTCCCAGCTCATGCCGGACGACGCGACGGCGGACGCGGCCCGGCTCGGCGCGCCCGACGTGCGGGGCTTCGCGGCGGACCGGGGCGCCGACGGCGATCCGGTCGAACTCCCGTCGTCCCCCCGCTAGCCGAACCCTTACCGGTGGGCGGGCGACCCCTGTCCGGCCGCTCGGCCGGTACCCGGCCGCAGCATGATCGGGTACGTTCCGGCGCGTGATCCGCCCCTTCCGCGCGCGTTCGATCATCCCGGTGGCCGCCGGCACCCTCCTCGCCGCGGCGCTCGCCGCCTGCTCGGCGGTCGGGCCGGTCCGGCGGTCCGGCACGGCGACCGCTCCGCCGCCCGACGGATCGCCGGCCTTCCCGGCCGGTGGCGCGGCGGCCGGCGGGCCGGTGCGGGTGGACCTGGTGCAGAAGCACGGCCAGGACGGCCCGGTGCGGATGCTGTCCGTCCAGCCCGACGGGCGGTGGGACTGCACCAACTGCGCCGGCGACGACGTCCGGTCGTCCGGGCAGCTCGACCCCGGGCGGACGCAGCGGCTGCGCGCGCTGCTCACCGACGAGCGGCTGGCCGCCGAGACCGACAAGGCGCGGGGCTACCGGGTGAGCTGCATCGACGCGCTGACGTCCGTGCTGGTCACCACGCCGGGCCCGATCACCATCGAGGACTGCCCGGGGGAGGAGCGCCCACCCCTGGGGTACGAGATCCTGCTGCTGCTCACCCAGGCCACCCCGGCGGAGGCCACCGCCTGAGGCCGGCCCGAGGGTCGCCTCAGAACACCTTCCCGGGGTTGAACAGCCCCGCCGGGTCGAGCGCCGCCCTGATGGCCTGGTGCACCCGCACCCCGACCGGCCCGATCTCCCGGGCGAGCCAGTCCCGCTTGAGCAGCCCCACCCCGTGCTCGCCGGTGCAGGTGCCGCCCAACTCCAGCCCGAGCCGCATGATCTCGTCGAACGCCCGCCTGCCCCGCTCCACGCTCGCCGGGTCGGCGCGGTCGACCACGATGTTCGGGTGCAGGTTGCCGTCGCCGGCGTGCCCCACCACCCCGATCGGCACGGCGCACTCCTCGGCGATGCGGGCCACCCCGTCCAGCAGCTCGGCGAGCGCCCCGCGCGGCACCGCCACGTCGTCGATGACCAGACCGCCGTTGCCGCCCGGGTACGCGTCGGCGGCGAACTTCTCCATCGCCGGGTGGGCCAGCCGCCGGGCCTGGAGCAGCGCCGCCGCCTCCACGGCGTCGGTGGCCGCGTACACCTCGTCGGCCCCGGCGGCCTCGCACACCTCGGCGATGCGCGCCAGGTCGTCGGCGGCCCGCGACCCGGTGTCCACGGCGGCCAGCAGCAGCGCCTGCGCGTCCGTGCGCAGCCCCATCGGCTGGTACGCCTCGATGGCCCGCAGGTGGGTGCGGTCGAGCAGCTCCAGCAGGCTCGGGGTGAGCCCCTTCGCGGCGATCTGGGCCACCGCCGCGCCGGCGTCCGCCGTCGAGTCGAAGACGGCCACCAGGGTCAGCGACTCCTCCGGGGCGGGCCGCAGCGCCACGGTCACCTCCGTGATCACCCCGAGGGTGCCCTCCGAGCCGACGAAGAGCCGGGTCAGGTCGTAGCCGGCGACGCCCTTGGCGGTGCGCCGCCCGGTGCGCAGCACCTCGCCGGAGGCGAGCACCACCTCCAGGCCCAGCACGTACTCGGTGGTCACGCCGTACTTGACGCAGCACATGCCGCCCGCGTTGGTGGCGACGTTGCCGCCGATGGTGGACGACTCCCAGGAGCCCGGGTCCGGCGGATAATAGAGGCCCTCCCGGCGCACGGCCCCGGCCAGCGCCGCGTTCACCACGCCGGGCTGGACCACGGCGATCCGGCCCACCGGGTCGATCTCCAGGATGCGGTCCATGGCCACCGTGCTCAGCACCACCGCGCCGTCCACCGCGTTCGCCGCGCCGGCCAGCCCGGTCCGCGCCCCCTGCGGCACCACGGGTACGCCGTGCCGGGCCGCCGCCCGGACCACGCCGGCCACCTCCGCGGTGTCGCGCGGGCGGACCACCACCAGCGGCGTGCCGGAGGCGCACAGGTCGGCCTCGTCCCGCTCGTGCATCCGCAGCAGGTCCGGGTCGGTCAGGACGGCGGCGTCGCCGAGGAGGGCGCGCAGGTCAGCGAGGAGGGGGGATCCGGCCATGCAGCAGAGGCTAACCGGCGGCTAGGTTGGCGGCCATGCTGTACGTGGACCGGCCCCTCTGGCCGGCGCGCGGGCGACTCTGGTCCCATTTGATCAGCGACGCCTCCCTCGCCGAGCTGCACGTCTTCGCCGAGACGCTGGGCGTGCCCCGGCGCGCGTTCGACCGGGACCACTACGACATCCCCGCCGAGCGGTACCGGATGGCCGTGCACCTCGGCGCGAGGGTCGTCCCGAGCCGCGACCTGGTCCGCCTCCTCCGCGCAGCCAACCTCCGCCGCCCCAAACACCTCCACCACCCCCGCCCCCCGCCACCCCCACCCTCCCTCCCCGCCTCCCGCCCCGCCCCCGCCAGCCCCGGTGATCAAGAGGTTTGCGTCATCGCCGAGATCGACTTTGACGCATTTCTCTTGATCACCGGGGCGGGGGAGGGGAGGAGGGGGAGGGGGACGGGAGGGGGGAGGGGGTGGGTGGGGGTGGGTGGGTCAGGGGTGGGTGGGTCAGGGGTGGGTGGATCGTTCGCGGGTGAGGTTGGTGTGGGCCTGGGGGGTCCAGTGGGTTTGCAGGTGGGGGTGGTGGTAGAGGGTGGGCAGGGACAGGAGGGAGTCGAGGATCCGCGCGCGGGCCCGCCGGAAGTCCCCGTCCGGGACGTGCGCGTACTCCTGGCGGACGGCGGCGGCATAGCGGTCGTACTCCTCGGGCGTCCCGGCCAGCACGGCCAGGTCGGCGTCGCAGAGCAGCGCCCCGTCGCGGTCGTCGGCGGCGACCGCGTGCCCGGCGGTGAGCAGCACCAGCCGGCGCACCTCGGCCACCGCCGCCGCCGGCATCCCGAGCCCGGTGAGCAGCGCCTCGGCGACGTCGGCGCTGGCCCGCTCGTTGGCGTCCCCGGTGGCGCGCGGGTCGTAGACCGCGTCGTGGCACCAGGCGGCGAGCCGGACCAGGTCCGGACGGCCGGCGAAGCCGGCGTACGCGTCGATCACGTCGAGGACGGCGGTGAGGTGCCGGACGGTGTGGTAGCGGCGGTGCGGCTCCCGCCAGCGGGCCAGCAGGTCCTCCCCGGCGCGGGTCAGCGCGGGGCCGTCGGGCGCGCCGCCGCCCCGGGCCGCCGCCCGCCACCGGTCCATCAAACCGGCCGCCTGGCCGTCGTCCGGCTCGGCCGTCCCGGCACCGGGCGGGCCGGGCTCGCGGGTGTCGTCCAGCTCCGTCACCCGGCCGAGTCTGCCGCAGCGGGCGAGGATTCGCCGCCCCCACCGCGGGTAGTACCCGCCATGGCCGTGGCCCGGGACCGCCGACCCTCGCTGCTGCGGCGTGTCGGGATGCGCGACGGCGACGGCAACGGCGGGGACGTCGACGCGCCACGGATCGCGGCGGCGATGGAGCAACTGCGCCACCGCGGCCGGGCCACGCTGCACGACCGGCTGCACCGGGTCCGGATGGCGCTCGGGCTGGCCGTCCAGGCCGGGCTGGCCGCCGCGCTGGCCTGGCTCGTCTCCTACGAGCTGCTGCACAACGCGCAGCCGGTCTTCGCGCCGATCTCGGCAGTCGGCACCCTCGCCGCGTCGGTCGGCCAGCGGCTGCGGCGAACCGTCGAGCTGATCGTCGGGGTGGCGGTCGGGGTGTTCCTCGGCGACGTGCTGATCTATTTCCTCGGCACCGGCGGTTGGCAGCTCGGGATGGTGGTGACGGCGGCGATCCTGCTGACCATCTTCTTCGGCGCGAGCGTGGCGATCGTCATCCAGGCCGCCGCCACGGCCGTGCTGATCGTCACGCTCAGCCCGTCCACCGAGAACCTGGAGATACCGCGCTTCGTGGACGCGTTCGTCGGCGGCGGGATCGCGCTGGTGGTGACGGCGATCCTGTTGCCGCTGAACCCGCTGCGGGTGATCAACCGGGCCGCCCGGCCGGCGCTCGACCTGCTCGCCGACCAGCTCGAGGTGGCCGCCGGCGCGCTGCGCGACCGGGACCGGGACCGGGCCCAGGGCGCCCTGGAGCGGCTCCGGGAGAACAAGGCGGAACTGGCCACCTTCACGGAGGCGATCGAGGGCGCGAAGGAGACCAGCACCCTCTCCCCGGCCCGCTGGCACCGGCGAAGCGAGCTGACCCACTACGCCGAGGCGGCCGAGCCCATCGACCGGGCGATGCGCAACAGCGGCACCCTGATCCGGCGCTCGGTCACCATGATCGAGGACGGCGAACCGGTGCCCGACCCCATGCCCGACGCGGTGGGCCACCTCGCCGAGGCGGTCCGCCTGCTCCGCCACGAGTTCGCCGTCGGAGCGGAGCCGGAGAAGGCCCGGGAGCGATCCCTGCGCGCCGTCAGCGAGGCCGGTCGGGCGTACGAACACGGGGTCGGGTTTTCGGGCAGCGTGGTGATCGCGCAGGTGCGGACCACGGCCAGCGACCTGCTGGTGGCCTCCGGCATCGAGCAGCAGGAGGCGAACCGGCTGGTCCGGGAGTCCTTCGGCGAGCAGGAGAAGCCGGCGCCGGAGGCGGGCGAAGCCGAGCCCGGGCCCCGGACGCCGCCCGCCGCCCCATCCGCCACCCCGTCCGTCGGCTGAGGGGCGGGACGGCTCCGCATCAGCGCCACCCGGGACGGCTCCGCATCAGCCCCGCCCAGCCGAGTGGCTCACCCCAGCTCGGCGAGGGCGGCCAGCAGGCGGTCGACGTCCCCCGCCGTGCTGCCCAGGCCGAGGCTCGCTCGCAGGGCGGTCGGCGGCAGGTCCGTCCGGCCGCTGCGGGCCGCCGCCTCGGCGAGCAGCCGCCGGGCCAGCGGGTGGGCGCAGAACAACCCGTCGCGGACCCCGACGTCGTGCCGGGCCGCCAGCTCCGCCGCCATTTCGGCCGAGTCCCGCCCGGCGACGACGAACGAGACGATGCCGACCCGGGGCGCGTCCGGCCCGAAGGTGCGCAGCTCCACCACGTGCGGCAGGCCGGCCAGGCCCCGCCGGAGCCGGGCCAGCAGGGCCTGCTCCCGGGCGTGCAGCTCGTCCCGGTCGGCGTCGGCGAGGGCCGCGCAGACCGCCGCGAGGGCGACCGCGCCGAGCAGGTTGGGGGTGCCCGCCTCGTGCCGGGCCGGGCCGTCGGCCCAGCGCACCTCGTGCGTGGCGTCCCCGACGTGGCTGGTCGCGCCCCCACCCGCCAGGTACGGCGGGGCCGCGTCGAGCCAGTCGCCCCGCCCGAGCAGCACCCCCGCGCCGAACGGCGCGTACAGCTTGTGCCCGGAGACCGCCAGGTAGTCCACGCCGAGCGCGGCCACGTCGACCGGGGCGTGCGGAGCGAGCTGGGCGGCGTCCACGGCGATCCGGGCGGCGTGCCGGCGGGCGACGGCGGCCAGCTCGGCCACCGGCCAGCGTTCCCCGGTCACGTTGCTCGCCCCGGTGACCGCCACCAGCACCGGCGGGCCGGCGGAGCGGCCGGCGCCCGCGGTCCCCGGCGTCGCGTCCCGGCGCAGCTCGGTCAGCGCCGCGTCCAGCGCCCGGACCGCCTCTGCGGGGCTCGCCGGCACGGGCAGCCGCACCGAGCCGCGCGGCCAGGGCAGCAAATTGGCGTGGTGCTCCCCGGCGAACGTCACCACCGTCGTCCCGGCGGGCAGGGCGCGGGCCAGCAGGTTCAGCGCGTCGGTCGTGTTGCGGGTGAAGACCACGTGGTCGCCGGGCCGGGCGCCGAAGAAGTCGCCGACGGTCTGCCGGGCCCGCTCGTAGGCGAGGGTGCAGCGCCGCGACAGCGCGCCCGCGCCGCGGTGCACGCTGGCGTACCAGGGAAGCAGCTCGGCCACGGCGTCGGCCGCCGCCCGCGCGCACGGCGCGCTGGCCGCGTGGTCCAGGTTGGTCTGGCCCGGCACGCCGAGCACGTCGAGCGGCCGCGACGGCGGCGCGGTCCGCGTGGGCAGCGGGGCGGGCGGGGGTACGAGGGTGACGGTCATGCCGACCTCCGGGTCCGGGGACCCCGGGTGACGCCACCGGAGACGGGGTCCGCGCTTGCCCAGCGCCGGACGGGGCTGGGCCCGGTCATCACCCGGGGCACCCCACCGCGAACTCGACGAGGGTTGCCGGCCAGCAAGCCGGGGCTTGACGCTGGCGCTCGTGACCTGACGACAGGATAACGGTCGGCGGATGCGCCCGGAACGGGCGGCGGGGGGTGACTACGCTGACAGAATGGCCGACACCCCATCCGGCGGCGCCCCGGTGCCGCCGTGGACCGCGCCCGACGTCCCCGCGCCGCCCGGCGGGTCCGCCCCCCGGATGCCGCTGCGCCGGCTGGGCTGGCGGCGGTTCCTGGTGTTGGCCCTGGTGGTGCTGCTGATCGCGGCGTGCGCGGTCTACATGCTCGTCGTGCTCGGCTCCAACCTCGGGCCGCAGGCGCTGCTGATCGGGGTGGTCGCCGCGATCCTGCCGGTGCCGGTGCTGGTCGCCTGCTTCCTGTGGCTCGACCGCTACGAGCCGGAGCCGCTGAAATACCTGATCTTCTGCTTCGCGTGGGGCGCGTTCGTCTCCACGGCCGCCTCGCTGACCGTCAACGAGTTCTTCGCCGCCCGATTCGCCGACTGGGGGCTGCCGAACGCCCTCACGGGGGTGCTGGTCGCCCCGTTCATCGAGGAGCTGACCAAGGCGCTCGGGCCCATCCTGCTGCTGATCTTCCGCCGCCGCGAGTGGTCCGGGATCACCGACGGCCTGGTCTACTGCGGCCTGTCGGCGGTCGGCTTCGCCATGGTGGAGAACATCCTCTACCTGGGCGGCTACGGCTACGCCTCCGGCGTCGACGAGTACGGCCCCGCCACCGGCGCGCGGCAGGTCATCGCGATCTTCATCGTCCGGATCCTGCTGTTCGGCTTCGCGCACCCGCTGTTCACCTCGATGACCGGGGTGGGGCTCGGCATCGCCGCCCGCACGGCCGACCGGCGGGTGCGGTTCCTCGCCCCGCTCGCCGGCCTGCTGCTGGCGATGATGCTGCACGGCACCTGGAACCTGCTGCCGTCGCTGGCCCAGGCCACCGGCCAGGCCATGATCGCCCTGTACGGCTACCTCGGCGTCATGGTGCCGATCTTCTTCGCCATGGTCGGGCTGGCCGTCTGGCTGCGCGGCTGGGAGGGACGGCTGACCGAACGCACCCTGCCCGACTACGTGCGGGCCGGCTGGCTCACCCCGCCCGAGGTGGCGTCGCTGGGCAGCCTCGGCCGGCGGCACGCGGCCCGCGCCTGGGCCCGCCGGGTGGCCGGCGACGCGGGACTCAAGGCGATGCGGGGATACCAGTTCTCGGCCACCCGGCTGGCGCTGCTGCGCGACGGGATGCGCCGGGGGCTGGACCGCCGGCCCGTCGACCGGGAACGGACGATCAGGGAGGAACGGGAGCTGCTGGACGCGCTCACCGCGTACCGGTCGTTCTTCGTCGGGCGGGACCCGCAGGCCCCCGTCGGCAGCTGGGACGGCCACCGCTACCACCTGCGGTTCCCCGACGGCTCGCAGCGGCCGGTCGACGCGCCGGACGAGCCGGTCGTGCCGATCCCGGTGGTGCTCGTTCCTCCGCCCCCGCCCCCGGCCCACCCGGCGGGCTACGGCCCGTCCGGCTGGTACGGCCCCCACCGGCCCCCACCCTGGCCACCGCGGGTGGGCTGACGGCCCGCCGTCTGCGCCGGCCCGCCGTCCGCGCCGGCCAGTCGGGCCGGAAAGTCGGGCCGGAAAGTCGGGTCGGGCGGGCCGGGTCAGGTCGTCAGGCCGGTGAGGAAGTCGCCCATGCCCTGGGCCATCACCATCAGGCCCCCGCCGACCGACCTGCACACCTGCGCCGCGCCGTCCGGCCGGAACGCCACGAAATAGATCAGGAACGCGACGCCGCCCCAGAGGAACACCTTTTTCCAGAACACCGGCAGGCTCCCCTCCCCAGGGTGCTGGACGTGCCTGGCGTTCCCGTCGCGGACGGCCGCAAACGATGCGCCCCCCGCCAGGCGGCACACGGTGCGCCCGGGGGGAGGAGTGTCAAGGAGGTGTTTGGAGGGGACCCCTGCTATGCAGAAAGCGTTAACAGGGGGCCCTTCCTTACAAGTAGAGGCCCGTGGAGCCCGTCGACTCCGCCTCGACTCGCTCGGCGGCCACCGCGTGCACGTCCCGCTCGCGCAGCAGCACGTACCCCCGGCCGTGCAGCTCGACCTCGGAGCGGTCGTCGGGGTCGAAGAGGACCCGGTCGCCGGAGACGATCGAGCGGACGTGGGGGCCCACGCCGACGGCGGTGGCCCAGGCGAGGCGCTTGCCGACGGCGGCGGTCGCCGGGATCACGATGCCGGCGGTGGAGCGGCGCTCGCCCTCGCTCCCCTCCAACCGCACCAGCACCCGGTCGTGCAGCAGGCGGATCGGCAGGCCGGAGTCGAGGTTGTCATCGGCGGTCACGACGGAACGGTACCGCGTCCCCGCGGGCCGGTCTGCCGGTGGTTACGGGGTTGCCGCCCGGGCAATGTTGGCGCAACCGCCCTAGGCTGGGACGGTCGGACGTATCCTGTCCCCCCTGTCGTCTGGGCGGGCGGGTTCTGCTGCGGGAGGTGCGCTTGAGCCGCTTCGAGCGGGTACGGGGACGGCTGCGCCGCGCGTACGAGTCGGGACGGGACGCGGTGCGGCAGGCCCGCGCCGACCCGACCGGGCGGGCCGACGCGCCGGGCCACCGCGCGCTGCCCGGCAGCATCGACGCGTCGGCCGAGGCCGGGGTGGCCTCGCCCCGCTCGCCGGGGCCGGCGGCATCGCCGTCGGCGGTCGTGGTCGGCGCCGAGCCGCCCGCCGCGCTGCACAACTCCACCGCCAGCCGCGACGACGCGGACGTGCCGCACGCGCTGCGCATCGGCGCCGCCTGGTCGTGGCGGCTCATCGTCATCGGGGTCGTGCTCTGGGCGCTGCTGAAGGTCGTCGCGACCGTCAGCATCGTGATCATCCCGTTGGCCATCGCCATGCTGCTCTCGGCGCTGCTCGCGCCGGCCGTGGGCTGGCTGCTGCGGGCGCGTTTCCCGCGTTCGCTGGCGACCGCGGTGGTGCTGGTCGGCGGCCTGGCCGCCGTGATCGGCACGCTGACGCTGGTGGTCAACGAGTTCATCAAGGGTGTGCCGGAGCTGAGCAAGAAGTCCTCCGAGGGCGTCCGGCAGATCCAGGACTGGCTCAAGACCGGCCCGCTGCACCTGTCGGACAGCCAGCTCGACCGGTACATCGAGGAGGCGCAGACCTGGATCAACAACAACACCGAGCGGTTCACCAGCGGGGCCGTCTCCACGGCGGCGACCCTGGCCGAGGTGCTCACCGGCATCGTGCTGGTGCTGTTCGCCACGTTCTTCTTCCTGCGCGACGGCAACCGGATCTGGCGGTTCCTGGTGCGGCTGCTGCCGGTGGCGGCCCGGTGGAAGGTCGACGACGCCGGCCGGGCGTCCTGGGAGACGCTGGGCGCCTACGTGCGCGCCACGGTGCTGGTCGCGTTCATCGACGCGGTCGGCATCGGCACCTTCCTGGTCGTCTTCGACATCCCGTTCGCGTTCCCGCTGGCGGCGCTGGTCTTCCTGGGGGCGTTCATCCCGATCGTCGGGGCGGCGCTCTCCGGCGGGGTCGCGGTGCTGGTGGCGCTGGTCGACAGCGGCCCGGTCACCGCCCTGATCATCCTCGGCGTGGTGATCGGCGTGCAGCAGGTCGAGGGGCACGTGCTCCAGCCGCTGATCATGGGCCGGGCGGTGGCCATCCACCCGCTCGCGGTGATCATCGGCATCGCGGCGGGCGTGGTGCTCGCCGGGATCACCGGCGCGCTGGTGTCGGTGCCGCTGATCGCGGTGCTCAACACGGCCGTCCGCCGGCTCGCCGCGCGTACGGTGCCGGACACCCCGCCCGACGCCGTGGTGGTCGCCTCGCAGGCGCCCTGACCGGCCGGCGGGTGAACAGCCCACGCGGCGGCGCGGGCCCGCGTCACGACCTGCCGAGCCGCTCCAGCGCCCCCCGGGCCACCTCCGGGCGCGTCGTATACCAGAACGGGGGCAGCGAGCGGCGCAGGAACGGGCCGTAGCCCCGGGCCGTCTCCAGCCGCGAGTCGAGCACCGCGACCACGCCCCGGTCGCCGGTGGCCCGGATCAGCCGGCCCACCCCCTGCGCCAGCCGGACCGCCGCGATCGGCACGCTGACGGCGGAGAACCCGGAGCCGCCGCCCGCGTCCACGGCGGCGGCGCGGGCCGCCGCGAGCGGCTCGTCCGGACGGGGGAACGGCAGCCGGTCGATCACCACGAGCTGGCAGGAGTCGCCCGGCACGTCGACCCCCTGCCACAGCGACATTACGCCGAACAGGCAGCTCGACTGCTCCTCCCGGAACCGGCGCACCAGCAGCGGCAGCGCCTCCTCGCCCTGGAGCAGGATCGGCAGGTCGGTCTTCGCGCGCAGCAGCTCCGCCGCCTGCTGCGCGGCCCGCCGGGAGGAGAACAACCCGAGGGTACGCCCACCCAGCGCCCCGACCAGCGCCAGCAGCTCCTCGCCGGCCGCGTCGGGCAGCCCCGAGGCGGCCGGGCGGGGCAGGTGCGCCGCCACGTAGAGGATGCCCTGCCGGGCGTAGTCGAACGGGGAACCGACGTCGAGCGACCGCCAGCCCGGCCCCTCGGTGGCGGGCACGGTGCCCGTGGTGGGGCGGCTGCCCGGGGCGGCGGCCACCGGCGTCGCGCCGGCCGGGGCGTCCCCCCGGGCGGTGGCGGCGGCCAGCGCGGCGGCGGCCGGGGACGGCGGGGCGGGCGGCGGCGCCTCCAGCCCCAGCGCCCGGGCCACCGTGTCGAACCGCCCGCCCAGCGCCAGGGTCGCCGAGGTGGCGACGACGGTGCGCTCGTCGTACAGGTGGGTGGCGAGGGTGCCGGCGACCGACAGCGGGGCCACCACCAGGGCCCGCCGGCTGCCGTTGTCGGGCTTCTCCACCCACGCCACGTCGTGCTCGGACTCCTCCAGCAGCCGCTGGGCGGTGGCGGACAGCTCGTCGAGCACCGCCTTGGCCTGCTGCTTGCGGACCGGGTCCGGATCGTCGGACTTGACCTCGCCGATCGCGTCCAGCGCGGCCCGGGTGGCGGCGTCGAGCAGCGTGCACGCCTCGCGCAGCGGGCCGGGGAGCCCGGCCGTGAGCCGGCCGGCGGGCACCTCGGCCAGCCCGACGGCGAGCGCGTCGCCGGCCCCGGTGAGCCGCTCGGCGACCTCCGGGCGCAGCAGCGGCCGGGCCCGCCGGGTGGACCGGTCGATCAGCTCCGGCACCAGCTCGGCCTGGGCCGCCGAGGAGACCCGGTCGGCCAGCTCGTGCGCCTCGTCGACGATCAGCAGCTTGTGCGGCGGCACGATGTGCCGGCCGGCGATCATGTCGACGGCGAGCAGGCTGTGGTTGGTGACCACGATGTCGGCCTCCCGGGCGCGGGCCCGGGACGCCTCGGCGAAGCACTCCGCGCCGAACGGGCAGCGGGACGCCCCCACGCACTCCCGGGCCGGCATCGACACCAGCCGCCAGGCCAGGTCGTCGACGCCCGGGTCCAGCTCGTCACGGTCGCCGGTGTCGGTCTCCATCGCCCAGTCGCGCAGCCGCTCGATCTGCTTGCCGAGCCGGCCCGCCTCGCCGAGCCACCTCCCGCCCCCGCCGCCCGGCCGGGGCTCGACGGCGTCGAACAGGGTGTCCGTCGGCTCGTCCTCCGTCGAGTTGTCCAGCCGGGCCAGGCACAGGTAGTGGTGGCGGCCTTTGAGCACGGCGAAGGTGGGCCGGCGGCCGAGCACGGGCTCCACCGCCTCGGCGAGCCGGGGCAGGTCGTGCTCGACGAGCTGGGACTGCAACGCCAGGGTCGCGGTGGAGACCACCACCGGGCCGTCCACGGTCAGGGCCGGGGCCAGGTAGCCCAGCGACTTGCCGGTGCCGGTGCCGGCCTGCACCAGCAGGTGCTCGCCGGAGGCCACGCACTCGGCGATCGCCGTGGCCATCTGCTGCTGGCCGGGGCGGGCCGCGCCGCCGGGGACCGCGCCGACCGCCGCGGCGAGCAGTTCCGCGGCGTCGGCCCGCTTGCCGCGTCGCCGGGCGGAGGCGCGGGGAAGGGCGGAACCGGGAGCGGTGCGCGGCGGAGTCACCGTGCGAAGGTACCCGTCGCCGCCGACACCGGTCCGCCCCCGCCCCGCGTGGCGGGGTCACGGTACGAAATCTCCCGGCATCGATTCCGTTACTTCCCACCGCGCGACAGGTGGGTGGAATCGACTAGGGTGCGACTCATGCCGAGCGACGTGGTCCGCGTGATCTACCGCAAGTACGACGGCAGCGCCCACCGCGACTACCCGGCCCGCCGCCTGACCACCGACGACCTCGGCGTGTGGCTCGGCGTGCCGGCCGGCACCGAGTCCGTCTACCATGGTCGGCCGTCGGTCGAGCAGATCCCCTTCGTGCTGCTGGTGCCGCACCACGCCTGGTGGACGTGCATGTTCAACCCGCCGCCGCGCACGAGCGAGGTCTACTGCGACATCGCCACCCCGGCCCGCTGGGAGGGCGACGACACCGTCCACCTGTTCGACCTCGACCTCGACGTGGTGCGCCGCCGGGGCACCGGTCTGGTCGAGCTGCGCGACGAGGACGAGTTCGCCGAGCACCGGGAGCAGTTCGGCTATCCCGACGACCTGGTGGCCGAGGCGGAGGCCGCCTCCCGCTGGCTGTTGGGCGCGCTCGGCGACGGCAGCGAGCCGTTCGCCACGGCGTACCGGAAGTGGCTGGCCCTGGTGGTCTGAGCCCGGCGCGGCGCGCGGGCCGTGATCGGCGCGGCGGGCCGGCCCGTCACGAGCGCGGCGGCCAGCCGGCCTCCGGCCCGAGGCCGGGCACCCGGGTCAGCTTGTCCGGGTTGAGCTGGTTGAAGATGCCGGTGATCCGGCCGTCGTGCACGGTGAACGCGGTCACCAGGCGCAGCGGCCGGCCGTCGGTGTGCACGGTCTCGAACTGCAACCCGAGCGCGCCGTCCACCAGCACCGGCCGGGTCCGCAGCCGCGCGCCGTAGCGGCCCGCCCGCCCGAACAGGCCCAGGGTGAACCGGCCCACCGCGTCGGCGCCGGTGACCGGCCGCCGGGCCGCCGGGAAGTGCCCGCCGGAGTCGCCGACCAGCACCACGTCCGGGGCGAGCACCCGGACCAGCTCGGCCAGCTCGCCGGACTCGGTCGCCGCGACGAACGCGGCCACCACCCGCCGCTGCTCGGCCGGGCCGGCGCTGTGCCGGGGCGCGTCGGGCGCGGCGAGGGCCCGCCGGGCCCGCGAGGCGAGCTGCCGGGCGGCCACCGCGGTCGTGCCGAGCACCTCGGCGACCTCGTCGAACGGCACCGCGAACACGTCGTGCAGGACCAGGGCGACCCGCTGCTCGGGGCCGAGCCGCTCCAGCAGCACCAGCAGGGCCGTGCCGAGCCGGTCGGCCCGGACGGCGCGCTCGGCCGGGTCGGGCGCGAAGCCCTCGCCGTCCAGCGGCGTCACGACCGGCTCGGGCAGCCACTGCCCCGGGTACGTCTCCCGGCGCACCCGCGCCGAGCGCAGCACGTCCAGGCAGATCCGCCCGCAGGTGGTGGTCAGCCAGGCGGCCAGGTTGGCGACCTCCGCCCGCCGCGCCGGGTCGCCCAGCGCGCCCGCGCAGCGCAGCCAGGTCTCCTGCACGGCGTCCTCGGCCTCGCTGCGGCTGCCCAGCATCCGGTACGCCAGAGCGGTCAGCCGCCCCCGCTCCGCCTCGAACCCGTCGACCAGCTCCGTCAACGCCGCCCACCTCCCGCGCGCACGATTCTCCCCACCACCTGACGCCCCGGCGACCCCGGACGTGACATCGGCGCTCGACGGGCGGGAGTGGCCGGGGTGGGTGATGATCCAGTCATGAGCGGGTTCCATGGTTCGCGGGCGGACGCCGCCCACGCTGATCGTGACGTCGTGCCGCCCGAGGGGGCGACGATGCGGGAGCTGCTGCGGGTGGGCGGGGACGCCGTCGACCTGGCGGCGATCGATCCCCGGTCGACGCCGGGGCTGCCGGCGTCCGCCGCCGAGGGCGGCGGGGGCCGCAAGGCGTGGGCGCGCGGGCAGGTGCGGCTGCTCGGCGCGACCCTGGGGCGGCAGCAGGAGATGCTGTACGCCGCCGCGCAGGCCGCCGCCGGTCCGGGCGTGCCGACCGGCGCTTCCCCGGCGGACGACGCCGCCCCGGGGCGGGGCCGGCCCGACCGGGTGCTGCTGGTGCTCCAGGCCATGGACTGCGGCGGCAAGGACGGCACGATCCGGCGGGTGGCCGGGGCGATGAACCCGCTCGGGTTGCACATCCGCTCGTTCGGCCGGCCCACGGCCCAGGAGCTGCGGCACGACTTCCTGTGGCGGATCCGGCGGGCCCTGCCGCCGCCCGGGCACGTCGGGGTCTTCAACCGGTCGCACTACGAGGACGTGCTGGTCGCCCGGGTGGAGTCGCTGGTGCCGGAGGCCGTCTGGCGGGCCCGGTACGACGAGATCAACGCCTTCGAGCGGAAGCTGACCGACACCGGGGTGGCCCTGGTCAAGGTCATGCTGCACATCTCGTACGCCGAGCAGGGCGAGCGGCTGCTGGCGCGGCTGACCGACCCGACGAAGCACTGGAAGTACCACCCGAGCGACCTGGACTCCAGGGCCCGTTGGGGCGACTACCAGGCCGCGTACGCCGAGGCCCTGAGCCGGTGCGGCACGGACGCCGCGCCGTGGCACGTGGTGCCGGCCGACCGGAAGTGGTACCGCGACTGGGCGGTGGCGCACCTGCTGCGGGAGACGTTCGACGACCTGGATCTCGGGTATCCGCCGGCGGACTTCGACGTGGCGGCGGAGCGCAGACGCCTGTGCGGCGACTGACCGGCGGCGCGCTCGCCCGACGGTCGACCGGCCGCTCGTGCGGCGGCCGGCCGGCGGTTGCGGGCCGGCTGACCGGTTCCAGGTGAACGACAGGTGAACGACCAGTAAATGGCGGCTGGCCAGGGGTGGGCCGACGAATTCGCGGCCCGGCCGTTTCCTAGCATTCCCGTTGCAGGCACCCCCGGGCGTCCGCCACCCTTCCACCGACACGACGAGGTCCAGGCTGTGAAGTTTTCCTTCCGCCCCACCGAGGGCGCCTTCTACGAGCTCTTCACCAGGGCCGCGCAGAACCTGGTGCGGGGCACCGAGCTGCTGAACGAGCTGGCCCTGCCGGGCGTGGACGTGCAGTCGGTGAGCGAGCGGCTGACCGAGGTCGAGCACGACAGCGACCAGATCACCCACGACCTCTACAAGAAGATCAACTCCACCTTCATCACCCCGTTCGACCGGGAGGACATCTACCGGCTGGGGTCGCTGCTCGACGACGTGATGGACCACCTGGAGGCCGTCGGCAACCTGCTCTACCTGTACGGGCTGACCAAGCTGCCGGCGCTCCCGCGCGAGCTGCACGAGCTGGTCAACGTGCTGGACCAGCAGGCGAAGCTGACCGCCGAGGCGATGCCCCGGCTCAAGTCGATGAAGGATCTCGAGGACTACTGGATCGAGTGCAACCGGCTGGAGAACGACGGGGACCAGGCGTACCGGATGCTGCTGGTCCGCCTCTTCTCCGGCGAGTACGACGCCTTGACGGTGCTCAAGATGAAGGAGGTCGCCGACGAGCTGGAGGCCGCCTGCGACGCCTTCGAGCACGTGGCCAACACCGTCGAGACCATCGCGGTCAAGGAGTCCTGATCCTGTGAGTCCCGAACTCATCGCCGTGCTGGCGGTGATCGCGGTGGCCCTGGCGTTCGACTACACCAACGGCTTCCACGACGCCGCCAACGCGATCGCGACCAGCGTCTCCACCCGTGCCCTGACACCCCGGGTCGCGCTCGCCCTCGCCGCCGTCGGCAACTTCGTCGGCGCCCACTTCGGCGCCGGGGTCGCCAAGACCGTCGGCGACAACCTCGTCACCCTGCCCACCGGCATCGCGAGCCTGGGGGTGGTCTTCGCCGGGGTGCTCGGCGCGATCGCCTGGAACCTGATCACCTGGTACTTCGGCCTGCCGTCGTCGTCCTCGCACGCGCTGTTCGGCGGCCTGGTCGGGGCGACCCTGCTGGCCACCGGCGGCGTCGTGCAGTGGATCAACATCGGCGAGAAGGTGCTGCTGCCGATGGTGCTCTCGCCGATCGTCGGCCTGACGCTGGGCTACCTGCTGATGCTGGCGATCCTGTGGCTGTTCCGCAACGGGCAGCCGGGCAAGCTGAACCGGGGCTTCCGCTGGGCGCAGACCGCGTCGGCGGCGGCCATGTCCGTCGGCCACGGCATGCAGGACGCCGCGAAGACCATGGGCATCGTGGTCCTCGCCCTCTACACGGGCGGTTTCCAGGACGACAAGACCCACATCCCCGGCTGGGTGTTCTGGACGTCGGCGGCGATGCTGGCGGCCGGCACGTACGCCGGTGGCTGGCGGATCATCCGGACGCTCGGTCGCAAGATCATCGACCTGGGCCCGCCGGAGGGCTTCGCCGCCGAGACGGTGGCCAGCTCGGTGCTCTACTTCAACGCCCTGGTGCTCCACGCGCCGATCTCCACCACCCACACGATCACCTCGGCGATCATGGGCGTGGGGGCGACGAAGCGGCTCTCCGCGGTGCGCTGGAACGTGGCCGGCAACATCGTGGTCGCCTGGATCATCACGTTCCCGGCGGCGGCGCTGATCGCCTGCGTCACCTACCTGCTGGTCCGCCCCCTGTTCGGCTGACCGCCGGTAAGGAGGGGCCCCCTGTTAACGCATTCTGTTGTACAGGGGGCCCCTCCTAACCCCTCACTTGTAGTGCACGCCGATCTGCCCGCGGATCTCGTCCAGCAGGCCCATCACCTCCAGCGTGGTGGCGTGCGGCACCAGCGGGCTCTCCGTCAGCCCCGCCGCGAGGCAGCGCTGCACCTCGATCGCCTCGTACTGGTAGCCGCCGCCGGTCAGGTCGGCCGGGATCGTCTCCGGCTCCGCGCCGGCCCGGTGCAGCGTCGCCGACGGCGGCCGGAAGAACGGCGCGGGCAGGTCGACGCGGCCGGCGGTGCCGGTGATCGAGGCGACCAGCGGGCTCGCCCCGATCATGCCGCAGCTCAGCGTCGCCACGGCCCCCGAGTCGTAGCCGAACACGATGCCGGTGTTTTCGTCCACCCCCTCCGGGCCGATCTTCGCCCAGGCCCGCACGTGCTGCGGGACGCCGAGCAGCAGATGGGCCAGGCTGACCGGGTAGACGCCCAGGTCGAGCAGCGCGCCCCCGCCCAGCACGCGGGCCCGCATCCGGCTCTCCGGCGCGAACGGCCCGGCCACCCCGAAGTCGGCCTGTACGCCGGTGACCTGCCCGATCGCCCCGTCGGCCAGCAGCTCGACCACCCGCAGGATCAGCGGGTTCGTGCGCATCCACATGGCCTCCATGAGGAAGACCCCCCGGGCGCGGGCCGCCTCGACCAGCTCGGCGCTGTCGGCCAGGTCGAGGGTGAACGGCTTCTCCACCAGCACCGCCCGGCCCGCCGCCAGGCAGGTCATGGTCGCCTCGTGGTGCGCCGCGTGCGGGGTCGCCACGTAGATCGCGTCCACCTCGTCATCGGCGGCCAGCTCCGCCCAGGACCCGTACGCCCGCTGCGCGCCGTGCCTGTCGGCGAACGCCCGTGCCGCCTCCGGCGTGCGCGAGCCGACCGCGACCAGCTTGGCCCCCGGCACGTGCCGCAGGTCCTCGGCGAAGCGGCCGGCGATGTGGCCGGTCGCCAGAATGCCCCAACGTGTCATGCGCTCACGCTAGCTGGGCGGGCGTCGGCTCCCCGCCGTCGCCGGACCGGCCGATCCATCCTGCGGGACTACGCTCGCGGCATGACGATCGACAGTCACGGCTTTCCCGCCCCGCCGGCCCTGGTCGAGCACGCCCGGCGGTTCCGCGCCGAGGGCGGCACGCCCGCGCCGCCCCGGGTCGCGGCCACCGTGCTGCTCCTGCGCCCGGCCGGCGACGACTTCGAGGTGTACGTCATCCGTCGCGTCGCCGCGATGGCCTTCGGCGGCGTGTACGCGTTCCCCGGCGGCGGGGTGGACCCGTCGGACTCCGCGGCCCACCTCGACTGGGCCGGGCCGGAGCCGGCGGGCTGGGCCGGGCGGCTGGGCGTCGCGCCGGACGCCGCCCAGGCGGTGGTGTGCGCCGCCGCCCGCGAGGTCTTCGAGGAGTCCGGGGTGCTGCTGGCCGGGCCGGGTCCGGCGACCGTGGTGGGCGACGTCAGCGGGGACGACTGGGAGACCGCCCGGCAGGACCTGGAGGCCCGTCGGCGGGGCTTCGCCGACCTGCTCGCCGGGCGGGGGCTGACCCTCCGGTCGGACCTGCTGCTGCCGTGGAGCCGGTGGATCACCCCCGAGTTCGAGCCGCGCCGCTTCGACACGTACTTCTTCGTGGCCCTGCTGCCGGCCGGGCAGCGGACCCGGGACGTCTCCGGCGAGGCCGACCACACCATGTGGGTACGCCCGGCGGACGCCCTGGCCCGCGCGGAGGCCGGCGAGCTGACCATGCTGCCGCCGACCCTGGTGACGCTGGCCGAGGTGGCCGCCGCCGGCGACCTGGCCGGGGTGGCCCGGGCGTCGGCCACCCGCGACGCGGCGACGCCGATCACCCCCCGCCTGGAGCTGCCGGCCGACGGCGAGCCCCGCTTCGTGCTCGGCTGAGCGCCCTCGCCCTGACGGCCGACGGCCCGCTCGGCGTGGCGCTGGGTTAGGAAGGGCCCCCTGTGCAACAGAAAGCGTTAACAGGGGGCCCTTCCTTGCAAGCACCTCAGCCGAAGCGGCCGGTGATGTAGTCCTCGGTCTTCTTCTGGCTCGGGTTGCTGAAGATCTTCTGGGTGTTGTCGTACTCGATGAGGCGGCCCGGGTCGCCGGTCTTCTCGATCGAGAAGAAGGCCGTGCGGTCGGAGACGCGGGCGGCCTGCTGCATGTTGTGCGTGACAATGATGATGGTGAACTTGTCCTTGAGCTGGAACATCAGGTCCTCGATCGCCAGCGTGGAGATCGGGTCCAGCGCCGAGCACGGCTCGTCCATCAGCACCACCTGCGGCTCGACGGCGATCGTGCGGGCGATGCAGAGCCGCTGCTGCTGGCCGCCGGACAGGCCCGCGCCCGGCTTGCCGAGGCGGTCCTTCACCTCGTTCCAGAGGTTCGCCGCGCGCAGCGAGTTCTCGGCCGCCTCGTCCAGGATGGACTTCTTGCGCACCCCGTTGAGCCGCAGCCCGGCCACCACGTTCTCGTAGATGCTCATGGTGGGGAACGGGTTGGGCCGCTGGAAGACCATGCCGATCATCCGGCGTACGGCGGTGACGTCCACGTCGCGGTCGTAGATGTTCTGCCCGTCGATGGTGAGGTCGCCCTCGACGCGGGCGCCCGGCAGCACCTCGTGCATCCGGTTGATCGACCGCAGGAACGTCGACTTGCCGCAGCCGGACGGCCCGATGAGGGCGGTCACGGTCTTCGGCTCGACGGTCAGGTTGATGTTCTCGATCGCCTTGAAGCCGCCGTAGTAGGCGGTGACGTTGGTGGCGTCGACGCGCTTGGCCATGGTGGTGGTACCTCCGGGATTCATCGGCCGAGCCGGTTCCGGCGAGCCAGCAGCTTCGCCGCGATCGTCAGGATCAGCACGAGGGCGACCAGGGTCAGCGCCGCCGTCCACGCGCGGGCCGGGGCGTACTTCGACGCGTCGCCGGCCTGCTGGTAGACGAACAGGGCCAGGGACGACTGGTTGTTCTCGAACGGGTTGAAGTTGATCGCCGCGCCGCCGCCGGCCACGAGCAGCACCGGCGCGGTCTCGCCGGCCGCCCGCGCGATGGCGAGCATGACGCCGGTGACGATGCCGGGCAGCGCGGTCGGGAGCACGACCCGCAGGATGGTCTTCCACTTCGGCACGCCGAGGGCGTACGCCCCCTCGCGCAGCGGCGCGGGGACGAGCCGCAGCATCTCCTCGGTGGAGCGGACGACGGTGGGCAGCATCAGCACGCTCAGCGCCAGCGCGGCGGCGAAGCCGGAGAAGCCCGGCCGGCCGTCGTTGAACACCGGCGAGACGACCAGCACCCAGAAGGCGAGCACGAACAGGCCGGAGACGATGGACGGGATGCCGGTCATCACGTCGACGAAGAACCGGATCGCGAAGGCGAACCGGCCCCGGCCGTACTCGACGATGTAGATCGCGCAGAGGATGCCGAGCGGGACGGTGATCAGCGCGGCGATGCCGACCTGCTCCAGCGTCCCGACGATCGCGTGGTACGCCCCGCCGTTGGCGTCCCGGGCCCCGATGTTGTTCATCGAGGTGCCGAAGAAGTTGCCGTCGAGCCGCTCGACGCCCTTGCTGACCAGCGTCCACACCACGGAGGCCAGGGGCAGGACGGCCAGCACGAACGCGGAGTGGATCAGCGCGCTCCAGGTGCGGTTGCGGGCCGAGCGCCGCCCCTCGACGGCGTGCGCGGCGGCGAAGAGGCCGGCCAGGTAGAGCAGCGCGGCGACGGCCACGACGAGCACGGGGCCGCCGATGCCGGCGCCGTATACGACGGCGGCGGCGACCGCGACGGCCCCGACGGCGATGGCCGGCGGGGCGTACTTCGGCAGCCGCTTCGCCCGGAGCGTGGCCGGCTGGGCCGGCGGCCGGGTGCGGTGGTGGGCGACGGTGGTGCTCATGCGGCCGACTCCGTGAACTCCCGGCGACGGTAGATGATCGCCCGTGCCGTGATGTTGACGATCAGCGTGATGGTGAACAGCACCAGGCCGGAGGCGATGAGGGCGCCCCGTCCGGTGTCGTTCGCCTCGCCGAACGCGTTGGCGATGTTGGCGGCGATGGTGTTGCCGCCGTTGGAGATGAGGTTGAACGAGATGCCGAAGGTGATGCCGAGGGTCATCGCCAGCGCGATGGTCTCGCCGAGCGCGCGGCCGAGGCCGAGCATCACGGCGGCGATGATGCCGGGGCGGCCGTACGGCAGGACGGCGGTGCGGATCATCTCCCACCGGGTCGCGCCGAGCGCGAGGGCCGCCTCCTCGTTGGCGGTCGGGGTCTGGAGGAACACCTCGCGGGAGAGCGAGGTGATGATCGGCAGCACCATGATCGCCAGCACCAGCGCGCCGAGCATGATCGACTTACCGAACGGGCCGTCGCCGCCGAAGATCGGGATCCAGCCGAAGTAGGTGTTCAGCCACACCGAGAAGTCCCGCACCGGGTTGACGAAGATGTCCCGCCCCCACAGGCCGAAGACCACGCTCGGCACGGCGGCCAGCAGGTCGATCAGGAAGCCCAGCGCGGTGCCGAGCCGGCGCGGCGCGTAGTGGGACAGGTAGAGCGCGATGCCCAGCGCCACCGGCACCGCGATCAGCAGCGCCAGCGCGGAGCTGAGCACCGTGCCGAAGGCGAGCGTGCCGATGCCGAACTTCGGGGCGGTGTCGTTGGGCGACCAGCCCTCGTACGTCCAGAAGTTCGCGGTGTTGGCGCGCAGGGCTGGCACCGCCTTGGCGATCAGGAAGACCGCGATGGCGGCGATGATCACCAGGACGGCGGCGCCGGCGGCCAGGGTCAGGCCGCGGAAGGCGCGCTCCGCGCCGAAGGCCCGCGCCCGGGGCAGGCCACCGCCGCCGCCGAGGCCGCCCCCGTCGGGGGTACGGGTGCTGACTGGTGCCTCGGCCACACGCGCCGAGGCACCGGCGGGCCGCTCGTGGCCTGAGGCCACGCGGGTCCCGCCGGTGCCGGCGTCGGCCGAGCGGGGAGGGGTTTCACCCATCTGCTCGCTCGCTTCGAGTTGAGGGAGGTGTGGTGGTGTCGGTGGCGGTCAGGAGAGGTTCTTGACCGCGGCCTCGACCTTGGTGCGGACCGAGTCCGGCAGCGGGGCGTAGCCCAGCTCGGTCAGCTCGGCCTGGCCCTGGGCGCTGGCGGCGTGGCCCAGCAGGCCCTTGACCAGCGGCAGCTTGTCGGCCGCGATGCCCTTGCTGCAGACGATCTCGTACGTCACCAGGACGATCGGGTACGCCCCGGCCTCCTTGGTGCTGTAGTCGACCGACATCTTCAGGTCGTCGCCCTGGCCCTCGATCTTGGCCCCGGCGATGGTCTTGCCCGCGTTCTCGGCGGTCAGCTCGGCGAACTCGCCCGCGCCGTTACCGATCTTGGCCATCTTCAGGCCGGCGTTCTCGGCGAAGGACCACTCCATGTAGCCGATCGAGCCGTCCGCGCCCTTGACGGAGCTGGCCACGCCGTCGGAGCCCTTCGCGCCGGTGCCGCCCGGGGCCTTCCACGCCTTGGCGTTCTCGAAGGTCCAGTCCGCGGCGGAGGTCTTGGCCAGGAACTTGGTGAAGTTGTCGGTGGTGCCGGACTCGTCGGAGCGGTGCACCGTCTGGATGGTGGTCGACGGCAGCTTGGCGTCCGGGTTGTCGGCCTTGATCGCCGGGTCGTCCCACTTGGTGACCTTGCCCGCGAAGATCTTCGCGAGGGTGGCCGGCTTGAGCTGGAGGTTGTCCACGCCGCTGACGTTGTAGGCGACGGCGACCGGGCCGATCACCATCGGCAGGTGGATCGCCGCGCCGCCGCTGCACTTGGCGTCGGCCTGCGGCTGCTCCTCGGGCTTGAGCGCCGAGTCGGAGCCGGCGAAGTCGGCGGTGCCGGCGATGAACGCCTGGATGCCCGCGCCCGAGCCGGACGGCTCGTAGTTGATCGTGCTGCCGGCGCACTTCTGCTGGTACGCCTTGATCCACTCGGCCATGGCGTTCTTCTGGGCCGACGAGCCCTGCGCGTTCAGGGTGCCGGTGGCGCAGTCGGCCGCGCCGGCCGAGCCGGACGCGGAGGCGCCGCCGGCGGGCTCGTTGTTGTCCGAGCCGCATGCACTGAGACCGAGCACCGCAGTAAGAGCGAGGCAGGCGATAGTGCCGTGCCGCTGGAGCTTCACCTGAGGGGTTTCCCTTCACGTCTGGACGGGCCGTTCCCGGCTGGGTGGCCCGGGGGAGGGCCGGCGTGACCCGGCTGAACTGAAAGTTAGGAGGGCCAGGTAGCCGGATCGCCGGTCGCAAGTGAACGAGGAGTGAACAGGTGCGGCCGGGCGGGTTGCCGTGGGCTGAGGAAGGGTTGTCCATTTCGTGAACTCGCGGCCGACTATCGCTATTAATGCGATATATCCGGGCAGCCGTTATCGCGCCGAGGCCGTGGCGTGACACCGCCGTGACTCGCGAAGCGAGGGAAACGCGAAGCGAGGGAAACGCGAGGCCGTCAGCCGAGGTGGTAGTTGACGTGCGCGGACCACCGGGCGAAGCCGGCCCGCTCGTAGAGGGCGACCGCCCCGGCGTTCGACTCGTCCACATAGAGCATCACCCGGTCCAGCCCCCGCCCGCGCAGGTACGCCAGCCCGGCCGAGGTGAGCGCCCTGCCGAGCCCGCCGCCGTGCGCGGCCGGGTCGACCCCGAGCACGTAGACCTCGCCGATGCCGGCCGTGCCGGGCCGGGTGTGCACCTTGGTCCAGTGGAAGCCGAGCAGCCGGCCGGTGTCCGCGGTGACGGCGAGCAGGAACCCGGCCGGGTCGAACCACGGCTCGGCGAGGCGTACCCGCAGGTCGGCAGCCGTCCAGCGGCCCTGCTCCGGGTGGCTGGCGAAGGCCCGGGCGTTGAGCGCGAGCCAGGCGTCGTCGTCGCGCCCCGGCACGAACGCGCGCAGCAGCACCCCGTCGGGCAGGCGCGGCTCGGGCAGCGGGTCGACCAGCGGCCGGCGCAACTGCCAGAGCACCCGGGCCCGGGTGAGGCCGAGGTCGACGCCGAGCGCGGCGGCGGACGGGTGGTCGCCGTGCGCCCAGGCGCGTACCGGCCCGGTGGCGGCGGCGAGGGCCGCGCGGGCCAGCGCCCGGCCGGTGCCCCGCCGCCGGTGCGCGGGATGCACGGCCAGCTCCACGCCGACGCCGCCGGCCGGGTCGGTGGTGTCCAGGTGGGCGTACCCGGTCAGGGTGCCGTCCGGCGCGCGGGCCGTGAGGTGCACGGCCGGGGCGTGCGGGTCGCGCAGCCGCAGCAGCGTGTGCTCGTCGAACGGGTCGGCCCCGTCGGCGTCGCCCGCCGCGCGGGCCAGGGCCAGCACCTCGGCCGTCTCGCCCGGCGTCAGCAGGTCGGCCCGGTTCACCCGGTCGGTCGTCGGCTCGGCGCTGCTCATCGGACCAACGGTAGCCGGTACGCCGCTCGCGCGCGGCCGTCGGCTCGGGCGCCCGTGGGCGGCAGGCCGACGCCCGGGCGACGCCCCGGCTCAGGTGGTGCCCGCGGCCAGGGCCTCCAGCCGGAACCGCGCCGCCAGGTCCGGCAGGAGGCTGCGCAGCGCGTCCACCGTGCCCTGCCGGTTGCCGCCGGCGTCGTGCAGCAGCACGATCGAGCCCGGCTGTGCCTCGGTGGAGACGTCGTGGACGATCCGGGCCGCCCCCGGGGCCCGCCAGTCCGACGGGTCGACGGTCCAGTGCAGCGGGACCAGCCCCAGTTCCTCGGCCACCGACACCACCGGGTACGTCCACGCGCCGCCCGGCTGGCGGTAGTAGGCGATCTCGGCGTCCGGCACGGCGGCCCGGATCGCCGCGTTGGTGCGCAGCAGGTCGGCCCGGATGACATCGGTCGACCGCTTGCCGAGCAGCTCGTCGTGGTGCCATGAGTGGTTGCACAGGGTGTGGCCGTCGGCCACGATCGCCTGGATCAGGTCGGGGTGGCTCTGCGCGTTCTCGCCGACCACGCAGAACGTGGCCGTGATGCCGTACTTTCGCAGCAGCGCCAGGACCTGCGGCGTGTACTGCGGGTCCGGCCCGTCGTCGAAGGTGAGCGCCACCTGCGCCGAGCCCGTGGTGACCCGGGCGCCGAACAGGCCGTCGCCGGCGTCTTCCGGTGGCGGCGCGGTCCGGCCGTCCTGACCGGCCTCGGTGGGCGCGGCAGGCCCTCCGGAGGTGGGCGGCGGCCCGCCCGGGCCGGGGCCGGTCTGCGCCGGCTGGTCGGCGAAGCTCGGGTCGTCCGCGCTCGCGGTGACCCCGGTGGCCTGCCGGGCCGGGCCGGGCACCATGCTGCGGCCCAGCACGTACGCGGAGCCGAGCAGGGAGACCACCACGAGGGTGGCGAGCGCCACGAACCGCCTGGTCGCGTCGACGCGCATCAGTGGTCGCCGCCGCTCGGTCGCGGGGGCCGGCCCCTCGTCGCCCCCGTGTTGATCGCACGCACCGTCGCCCCTTTCCTCGACCACTCGCCAATCAGGGTAAAACTGGCGAGTGCCGCAAAAAGGGCAAACCGGTAATCGGGTCGGTCAGACGGGGATCGGGGCGTGCTCCGACTCGGGCAGCGACCGCGACGGCGGCACGACGAACTTGTAGCCGACCTGGCGCACGGTGCCGATCATCGACTCGTACTCCGAGCCGAGCTTCGCCCGCAGCCGCCGCACGTGCACGTCCACGGTGCGCGTGCCGCCGAAGTAGTCGTAGCCCCAGACCTCGCGCAGCAGCTGGTCCCGGGTGAAGACCCGACCCGGGTGCTGGGCCAGGAACTTCAACAGCTCGAACTCCTTGTACGTCAGGTCGAGCGGCCGGCCCTTGAGCTTCGCGGCGTACGTGTCGGGGTCGATGCTCAGCTCGCCGGCCCGGATCGAGCCGCCGGCCCCGGACGTGGCGTTGCTCAACCGGCCGACCGCCAGCCGTAGCCGCGCCTCCACCTCGGCCGGACCGGCGCTGGCGAGGATGACGTCGTCGACGCCCCAGTCCGCGTTCAGCGCGATCAGCCCGGCCTCGGTGACCACCGCGACCAGCGGCACCCCGAGCCCGGTGGCGTGCAACATCCGGCAGGTGGCCCGGGCCTCGCTCAGCTCCGAGCGCGCGTCCACGAGGACGGCGTCCGGGCTCGGGCCGGCAACCAGCGTGCGGACGTCGCGGGGCGCGGTGCGCACCGAGTGTGGCAGCAGGTCGAGCGCCGGCAGCACCACCGATGGTTCACCTGCGCGCGCGGTCACCAGCAGCAGGATCTCCACACGATCACCTCCGTCCCGGCGGCCCTCAAGGCCGCGCGCGACCAGCAGCACCCTGAGGCGGGGTGCGCTGAGAACTTGCGTGGGTCCCGGCGTCGCTGACGGGCGGGTAACGCCTTGAGCGTAACCGATCGCTCCGTCCGTGCCTCCAGGTCGTTTCCCGTTTGTCTGGCTTGCCCACGATCGCGCCGCAGGTTTTAACGTCGCGGAAACCGTGGCCACCGATCCGACACCCCGGTCTGGCACGATCAGGGCGTGTTTCCCTCGACCTCCTCCGAGGCCGGCCGGGACCCGTGGGCCGACGACGTCCACCCTGGGCCGGCCGGCCGTGCGCACCCACCGGCCCCGCGCACCGGCCCGGACGTCGACGACGACGGGCCCCCGGCGCGCCGCGGGCGACCCCGCCGGCTGCGCCGGGGCGGCGAACCCGCCCGGCGACCCGACGACGAGGCCGTCGACGAGCTGGACGAGGAGGAGATCGAGCCGGTCGAGATCCGCCGGCCGCTCGCCCTGACCGTCGCCGGGTTCGCCGCGCTGCTCGGCGTCGGCCTGGTGCTCGGCGCGCAGACCGCCGGGCCGGGGCACCGGCTGCCGTTCGCGCTCATCATCTTCGGCGTGCAACTGATCTTCGTCCTGGCCTGGACGATGGCCATGCGCCCGCCCGCGTTGCTGCTGGTGGCGCTCACCAGCGCCGTGGTGGCCGCCGCCGCCGACGTCGCCGCCGTGCAGTCCGACGTCGCCGGCCTCGCCCCGCTGGGCTACCTGGCCGCCGGAGGCTTCCTGCTCGGCGTGCTCGGGCAGCTCGTCCGCCGCGTCGACCGGGTCCGGGTCACCGACTCGCTCGGCACCACGCTGCTGATCGTGGTCGGCGTGGTCGCGTTCGCCACGCTGATCGTGCTCAGCCGGATCCCGGCGGGCACCCAGGCCATCACCGTCTGCCTCACCGCCACCGGCGTCGCGCTGACCGTGGCCCGGATCACCGACGCGGTGCTGCCCTGGCCCCGGCTCGCCCCGCAGGTGCCCCGGGGCGCGGCCGGCGTCGTGATCGGCGCGATGGTCGGCACCCTCGCCAGCGCGGTCCTCGGCAGCTTCCTGGTCAGCTTCACCCCGACCAGCGGCGCGCTGATCGGCCTGGTCACCGCCGCCACCGCCGTGCTCGCCGACCTCGCCGTCGGATACGCGGAGGCGGGGCGGCTGATGGCCGGCGAGCCGCCGACGATGTGGGTCGCCCGGCACATGCAGGGCCCGCTCGGCGGCTTCGCCCTGGCGGCACCGGCGGCGTACGCCATGTGCGTGCTGTTCCTCTGACCGTGCCTTCGGCCGCCGGGGGTCGGCCGGTCGGGCGGCTCGGCGCGACGGACGGTTGGGGATTTCCCGCTTCGGGTACTCTCCGGGGCGCCGCGCGGGCGGCACCGGTGCCAGGGGCGCGCCGGCACGACAGAAGGAGGCGGCGTGACGACGGCCCACCCGGCGTACGAGGAACGTCCCCGGCGACGCGGGCGCAAGGTGCTCATCACGCTGCTGGTCCTGCTGCTGATCCTGGGCGGGCTGCTGGTCGCCGCCGACCGGGTGGCCGCCGGGGTGGCCGAGCGGGCCATCACCGACCAGGTCAGCCAGGAGATCGCCAAGCAGGGCGCCCAGTCCTCGCCGCCCGAGGTCGAGGTCGGCGGCTTCCCCTTCCTCACCCAGGTGCTCGACGGCCGGTACGAGCGGATCTCCATCCGGCTGCGCGACGTGCAGGGCTCGGTGAACGGCGACGCGGTGGCCCTGCCCGAGCTGGACGTCGACGCCCGCAACGTGCGGGCCTCCCTGGAGACGCTGCGCACCCAGCAGGGCGACGTGGTCGCCGAGACCGTCGACGGCACCGGCACCATCACGTACGAGAGCCTGGCCGCGCTGCTCAACCGGCCCGGCCTGACCCTCGGCGAGCGCGACGGCCGGCTCGCCGTCACCGCCCCCGTCGACATCCTCGGGCAGAAGCTGACCCTCACCGGGACCGCCGACGTGACCGTCGGCAAGGAGGGCGCGATCTCGCTGCGCTTCAACGACGTTGACGCCGAGGGGCTGCCGAACATCCCGCTGGCCCGCACCATGCTGAGCAACTACGCCAGGGACATCTCGATCGACGTCCCCCTGCCCGACCTGCCCTTCCAGCTCGCGGTGCGCGAGGTCAGGCCGCTGCCGCAGGGCCTGGCGGTGACCGCCGCCGCCAAGGACGTCCCGATCAACTCGGCCGGCTGACCGCCCGCGCCCGCCCACACTGCGCGCGCCGGCCCGGCGACTGTCCGTCGGGACGCGCGTCCCGGATGCTGGTCGGGGCGGTGGCGGTCCCCGGGATGGCTGGTAGTGTCCCTGCTCATGGGGACGCTCCTCACCAAACGGCGCGCGGTCGACCTGTGCCGCGTGGCCACCTGCCTGTGTCGCCCCGTCATCTGACGGCGGGGCTGTCCTCGGCCGCCTGACGGCGGCCACCGGCCACAGGGTCTGCGTACCCTTCCGGTTCTTCCCCCTGAACGCCCGGCAGCGGCGCCGTCGCACGAACCCGTGATCCCGTCCTTCCTCTGGGTCCCGCGCGTGGTGCGACAGCCACAGACTTCGTCCTCGCGCAGGCTCACCATCCACCTCACCAGGGAGTGATCTGATGAGTCGCGACACCGCACTCGTCTCGGCCGAGTGGGCCGAGAAGAACATCGACGCCCCGGGCGTCGTCTTCGTCGAGGTCGACGAGGATACCTCGGCCTATGACACCGGCCACATCGCCGGCGCGATCAAGCTCGACTGGCGCAACGACCTCCAGGACCCGGTCCGCCGGGACTTCGTCAACAAGTCCCAGTTCGAGGCGCTGCTCTCCGAGCGCGGCATCTCCAACGACGACGTCGTCGTCCTCTACGGCGGCAACAACAACTGGTTCGCCGCGTACGCGTACTGGTACTTCAAGCTCTACGGCCACCGCGACGTCAAGCTGCTCGACGGCGGCCGCAAGAAGTGGGAGCTGGACGCCCGCCCGCTGGTGACCGACGCGGTGACCCGCCCGGCCACCCAGTACGTCGCGCAGGAGCCGGACACCTCGATCCGCGCCTTCCGCGACGAGGTCGTCGCCGCCATCGGCACCAAGAACCTGGTCGACGTGCGCAGCCCCGACGAGTTCGCCGGCCGGCTGCTCGCCCCCGCCCACCTCCCGCAGGAGCAGGCCCAGCGCGCCGGCCACATCCCCACCGCGATCAGCGTGCCGTGGTCCAAGGCGGCGAACGAGGACGGCACCTTCAAGTCCGACGACGAGCTGCGCAAGATCTACGCCGCGGCCGGGCTGGACGACAGCAAGGAGACCATCGCCTACTGCCGGATCGGCGAGCGCTCCTCGCACACCTGGTTCGTGCTCCAGGAGCTGCTCGGCCACGCCAACGTGAAGAACTACGACGGATCCTGGACCGAGTACGGCTCGCTGGTCGGCGTGCCGGTCGCGCTCGGCGACGAGCCCGGGGAGGCCTGAGCCATGACCGCTCCCACCGCTCCTACCGCTGCCGGGTGCGCCGCGCCCGACCAGGCCGCCCCGCTGCCGGCCAGCCTGGACCTGGAGAAGGAGACCGTCATCACCGGCCTCGTCCGGTCTGAGGTGGGCGACGCCGTTCCGGGCGCGTACGTCCGGCTGCTCGACTCGACCGGTGAGTTCACCGCCGAGGTGGTCACCTCCCCGGCCGGCCAGTTCCGGTTCTTCGCCGCGCCGGGCACCTGGACGCTGCGGGCGCTGTCCCGGCACGGCAACGGCGACACCACCGTGACGGCCGCGCGCGGCATCAACGAGGTGACGGTCACCGTAGCGGCGTAGGTGCAAGGAAGGGCCCCCTGTTAACGCTTTCTGTATAGGAAGGGCCCCCTCCTAACACCTGCGCACCGCACGCGCATCGGCTCGGGCCGGTCGCCCCGCCCACGGGGTGACCGGCCCGAGCCGTGCGCGCCCCCGTCGCGGCGGTCACCCGCGCACCACCCGGGGGGCGTGATCGTGCTCGATCTCGGATGGAGTGGCCTCACACGTGGGGCGATGCCACTCCTTCCCTGATCGAGCACGATCTTGAGCGACGGACGGGGGTGCTCCGGACGGGTGAGCCCCGAACGGACGCGGCCGGCCCGGTGCGCCCGTTCGGCAGCCCCTACCCGTCCGACGCCTACCCGTCCGACGCCTACCCGTCCGCCGCCTGCTCGGCTGCGCGCTGCACCCGGGCGCGGTGCTCCGCCCACCGGCTCGCCTCGCCGTACGGCAGGTTGTCGGTGCCGTGGAGCAGCCCGGCGGTGCCGTCGATCGTCTCCCGGACGATGTCCGCGTGCCCGGCGTGCCGGTGGCTCTCGGCGGTCACGTGCACCAGAATCCGGTGCAGGGTCAGCCGGTTGCGGCCGGCCGGCCACCAGGCGACGGCGCCGATCGCGTCGAGCGGCAGCGCCTCGATCGTCGCGTCGGCGTGTGCCCAGGCCCGGCGGTAGAGCGCGACGATCTGCTCGCGGGACTCGTCGGCGGTCGCCCACATGTCGGCGTTGGGGTCGGTGTCGGAGTCGATCCAGGGCATCGGCTCGTCGTACGGTCGGCCGAACGTGGGCCCGAAGTAGCCGAACTCGACGCCGGCCAGGTGCTTGACCAGCCCCAGCAGGTTGGTGCCGGTCGGGGTCACGGGCCGGCGGATGTCGTACTCGGAGAGCCCGTCGAGCTTCCACAGCAGGGCCTCGCGGGCGTCGCGCAGGTATTGGTGCAGGTCGGCCTTGGCGTCGGGTGGCGTCATCCGCACACCCTCCCACCCGCACCCCCGCCCCGGGCCGGGCGGGGGCGGGACGGGCAGGGCCAGTTGCCTCGGCGGTCGCGGCCGGTCGGGGGCGCGAGGGGCCGGTCGGGGGCGCGAGGGGCCGGTCGGGGGCGTGAGGGGCCGCGCGCCGGGCGGGCGTTCGGCCCCACGTGACACGATGAGCGGGTGAGTGGTGCTGCCCCTGCCGGATACGCCCCGCCGACCGGCCCCGGCGGAAGCGGAGAACCGACGCCGCCGGCCCGCCGGTCCCGTTGGCTGCTCGCGGCGACCGTGGCCTGGGCGGTGCTGCTCGGCGTACTCACCTGGGTCTCGGTGCGCGACGACGGGCCGACGGTCCGCGAGCAGCGCAGCCTGGCCCAGGCCGGGCCGGTGGTCGACCGCGCGGTGGGTGAGCTGGTCGCGGCGGCCGGCGACCGGGCCGTCGCGCTCACGCCGGCCCGGACGGAGCCGGGCTGCCGGGTGACCCCCCTGCTCGACGGCGCGACCCTGGAGCGCGGCGTGGAGATCCTCGACCCCGCCGCCGACCCGCGCGCGGTGCTCACCGAGGTCGCCGACCGGCTGCCGGCCGGCTGGGAGGCCGGGGTCCGGGTGACCGGCGACGGCCCCCGGCTGCGGGCCGACGCGGGGGAGTTCGTGCTGGTCGAGGGCCGCCCGGCTGGCGACGGCCGGCTCCGGCTGACCGTCCGCACCGGCTGCCGGCCCGTCGGCGACGGCTACCGCCCGCCGTCGGCCCAGGGCGGCCCGGAGGCGGACGCGCTCGCCGCCGCACTGCGGGCGCTGGCCGCCCCCGCCGGGCCGGCCCCCGAGCTGCTCGCCGCGCCCTGCCCGGGCGGCGACCGTCAGGCCCGCACCGCCCGCGTCGCCCTCGACCCCGCCCCGGCCGCGCCGGCCACCGCGCTCGCCCCGGCCGCCGGCCGCGCGGTCCTGTTCGACACCCCCGAGGGGTACGCCTACCGTGCCGGCGCGGTCACGGTGGCCCTGACCGGCGGCGACCTCACCGCCACCACGCCCTGCCCCTGACGCCCGCCGCCACCACGCCCCGCCCCTGACGCCCGCTGCCACCACGCCGCCGAGCCGGATGGGGCTCAGCGGCGCACCGGGTCGCTCGCGGTGCGGCTGCGGCCCAGCGCGTCGACCAGCCCCCACCGGCCGGGAATGTCGAGCAGCTCCACCCGGCCCATGCCCTCCGGCACCGCCGGATCGATGATCAGGTGCTCGCCCTGCGGCTGAAGGCCGAGCATCACCCGCAGCAGCAGCAGCGGGCTGCCGGCCGACCACGCCTGCGGGCTGCACGCCGTCGGATACTCCACCGGATAGTCGGTGAGGTCCCGCTCGTAGCCGGCGAACGCCTCCGGCAGCCGCCCGCCGAAGTGCTGGGACGCCGACAGGATGCCCTCGCAGATCCGGCCGGCCTCCTCGCGGAAGCCGTACCGCCACAGGCCCCACGCGATGATCGAGTTGTCGAACGGCCACACCGTGCCGACGTGGTAGCCGATCGGGTTGTAGCGGCCCTGGTCGTCGGCGAGCGTACGCACGCCCCAGCCGGAGAACAGCCGGGGCCCGAGCAGGTGCGCGGCGACCCGGCCGGCCTTGTCGGCGTCGACGATCCCGCTCCACAGCAGGTGGCCGATGTTCGACGACAGGGCGTCGACGGGCCGCCCGTCCGGGTCCAGCGCCAGCGCGTAGAACTCGCGGTCGGGCAGCCAGAAGTCCCGGTTGAACCGTTCCTTCAGCTCCGCCGCCTCCCGCTCCAGCCGCTCGGCGTACGCGGGATCGTTCCAGACCTCGCGGGCCAGCCGCGCCCCGCGCAGCTTCGCGTCGTACGCGTACCCCTGGGTCTCGCAGGTGGCCCGGGGAAAGCCCGGCAGCCGGCCGTCCGAGTAGGAGATGGCGTCCCAGGAGTCCTTCCAGCACTGGTTCGCCAGCCCCGTCGCCGGGTTGCGGGTCCGGTACCAGACGTACCCGGTGCCCAGCAGGTCGCCGTACGTGTCGATCCACGCCAACGCGCCCCGGGCCGGGGCCTCCAGTTGCCGCACCAGCGCGGTGTCGCCGGTCCACCGCTCGTACTCGTCGAGCAGGATCACGAACAGGGGCGTCGAGTCGGCGGCGCCGTAGTACGGCGAGTGCGGCTGCTCCTCGAACCCGGCCGTCTCGCCGTACCGCAGCTCGTGCAGGATCTTGCCGGGCTCCTCGTCGCGGAAGTCGTCGACCCGGAACCCCTGGAGACCGGCGAGCATGGTGATCGTCGGCGGCACCAGGTCCGGCAGGAACGGCAGCATCTGGAGCGAGGTGAAGATGCTGTCCCGCCCGAACAGGGTCATGAACCAGGGCAGCCCGGCGGCCAGCAGCCGCACCCCGAGGGCGATCGACTCGTAGCGCAGGGCCGCCAGGTCGCTCAGGCTGCGCCGGTACGCCCCGGCCAGCGGCTGGCAGTCGCAGCCGAGCTTCGGCGCCCGCGCGACGACCTCCTCGTGCTCGGCCTGGATGTCGGCGATGGACCGGTGCGCGCCGAGCGGCAGGCTGTCCCGGACGTCCTCCTCCCGGGCCCCGTAGATCACCGTCTTCACGTCGAGCCGGGTGGTCCACTCCCCGTGCGGCTCGACACGCATCCGGAACGTCATGCCCGCCGGGTCGACGGCCGCCGCGGCGCTGCTGCCCACCACGGTCTCCCGGTGGAACCCCTCGCGCCGGTACGTGAACCGCAGCTCGTTCTCCCCCGGGGCGGCGGTGGCCCGGCCCTTCTTGCGCCGGGTCTGCTTGATCTCGAACAGGTCGGCGAAGTCGGCCCCCATGTCGATCCGGACGACGAACTCGACCTCCCGCCCGGAGTGGTTGAGCACCGTCAGCTCCTCGACGAAGCTGCCGCCGACGGACCGGCTGCGGATCACCGACACCTTCGCGTCCAGGTAGTGCGTCGGCGCGCCGGGCACCAGGAAGAACCGGGAGCGGTACGAGAACGCGTCGTCGATGGAGAGCGGATGCAGCCGCTCCCCGTCGACGGTCAGCACCCAGGTCGACAGGAACCGCGTGTCGAACGAGAACAGCCCGGTCGGGAAGTTCTGCGACGGCTCGATGTCGCCCCGCCGGTCGCTGACCAGGAAGGTGTTGCCGTCGAGGATGCTGACCTGCTCCCTCACGCGGGCTTCCTCACACCGGCCGCCCGCTCTGCTCCCGGGCCACCGCCCGGGGATCCCGGGTGCCCGGCGGGTCGGGGAAGAACTGCCGGAAGACCAGGTAGAGCAGCACGTCGCCGGCGAGCGTGCTCTCGTTGCGCAGCATCGACGAGATGCCGTGCGCCCGGCCGGTGACGAGCCGGTCGAACAGGTCGGCGCTGCCGAACCAGTAGGCGTCCGCCGGCCCGGTGTCCCGGGTGACCCGGGCCGAGCCGGGAGCCATCTCCACCCGCCAGTGCTCGCTGTCGGCGCCGGAGGTGAGCCGGAGCAGGAGCGTGCCGCGCACCGGACCGCGCAGGACGGCGGGGGCGCGCGCCGGCAGCGTCGCGAAGAACCGCTCCGTCGCCTCGGTCGTCGCCCCGGTCACAGGGAAGATCGTAGGCAGGGCAGGGGACGAGCCGGGTGGTTATCGACACTCAGTAGACGAGTGCCCGCGCCCCCTCGGCCATCGCCTCCTCGACGAAGACCGCCGCCCCGGCGATCCGCACGCCGGGCAGCACGTCGCCGGGGCCGATGTCGCGCCGGGCCGCGCACTGGGTGCAGGCGGTCACCCGGCCCGTCGTCAGGATCACGTGCAGCAGCTCGCCCAGCGGTGCGGAGTGCGGCAGCTCGAACTGCTGCGCCCGCCCCGGCAGCGCGAACCAGGTCGACTCCCCGGTCAGCCAGAGCGACACGTCCACCCCGGCGGCGGCGGCCGTGGCGGCGACGGTGAATGCCTGGGCGCACCGCTCCGGGGCGTCGGCCCCGGCGGTCGCCTTGACGACGAGAGAGCGGGCCATGGGGCCCAGCATAGGATGGCCGGGATGGTTACCGAGATCGGGTTCGTCAGCCTGCTGGTCGCCGGCCTGGGCGCGCTCGCCGGTGGCCTGGTCTACGCTGCCGTACGCATCTCGAGAGGACGTTGGTGACCTGGTGAGCGAGAACCCCCTCCAGCCGCCGTGGCTGAACGCGCCCCCGGTCGAGGAGTACCCGTACGAGGAGAGCCACGACCTGCGCGTCGGCCCGAAGCTGCACCCGACGCTGGACGGCCTGCTGCCGTACGTCGGGGTGTGGCGTGGCCGGGGCCGGGGCGGCTACCCGACGATCGAGGACTTCGACTTCGCCCAGGAGATCCGGATCAGCCACGACGGCCGGCCGTTCCTGCACTACGAGTCGCGGGCGTGGATCCTCGACGAGCAGAGCCGGCCGGTGCGCCCCGGTGGCCGGGAGATCGGCTGGTGGCGTCCGGTGCTCGACGGCGACGGCCGGGCCACCGACGAGCTGGAGGCCCTCATGTCGGTGCCGACGGGCGTGATGGAGCTGCACATCGGCAAGCGCAAGGGCACCCAGGTCGAGTTCGTCTCCGACGCCGTGGTGCGCACCGCCACCGCCAAGGAGGTCACGGCCGGCCACCGCCTCTTCGGCATCGTCGAGGGCGCTCTGCTCTACGCGCAGGACATGGCCGCCATGGGCCACTCCCTGACCCCGCACCTCTCGGCCCGCCTGATCCGCGTCGCCGGCTGACCCGCGCCGCCCGGCCTCGCCGCTCCTGCCCTCAGCGGGGGTGGGCCAGCAGGGCCTGGGCGGCGTCGGTGTGCGCCGAGCGCGGCAGACGCGCCCCGTCCAGGGTGTGCACCGGGGCCAGGCCGCGCAGGGACGAGGTGAGCCACACCCCGTCGGCGGCGCGGAGCCCGGCCGGGGTGACCATCCGCTCCTCGGCGGTCAGGCCCAGATCGGCGGCGTGGTTCAGCAGCCAGGCGGCGGTCACCCCGGGCAGGATGCCGGTGGCGGCGGCCGGCACCGTGCACAGGGTGCGCCCGGCCACCCAGACGACGTTCGCGGTCGGCCCCTCCAGGGCGTAGCCGTCGGTGGAGATCCACAGCGCGTCGTCCACGCCGTGCCCGGCGGCCCAGCGGCGGGCGGCGGCGCTCGCCGCGTACGACGTCGACTTGATGCCGACCGGGAGCCAGCCCAGGGCGGGGCGGGCGGTGGCGGCCACGCCCAGCGGCAGGGTCGCCACCGAGATCCCGGCGCGCCGGGCCTGCCGCGCGGCGGCCGGCACCTCGGCGAGCGTCGCGTGCGTCGACGGCGGCCCGCCGGCCTCCGGCCCCCGCGTGCAGACCAGCCGCAGCGCGCCCTCCGTGTCGACCGGCCAGCCCGCGCAGACCTCCGCCAGCAGCTCGACCAGCAACCCGGCCGGCGGCAGCGGCAAATCGATCCGGGCGGCCCCCCGGGCCAGCCGGGCCAGGTGCTCGTCGCGCAGCCAGGGCCGCCCGCCGCGCACGTGCATGGTCTCGAAGAGCCCGTCGCCCTGGAGGGCGCCCAGGTCGTCGCCGCGCAGCACGGGCGCGCCGGCCGGCACGACGCCCCGCCCCAGCACCGCGACCCGCGCGCCCGCCCCGCCTGCCGTCTCCGCCCCGCTCTCGGTCCCCGCCACGACCGGTGAGCCTAGTCGCGTACCCACGTGGCGGCCGGCGCGTCGCGGCGGCCGAACTATGATCGGACGGTGTCCGAGTCATCCCTCGCGGAAGTGCTCCGCGCCCGTGGGCTGCGGCTGACGGCGCAGCGGCAGCTGATCCTCCAGGCGGTGCTGGATCTCGGGCACGCCACACCCGAGCAGGTGCACACCGCCGTGCGCGAGGTCGCCGCCGGGGTCAACATCACCACCATCTACCGCACGCTTGAGCTGCTGGAACGCCTCGGCCTGGTGACACACACCCACCTGTCGCACGGCTCGCCCACCTACCACGCGGCCGGCGAGCACCAGCACGTCCACCTGGTCTGCCGGGAGTGTGGCGCGATCGACGAGATCGACCCGGAGCTGCTCGGGCCGCTGGCCGACCGGCTGGTCGCCGAGCGCGGCTTCCGGGTGGACATCGGGCACGTGGCGCTGTTCGGCGTCTGCGGGCGGTGCGGCGAGGGCGGCGCGGACGACGGCGCGCCGGGCCGGGGCGAGGACGGGGAGCGGAAATGATCGACATCGCGGGCGCGGTGGCTGCCGACGCCATCGACGAGGAGACCCGGGACCAGCCGGAGCCCGCCCACCGGGCGGCCGGGGTGCGGTCCGTCGCGGCCCACTACGGCGACCCGCTGCGGGAGCAGCGCGTCCTCGACACCGCCGTCGGCCTCGTCGACCGGTCGCACCGGGGCGTCGTCGCCGTGCCCGGCGAGGAGCGCATCGGCTGGCTGCACACCCTCACCACCCAGCACCTGGCCGCGCTGGCCCCCGGCGAGGGCACCGAGCTGCTGGTGCTCTCCCCACACGGGCACGTCGAGCAGCACGCCATGGTCGCCGAGGACGGCGACACCACCTGGCTCGACACCGAGCCCGGCGCGACCGGTGGCCTGCTGACATACCTCGAGAAGATGCGGTTTTTCAGCAAGGTCGAGCCGCGCGACGCCACCGCCGAGCACGCCCTGCTCTCGCTGGTCGGCCCGGAGGCGGCCGGGGCGCTCGCCACGCTGGGCGTGACCGGGCTGGCCGAGCCCGACGCCGTCGCGGTGCCCGGCCCGAAGTTCCGCGCCGGCGAGCTGCCGCCCCGGCCCACCGTCCGGTATGCTGTCGCGCCGCTGCCCGGCGGCGGGTGGGCCCGCCGGGGCCCGCTGGGCGTGGACCTGCTGGTGCCCCGCCCCGCCATGGACCGGGTCGTCGCCGAACTGCGCGGGGCCGGGGTGCCGCCGGTGGGGCTGTGGGCGTACGAGGCGATCCGGGTGGCCGCCCGGCGGGCCCGCGTCGGGGTGGACACCGACCACCGGACCATCCCGGCCGAGGTGGACCTGATCGCCCCGGCGGTGCACCTGGACAAGGGCTGCTACCGGGGCCAGGAGACGGTGGCCCGGGTGCACAACATGGGCCGGCCGCCGCGTCGCCTCGTGCTGCTGCACCTGGACGGGGTGACCACCGACCGGCTGCCGGCCGCCGGCACGCCGGTGACCCTCGACGGCCGGGCGGTCGGCTTCGTCGGCACGGCGGTGCTGCACCACGAGCTGGGCCAGGTCGCGCTGGCGGTGCTGAAGCGCAACGTCCCCGACGACGCCCGCCTGCTGGTCGGCGAGTCGGCCGCCGCCATCGAATAAGGAAGGGCCCCCTGTTAACGCTTTCTGTATAGGAAGGGCCCCTTCCTAACCGCCGCGGGCGGGGCGCGGGTGGCGCGCGGCGCGACGGCCGGCTGGCGGACGGGCGCGTCCGCTGGGGGAGCGCGCGTCGTCGACCGGGCCCCTGCGGGGCGTCTAGGATCGCCGGCATGACGACAGGGACGTTGATCACAGTTGCCCCCACCGGCGCGGAGTCGGCCAAGGCGGAGGTCCCGGCCCTGCCGGTGACCCTCGACGAGCTGCTGCTGACCGCCAAGGAGTGCGAGGCGCTCGGCGCCGCCGTGATCCACGTCCACATCCGCGACGACGAGGCGCGGCCCACGCTCGACCAGGGGCGGCTGCGGGAGACCGTGGCGGCGCTGCGCGAGGGCACCGACCTGATCGTGCAGCTCTCCACCGGCGGCGCGGTGACCGACCCGGAGGCCGACCGGCTGGCCGTGCTGGACGCCGGGCCGGACATGGCGTCCTGCACCATGGGCACGCTCAACTTCGGCGACGACGTCTTCCTCAACCGCTGGGAGTTCATCGTCGACCTGCACACCCGGATGCAGGAGCGCGGCATCGTCCCCGAGTACGAGATCTTCGACCTCGGCCACCTGACCGCCCTGCAACGGCTCCTCGGCAAGCACGGCCTGCCGCACGGCGGGCACGTGCACGTCGACTTCGTGATGGGCGTGCCGGGCGGCATGCCGGGCACCACGTCGACCCTGGCCGCCGCCCACCAGGCGCTGCGCGACCTGCCGGAGGGCACCACGTTCTCGGCCACCGGCATCGGGCGCAGCACCATCCCGGTGCTGCTGGCCTCCCTGTCGGCCGGCGGGCACCTGCGGGTCGGCATGGAGGACACGGTGACGTACGCGAAGGGCCGGCCGGTCGAGTCGAACATGCAGCTCGTGGCGCGGGCGGTGGGCTTCGCCCAGCTCGCGCAGCGCCCGCCGCTGACCACCACGCAGGCCCGCGAGCTGCTCGGCGTCGCGCCCCGCTAGGTCCCGGCCGGGCGGCGCGCGCCGGTAAGCCCCGGCCGGGCCGTCGCCCCTGTCGCGGCGCGGGTTGCTGCGCTGGTCACCCGCGTTTCGCCGCCCGCCGGCCCCTCGGTACCGTCCACGCGTGAGCAAGACGTACTCAGGTGGCGTGCCGCTGGCCGAGGTGGTCCGCTCCGGGTTTGTGGAAGGGCTGCACCGCGGCTCGGTGGTGGTGCTCGACGCGGCCGGCGCGACGGTCGCCGCCGCCGGGGACGTGGGGTCCCCGGTCTTCCCCCGCTCGGCCAGCAAGCCGATGCAGACGGTCGGCATGCTCCGTGCCGGGCTGCCGCTGACCGACCCGGCCGACGTGGCGATCGTGTCGGCCAGCCACGCCGGGGAGGAGTTCCACGTGGCCCGGGTGGGCGCGCTGCTGGCCGGTGCCGGGCTGGACGAGTCCGACCTGGGCTGCCCGCCCGACCTGCCGATGGGCGAGCTGGCCCGGGAGGCGGTGCTGCGCGCGGGAGGCGGGCCCACCCGGGGCCGGATGAACTGCTCCGGCAAGCACGCCGGCATGCTGCTCACCTGCCTGGCGGCCGGCTGGCCCCGCGCGGGCTACCGGCAGCCGGAGCACCCGTTGCAGCTCGCGCTGCGGGCGACAGTGCAGGAGTGCACCGGTGAGCCGGTGGCGGCGGTCGGGGTCGACGGCTGCGGCGCGCCGGTGCTGGCCGTGTCGCTGACCGGGCTGGCCCGCGCGTACCTGCGGCTGGTCTCCGCCGGGCCGGGCTCGCCGGAGCGTGCCGTCGCGGACGCCATGCGGGCGCACCCGGAGCTGGTCGGCGGCACCTGGGCCGAGGACAGCCGGCTGATGCGCGGCCTGCCCGGCACGCTCGCGAAGATCGGGGCGGAGGGGGTGATCGCCGCCGCGCTCCCGGGCGTCGGCGCGGTCGCGCTGAAGATCGACGACGGGGCGACGCGGGCCCGGATGCCGGTCCTGGTCTCCGCGCTGCGCCGGCTCGGCGTCCGGGCACCCGTCCTCGACGAGTACGCCGAGCTGCCGCTGCTCGGCGGCGGGGTCCCGGTCGGGGCGGTCCGACCCGTCTGGTGACGGTGAAAGGAAGGGCCCCTTGTTAACAGACGGGTGTTAACAAGGGACCCTTCCTTTCACCGCAGGAAGTCCAGCAGGGCGTCGTTGACGGCGTCCGGCCGCTCCAGGGGGAGCAGGTGCCCGGCGTCCGGCACGTCCGGCAGCCGCACCGCGTCCGGCGCCTCGGCGGCGATCCGGTCGGCGAGCCGGCGGATGTCCGGCACGTCGGCGGCCCCGGCGGCCACCAGCACCGGCACGCGCAGCTCGCCGAGCCGCTCGATCGCGGGCGGGTCGAGTTCGGCCACCTCGACGGCGCTCAGCGCCAGCTCGGCGGCGAGCGCCCGGCGGTCCATCTCCTCGGCGAACCGGATCAGCGCCGGGTCGACGTCTTCGGGGCGGCGGCCCGGGCCGACCACCCAGAATCGCACCTCGCCGGCCGCCGTGGCCGCGAAGTCCTCGGGGTCGGTCTCGCCGATCAGGTCGTCCCAGAGGTCGTTGGCCTCCTCGGACCACTCGTTGCCGCTGACGGCCGTGCCGAACAGGGCGAGTGCGCCGACCCGATCCGGGTATGCGAGAGCCGTGTCGACGGCCACGGCCCCGCCGAAGGAGCATCCGACGAGGGCGGCCCGGGGCAGTTCCAGGGCGTCGAGCAGGCCGACCACGTCGTCGTGGTGGGCGAACGGGTCGGTGGGCAGCTCGGAGTCGCCGTAGCCGCGCAGGTCGACGGCGATCACGCGGTGCCGGGCGGCCAGGGCGGGCACCTGTCCCCGCCACATGCGCCGGTCGGCGATGCCGGCGTGCAGCAGGAGCACGGGCGTTCCGTCACCCGTGTCGTCGTACGCGAGCTTCGCGCCGTTGATCTCGATCTTCGTCACCCCGGGGAAGGTACGGACCGGACGCACGGTGCGCAACAGCGTCAAGCGGGGCGGCTTCAACGCTGGCGGCGCCGACCAGGGCGTGAGACCTCGCTAACTCGGGTTAGCGTTTTGCTTGCAGTAGCTAGCAGGGCCGGTTAGCGTGGGGTCATGGCCACTCCCAAGGACCTACCCGACGTCGGCGGGTTCATCCGTGACCTGCGGCGCAACGCGAAGATCTCGCTGCGGCAGCTCGCCGAGCAGGCGGGCGTCAGCAACCCGTACCTCAGCCAGATCGAGCGCGGCCTGCGCAAGCCCAGCGCCGAGGTGCTCCAGCAGCTCGCCAGCGCGCTGCGGGTCTCCACCCCGGCGATGTACCTGCGGGCCGGCCTGCTCGACGACAAGGAGGGGCAGGGCGTGCTCGCCGCCATCGCGGTCGATCCCGACCTGACGATGGCGCAGAAGCAGTCCCTGACCCAGATCTACGAGACGTTCCGCCGGGAGAACAGCCGGCTCGCCGAGGCGGAGGCCGCCACCGAGGCAGCCGAGGCCACCGCCGAAGCCGCCCAGGCCACCGAAGCCACCGAAGCCACCGCTCAGGCCGGCCCGGCCGCCCCGCCGGCCCCGTCCGCGCCGGGCACCGCCCCGGAGGCCCCGGGCACGGTCACCCCGGCCGCGACCGGACCCACCACGCCGGAGGGCACCCCGACCGAGGCGGTCCTGGAGTCGGTCGCCGTCACCGAGTCCGGCCCGGCGCCCGCCCCGCCCAGCAGCGCGCCCGCGAGGAAGGCCGCCGAGAAGGCGACCGCCGTCGAGACCGAGCAGACCGCCGCCGCGGTCGAGGAGGAAAAGTCATGACCCAGCCGAAGACCAACCGCATCCCGGCCCCGCTCTACGCCGCCGCCGGCGCCGGCGACCTGGCCCTGGAGCAGCTTCGCAAGCTGCCCACCGTGGTCACCGACCTGAGCGGCAAGGTCGCCGCCGACCTCGGCGGCAAGGCCGTCGTGACCGGCTTCGAGCTGCGCCAGAAGGCCACCGAGACCCTGCGTACGGCCAACCAGACCGCCGCCGAGCTGCGTGGCCGGTCCGTCCCGGCCGAGCTGAACCGGCTGCGCGAGGCCGCCGACGTCAACCGCCTGCGCGAGGCCGCCGACCTGAACCGGCTGCGCGAGGTCGCCGACGTCAACCGGCTGCGCGAGCTGACCGACCTCGACCGGCTGCGCGGGCTGGCCGCCCGGAACGCGGCCGTCGTCGTCGCCGGCGCGCAGGCCGCCCAGGAGCGGGCCCTCGCCGCGTACGCGGAGCTGGTCGCCCGTGGCGAGCGGGTGGTCGGCGCCGGCGTGCTGGAGGCCGCAGACACGGTCAACGCCGACATCGCGGCGACCGAGGCCGAGCGGAACGCGGTCCCGGCAGCGCCCGCCGCGCCCGCCCCGGCGGCGAGGACCGACGTCCCGACCCCGGCCGACGTGGCCGAGGTCGTCGAGGCCAAGCCGGCCGCCGCCCGGGCCCCGCGCACCCGCGCGACCAAGGCGGCCACGACCAAGGCGGCCACGACCAGGGCGACCGCCAAGACCGGTGCCGAGGCCGACGCCAAGGCCGAGGCCGCCGGCGGCCCGGCCCCGGAGGCCGCCGACACCCCGTCGGCCAAGCTGCCCAAGGCCACCCGGCGGACCCGCCCGGCCGCCGAGTAGCCGACCCGGCCCGCGTGGCCCCGGGCGACCGCCCTGCCCGGCCCGCGCCGCGACCGGCGGACCCGGCCCGCCGGAGGGAGACGCCGCACGACCCCGGAGACGTCCTGGCGGACGGATCCGGGGTCGTCGGCATAAGCTTGCCGGCATGGCCATCGCCGCGCCGATCTTCGCTTTCCAGGTCCAGTATTGGATCACCATGCTGCTGCTGGTGTTCGCCCTCGTCATCGAGGGGGTGGCGCTCGTGCACGCGATCACCCAGCGCGGCGAGGGCTTCGCCGCGATCGGCACCCTGCCCAAGGGCGGGTGGATCGCCATCCTCGCGGTCTGCCTGGTGCTCACGCTGCTGACCAACAACGTGCTGAACATCTTCGGCCTGATCGGCATCGCCGCCGCCCTGATCTATCTGCTGGACGTCCGGGTCGGGCTGCGTGACCTGCACGACGGCCGGGGATCCTCCTGGTGAGAGGGTTCCGCTGGCCCCCGCCGCCGGACGGCGGGCCACGGACCTGGGGCCCCGGCCCGGGCGCACCGCGCACGGGCCGGCCGGCCCTGCCCGAGCCGGAGACCGAGCTGGTCACCACCCCGCACGGGGCGCGCCTCGAACAGCTCGTCACCGGCGTCGGCGACCCGGTCACCGTGTTCGCGCACGGGCTGGGCAACGGCATCGCCACCACCCGCCCCTTCGCCAGCGGCGTCGCCGGCCGCAAGGTCTTCTTCCAGTTCCGGGGGCACGGCCGCTCCGACGCGCCCCCCGGCCCGTGGAGCTACCTGGACCTCGCCCGGGACCTGCGGGCCGTCGCCGACCTCGGCAACGCCACCCGGGCGTTCGGCGCGAGCCTCGGCGCGGGCGCGCTGTGCCGGCTGCTCGCCGAGAGCCCGGAGCGCTTCGACCGGCTGGTCTTCTTCCTCCCGGCGGCGCTCGACCGGCCCCGGACCCCGGCCGCCCGGGACCGGATCGCCGCCCTGATCGAGGCGGTGGAGAGCGGCGACGCCTCCGCCGTCGCCGACGTCGTGTCGGCGGAGCTGCCGCCCGCCGTGCGCAACACGCCCGCCGGCTGGGCGTACCTGCGGCAGCGGCTCGACCACCTGCTGCGTGACGGCCTCGCGGCGGGCCTCGCCGCCCTGCCCGACCAGGCCCCGCTGGGCGACCGGGCGGAGCTGGCCGCGGTGACCGCCCCGGCCCTGGTGCTCGGCTGCGCGGGCGACGACCTGCACCCGGTCGAGGTCGCCGAGCAGCTCGCCGCCACGCTGCCCCGGGCCACCCTCCACGTGTACGACCGCCCGGGCGTGCTCTGGTCGGAACGCGCCGACCTGCGGGAGCGGATCTCGGGGTTCCTCAACGGCTGACGCCGGCCGCCGGTCGGCGCGGCGAACACCCCGATCCGGTCGACGTCGATCATGACGCGGGACACCGGTTCGCGAAACCGGACTTCGGCTGTCAGGTATGGCTGTCAGGGTCGACGCATGACAACGAAACCCCTGACCGGGAGGGTCGCGCTCGTCGCCGGGGCGACCCGGGGCGCCGGCCGGCAGATCGCGATCCAACTCGGCGCGGCCGGGGCGACGGTGTACGCCACCGGGCGCAGCAGCCGCACCGCCGGCCGCTCCGAGCTGGGCCGGCCCGAGACCATCGAGGAGACCGCCGAGCTGGTCACCGCCGCCGGCGGCACCGGCATCGCCGCCCGGGTCGACCACCTCGTGCCCGAGCAGGTGCGCGACCTGGTCGCCCGGATCGACGCCGAGCAGGGCCGGCTCGACGTGCTGGTCAACGACGTCTGGGGCGCCGACGCCCTGATCACCTGGGAGAAGCCGGTCTGGGAACAGCCGCTCGACGCAGGCTTCCGCACCCTGCGGCTCGCGGTCGACACCCACGTCATCACCAGCCACTTCGCCCTGCCGCTGCTGATCCGCCGCCCCGGCGGGCTGGTGGTGGAGATCGGCGACGGGACCCGGGAGTACAACGACGCCCACTACCGGCTGTCGGTCTTCTACGACCTGGCCAAGACCTGCGTGAACCGGCTCGCCTTCACCCAGGCGCACGAGCTGGAGCCGCACGGCGGCACCGCCGTCGCGCTCACCCCCGGCTGGATCCGCTCCGAGTCCATGCTCGAGCACTTCGGCGTCACCGAGGCCACCTGGCGCGACGGCGCGGCGACGGACCCGCACTTCCTCATCTCGGAGACCCCGGCGTTCGTCGGGCGGGCCGTCGCCGCGCTGGCCGCCGACCCCGACCGGGCCCGCTGGAACGGCAGGTCGACCTCCAGCGGCGAGCTGGCCCGGGTGTACGGCTTCACCGACCTCGACGGCAGCCGACCGGACGCCTTCCGCTACCTCGACGAGGTGGTGCACGGCGGCAAGCAGGCCGACGCCGCCGACTACCGCTGACCGCCGACTACCGCTGACCGTCGCCCGTCTGCCGGTGACCCTCCCGTCCGCCGCCCGGCCCGTCGTACAGCGCGGCGAGCCGGGCGGCGGCAGCGGCCACCCGCCCCCGCAGCTCCGGCGGATCGAGCACCTCCACCTCCGGCCCGAGCCGCAGCGCCAGGTGGTACGCCACGTCGACGGACTCGATCGGCAGCCAGGTGACCACCCAGCCGTCGCCGTCGGGCGCACCGGCGGCGGCCGTCGCCTCCGCGTACCCGAAGGGGGCCTCCGGGGCGCTGCGGAGCTCGCGCAGGCCGGCGGGGCTCAGCCGGACGCGGACCCGGGTCCGCTGCATGCTCCGCAGGAACGCCTCGGCCTGCTCGCGCCAGTATCCGCCGAGGTCGAAGCCCTCGTCGCGGTCGAACGTGGCCCCGCCCGGTGCCACGTCGACCACCCGGTCGACCCGGTACGTGCGCGTGCCGTCGCCGACGCGGGCGACCAGATACCAGGTCCCGCTCTTGAGGACGAGCCCGTACGGCTCGACCCGCCGGACGACCTCGCCGTCGCCGCGCCGGTAGCGCAGCTCGACGACCCGGTCGTCCCACACCGCGCGGGCCAGCTCGGCCAGCCGGGGCGGCGGGGACGCGTCGCGGAACCAGCCCGGCACGTCCAGGTGGAACCGCTGACCGGCGCGGGCGGGCGCGTCGCGCAGCGCGGGCGGCAGCGCGGCCAGCACCTTCAGCTCGGCCGAGGCGACCGCGTCGGCCAGCCCCATGTCGCCCGCCGGCCCGGGCAGCCCGGCGAGGAACAGCGCCTCCGCCTCGTCCCGGGTGAGCCCGGTCAGCCGGGTGCGGTACCCGCCGAGCAGCCGGTAGCCGCCGGCCCGGCCCCGGTCGGCGTAGACGGGCACCCCGGCGGCCGACAGCGCCAGCACGTCCCGGTACACGGTCCGCTCGGAGACCTCCAGCTCGCGGGCCAGCTCGGCCGCCGTCATCGCCCCCCGCGCCTGAAGCAGCAGCAGCACCGAGATCAACCGTGAGGCCCGCACCCCACCATTGTGTAAGGAAGGGCCCCCTGTTAACGCCTGCGGTAGAGAAGGGAACCCTTCTCGCCCCGCCCCGCGTTGCTCGGCGGGCCGGGCGGGACGGCCGCCGTTAGGCTCAGCGGTCGTGAACGTACCCAGCAGCATCACCGCGCCGGTGACCGGCGCCGTCGGCCGCTTCCTCTCCGGTGTCGGGCTGCTCCTGCGCGGCATCGGCCTCTATGTCCGCAGCCCCGGCCTGATGCTGCTCGGCATCGTGCCGGCGCTGATCTCCGGAGCCCTCTTCGTGGCCGCCTTCGCCACCCTCGTCTACTTCGTGGACGACCTCGCCGCGCTGGTCACCCCGTTCGCCGACGACTGGTCCCGCACCGCCCGCAGCCTCGTCCGGGTCGTCGCCGGCCTGGCGTTCCTCGGCGTCGGCGGGCTGCTCGCGGTGCTCACCTTCACCGCCGTGACCCTGGCCATCGGCGACCCGTTCTACGAGAAGATCTCCGAGCGGGTCGAGGAGCGCCTCGGCGGTACGCCCGGCGCGGTGGAGGTGCCGTTCTGGGCGTCGCTGCGCCGCAGCATCGTCGACTCGCTGCGGCTGGTGGCGATCTCCGTGCTCGTCGGGATCCCGCTCTTCGCGGCCGGCTTCATCCCGGTGGTCGGCCAGACCGTCGTGCCGGTGATCGGGGCGGCGGTCGGCGGCTGGTTCCTCGCGCTGGAGCTGGCGGGGGCGCCGTTCTACCGGCGCGGGATGCGGCTGCCCGACCGGCGGACGCTGCTCAAGGCCGACCGGCCGACGACGCTGGGCTTCGGGGTGGCCGTCTTCGTGTGCTTCCTGATCCCGCTCGGCGCGGTGCTGGTCATGCCGGCCGCGGTGGCCGGCGCGACCCTGCTCACCCGCCGTGCGATGGGCCAGCCCATCGAGCGGCCGAGCCGCCCGGTCGAGGAACGGTGAGGTGGAGGCCGACCGTCAGCCCAGCTCGCGGAGGCAGGACCACTGGCTGGTCACCGGCCGGTAGCCCAGCCCTCGGTTGATCGCCAGCATCGGCCCGTTCGCCGCGTCGTTCGAGGTGTACGCGACGCGTACCCCCGATGCGGCGGCCCGGTGCAGCGCGGTCGTCTTCACCAGTCGGGCCAGCCCTCGTCCCCGATGCTGCGGCACGGTGCCGGTGTAGTCCGACCACATCCGGTCGCCGTCCCGCTTGACGAGGCTGAACGCGACCACCGCCCCGTCGGTCATGGCCACCGTGCTGGCCTGCCGGTCCAGCCCGAGGTTGTCCCAGATCTCGTACCGGAAGCTCTGGTAGCTCATCGCGTCCACCGGCACGTCGCCCGGTTCGTCGGCCGCCGCCGCGCACACCGCCCGGTACAGCTGCTCGGGCCCGACGTCGGCCAGCGCCGACAGGGGTACGCCGGGGGCGGCGGGCGGCAGCGGCGGCACGGACCGCAGCTCCAGCGCCGAGTAGCGCAGCTCCCGGCCCGGGGCGAAGCCGTGCCGGCGGGCGAACGGCAGCGCGTCGTCCAGCGCCCAGGCGCGCACCCGGCGGATCCCGAGCGGGGCCAGGTGGCCGAGCGCGGCGGTCAGCAGCGCGGAGCCGTAGCCGCGCCCACGGTGGTCGGGGTGGACGTGCAGCAGCGAGACGCAGCCGAACCCGTCCTCGGACGTCCGGCCCTCGCGGTGGGCCGACACCCAGCCGACCACGGTGCGGTCGACCTCAACCACGAAGGCCGTCCAGTCCTCGCCGGGCGACGGCTCGGCGATCATCTTCCGGGTGGAGGCCACGCCCCGCACGACGTACGGGTGGACGAGCGCCCGCAGGGCCACCACGTCGGGGGCGTCGTCCGGCCGGGCGACGCGCACCGGCACCACGGGATCGCTCACCCGCGCGACGCTAGCGCGCCCACCGGCCCTCCCACCACGCGTTTACGCCCCGCCGTAGTCGGTGAGAAGGGAACCCCTCTCTACCGTATGCGTTAACAAGGGGCCCCTCCTTGCACCACGCGCCTATGCTGAACCGGACAAAAGGTGCAAGGCTTTGGGAGTGCGTCGCGTGGAAGCTGCCCGGTGGAGGTTCGCGGTCTCGGTGACAACGGCCTGCATGGCGGTGCTCGGGGCCGCGGGCCTGGCCCCGGACCTGCCCCGGCGCGAGGTCCGGCCCGACCCGTTCACCGGACGCCCGCCCGGGCCACCGGCGCCGCCCGCGCCAGCGCCCGGTCCACGTACGACGATCCGGCTGGACCCGGCCGACGCGCCGGTCCGGGCGGCCGGGCGCGAGCCGGCCTGCGCCGCGGGCCTGGGCGGCGGGCCGTATCCCGACGAGGACGTGTGGGTGTTCGGCCTGCCGGCCGGCGGGGTCGGGGCCCGGTTCGTCGCGGTGACGCCCGAGTTCGTCGCCCCGAACCGGGAACGGGTCGCCCTGACCGTGCCCACCGAGGGCGGCGCGCTGACCGTCGACGACGCCGGCGTCGGCGCGGCGTGGCTGCGCCTGCCCGCCGGCTGGACCCTGACGGGCGGCTCGGCGGCGATCGCCGGGGACGCCGGTTCCTTCGCGCTCACGGCGGTCTGCCCGGCGTCCGCGCCGCCGTCGCCCGGACCGTTGCCGGAGAACTGACCGTCGCCGGAGAACTGACCGTTGCCGGGTGGTTGACCGGTGCCGGACGACTGACCGTTGCCGGCCGGCTGACCGCTACCGGCCGGGCTCCCGGACGGCGGCGACCGCCTCCACCTCGACGAGCTGGTCGTCGTAGCCGAGCACGGTCACCCCGAGCAGGGTGCTCGGCGGCTCGTGGTCGCCGAACGCGTCCCGGACCACCTCCCACGCGGCCACCAGGTCGGCCCGCCTGGTCGACGCCACGTACACCGTGGTCTTGACGACGTCGGCGAGCCGCGCCCCGGCGGCGGCGAGCGCGACCTCCAGGTTGGCCATCACCTGCCGGGCCTGCGCCGCCGGGTCGCCCGGCGCGACCGTACGCCCGTCGGCGTCCAGCGGGCAGGCGCCGGCGGCGAACACCAGCCGGGCGGGCGGGGCGACGGTCGCCGCGTACGCGTACTCGGCGACGTCGGAGAGTTCGGACACGCGCACCAGCGCCACGGCATCGCTCACCCGCGCGACGCTAGCCGGCCGGCCGACGCCCCGCCACGCGATAACCGCCCCGCCGCATCCACGCCCCGCCGCAGGTGGTGAGAAGGGAACCCCTCTCTACCGTATGCGTTAACAAGGGGCCCCTCCTTACGCCGAGGCCCGCAGGACCAGCTCCGTGGGCAGCACGAGGGCCGGCTCGACGTCCTCGCCGGCCGCCATCCGCAGGAGCTGACGGGTCGCCTCCCGGCCCAGGTCGACGATCGGCTGCCGCACGGTGGTCAGCGGCGGGTCCGTGTACGCGGCCGTCTCGATGTCGTCGAACCCGATCATCGCCACGTCGGCGGGCACCCGCCGCCCCGCCTCGCGCAGCGTCCGCATGGCGGCGTGCGCCATCAGGTCGGACGCGGCGAAGACGGCGTCGGTGTCGGGGTGGGCGGCGAGGAGCTGCCGCATCGCCGCCGCCCCCGACTCCCGGGTGAAGTCGCCGTACGCGACGCGCTCCGGCAGCCCCGCCTCGGCGATTGCCGCCCGGTAGCCGGCGAGGCGTTCCACCCCGGCGAACATGTCCTGCGGCCCGGCGATGGTGGCGATGCGCCGCCGCCCCGAGTCGAGCAGGTGCCGCACGGCCCGGGTCACCCCGCCGACGTGGTCGACGTCGACGTACGGCACGCCGACGTCGCCGAGGAACCGCCCGCTGCACACCACGGGGATGCCGAGCCGGGCCAGCCGGGCCGGCAGCGGGTCGGCCCCGTGCAGCGAGGCGAAGACGACCCCGTCGACGTGCCGCCCGGTGGTGAACCGTTCCACCCGGGCGTGCCCGGCCGGCGAGCCGGCGAGCATCAGCACGAGCTGCTTGTCGGCGGCCTCCAGCTCCTGCGCGACGCCCCGGATGATGCTCGGGAACACCTGGTCGTCGGAGAAGACCCGGGTGGCCTCCTCGGGCAGCACGAGGGCGATGGAGTCGGTCCGCTGGGTGACCAGGCTGCGGGCGGCCAGGTTCGGCACGTACCCCAGCTCGGCCACGGCCTGACGGACCGCCTCCCGGATCGGCTCGGCGACGGTGGTGGAGCCGTTCACCACCCGCGACACGGTCGCCCGGGAGACGCCGGCCCGCCGGGCCACCGCCTCCAGGGTCGGCCGCTGGGCCGTCGTCATCGGAGCGCTCCCCACCTCGTCACAGCCCGTTCCGGGAGATCACCTCCTGGTACCACCGGGCGCTCGCCTTCGGCGTGCGCCGCTGGGTCAGGTAGTCGACGTGGACGATCCCGAACCGCTTGCGGTACCCCTCGGCCCACTCGAAGTTGTCCAGCAACGACCATACGAGATAGCCGCGCAGGTCCACCCCCCGGCCGATGGCCGCGTGCACGGCCCGAAGGTGCCCGTCGAGGTAGGCGATCCGGTCCGCGTCGACCACCCGACCGGTGGAGTCGGTCGTGCGGTCGGGGAACGCGCCGCCGTTTTCGGTGATCATCAGCGGCAGCCCCGGGTAGTCGGCGGCCAGCCGGTCCAGCAGCCGGCCCAGCCCGGCGGGCTCGATCGCCCAGCCCATGTCGCTCACGGACCCGGTCGCCGGCAGGAACTCCACCGCCCCCTCGGTGCCCGGCCAGGCGCTGCCGCCGGCCCCGTCCGGCCGCCCGGCCACGTGGGTCGGTGAGTAGTAGTTGATGCCGAGCAGGTCGATCGGGGCGGCGATCAGCTTCTCGTCGCCGTCGCGCAGGAACGTCGCCGGGTCGACCATCCGGGACACGTGCTCCAGCACGTCGGCGGGATAGCCGGCGCCGGTCAGCGGGTCCAGGAAGATCCGGTTCTGCAACCCGTCGACCAGCCGGACCGCCGCCGCGTCCGCCGCGCTGTCCTGGTCCGCCGGCTGCACCGCCGCCGGGTTCAGGGTGATCCCGACGGCCTCCGCGCCGCCCGCGCGCAGCGCCCGGACCGCCAGGCCGTGCCCCAACAGCAGATGGTGTACGGCGGTGAAGGCCGCGCCCGCGTCGCTCACGCCGGGGGCGTGCACCCCGTTGCCGTACCCGAGGTAGGCCGAGCACCACGGCTCGTTGAGCGTGGTCCAGGTGCGGATGCGGTCGCCGAGCCGGCCGTGCACGGCCGCCGCGTACGTGGCGAAGTGCTCGGCGGTCTCCCGGTTGGTCCAGCCGCCCCGGTCCTCGAGGGGCTGCGGCAGGTCCCAGTGGTAGAGCGTGACGATCGGGTCGATGCCGTTGGCGAGCAGCGCGTCGGTGAGCCGGTCGTAGAAGTCCAGCCCGCGCGGCTCGACGGGCCCGGTGCCGTCGGGCTGGATCCGGGGCCAGGCGATCGAGAACCGGTACGCCTTCAGCCCCAGCTCCGCCATCAGGGCCACGTCGTCGGCGTACCGGTGGTAGTGGTCGCACGCGACGTCGCCGGTGTGGCCGGCGAAGACCTTGCCCGGCGTCCGGCTGAAGGTGTCCCAGATCGACGGGCCGCGACCGTCGTCGCGGGCCGCGCCCTCGATCTGATACGACGCGGTGGCCGCGCCCCAGACGAAGTTGTCGGGGAACCGTAGCTCGCTGCTCGTGCTCACGCCTTGACCGCACCTTCCATGATTCCGCCGATGATCTGGCGGCCGAATAGGACGAATACCAGCAAAAGTGGCAGAGTTGCGATGGCCGTGCCGGTGAAGACCTGCGACATGTCCTGGTAGTAGCCGTCCGACAGCGCCCGCAGGGACAGCTGCACCGTCGGGTTCTCCGGGTCGTTGAGCACAGCGTACGGCCAGAGGAAGTCGTTCCAGGTCGTCATGAATGTCAGCAGGCCGAGGACGGCGGCGGCCGGGCGCAGCGCCGGCAGCACCACGTTCCAGTAGATCCGCGCGGTGCCGCAGCCGTCCATCCGGGCGGCCTCGATCAGCTCGGTGCTGACGGCCTGGCTGGCGTACTGGCGCATCATGAACACGCCGAACCCGGTGACCAGCGCCGGCACGATCACGGCCGGCAGCCGGTCGTTCCAGTTGAGCTTCGTCATCAGCAGGTACAGCGGGATCACCCCGAGCTGGGTGGGGATCATCATCGTCGCGATGATCACCAGCAGCAGCCCGTTGCGGCCCCGGAACCGCAGCTTGGCGAAGGCGAACCCGGCCAGCGTGGAGAAGAAGACCACCGACACGGTGACCGTGACGGCCACGATCGCCGAGTTGATCAGACCGGTGAGGAAGTACGCGTCGGTGTTGTCGAACAGCCGGGCGATGTTCGCGCCCAGGTTGCCGCCGGGGGTGACCGGCGGCGGTATCTGGCCCATCGCGTCGCTGGAGCGGCTGGCCACCACGAACATCCAGTAGATCGGGAAGACCGACAGCAGGGCGGAGACGGCCAGGGCGGCGTACGTGAGCCGGCCGGCGGACCAGAGCTTGTTCATCGGGTGCGCTCCTTCCGGGGCCGGCGGACCCGGGCCGGCCCGTCGGTGCCGCCGAGCCGGCGCAGGATCACCACGTTGATCGCCGCGACGATCGCGATCAGGGCGAACAGCAGCCAGGCCACCGCCGAGCCGTAGCCGAAGTTGTAGTGCGGCGCGAAGGCGTTCTCGAACATGTACATGGTCATCGTCTGCGACTCGCGCAGCGGCCCGCCCCGGATCGGGTTGGTGCCGGAGTGGAACATCCGGGGCTCGGTGAAGAGCTGGAGGCCGCCGATGGTCGACACGATCACCGCGAAGATGATCGTCGGCTTGAGCAGCGGCACGGTGATCTTCCAGAACTGCCGGGCCCGGCTGGCCCCGTCGATCGCCGCCGACTCGTAGAGGTCGCGGGGGATGGCCTGCATGGCGGCGAGGAAGATCAGCGCGTTGTAGCCGGTCCACCGCCAGTCGACCATGGCGGAGATGGCCACCCAGGAGGCGAACCGGTTGGACTTCCAGTCGATCGCGTCGACGCCGACCAGGTCGAGCAGCCAGTTGATCATGCCGAACTGCCGGCCGAACAGCACCCCGAAGACGATCGCCACGGCGGCGGTCGAGGTGACGTTCGGCACCAGCACCGCCATCCGCCAGGTGGTCCGGGCCCGCAGCCGCCGGTTGAGCAGGCTGGCCAGCCAGAGCGCGGCGAACAACTGCGGCACGGTCGAGATGACGAAGATGCCGAGGGTGTTGACCACCGAGTGCCAGAAGTCGGGGTCGGCCATCAGCCGGGCGTAGTTCTCCCCGCCGACGAACGGGTGCTCCGCGGCGAGCAGGTCCCAGTCGTGCAGCGACACCCAGAACGTGTACGCCAGCGGGTACGCCCCGAACACGCCGAAGAGCAGGAAGAACGGGGCGATGTAGAGGTAGGGGGAGTACTTCTCGTCGAGCCGGCTGAGCCGGTACTTCCGGGGCGGGCGTGCGGTGCTCCGCTCCGCAGGTGTCACCGGTGGCAGGGCGTCGAGCTGGACGGCCATTGGCCCGGTCACTCCTTTCCGCGTCTGCGCGGCGCGGGCGGCGCCCCGACGTGCTGGAGCGCCGCCCGCGCGTCCGCGTCGGGCCTACTTGGCGGCGGCCTTCTTGGCGTTGTTCACCGCGTCGGTCCACGCCTGCTCGGGGCTGCGCTGACCGAGGTCGACGGTGCGGACGGCGTTCTCCACCTCCGTGCGGACGGCCTGGTTCTTCGGGCCCATGTAGACGGGCTTGAGGCTCTTCGCGCCAGCCGCGAAGATCTTGCCGACGGGGGCGTCGGAGAAGTACGCGTTCTTGGAGTCGGCCACGGCCGGGTCGTCCAGCGCCTGCGGGTTGGACGGCAGCGGGCCCTTGGCCTTGAACGCCCCGATCTGCCCCTTGGCGCTGGTCAGGAACTTCGCCAGCTCGATCGCCTCGGCCTGGTGCTTGCTCTGCTTGGGCACGGCGAGGAAGGAGCCACCCCAGTTGCCGCCGCTGCCGGGCACCTGGGCGATGTCCCACTTGCCCTTGGCGGCCGGGCCGGCGTTGCCCTCGATGACGCCGGTCATCCAGGCCGGGCAGGCGATGGTGGCGAACTTCGCCTGCTTGAACGCCGAGACCCACTCCTCCGACCAGGAGCCGTACTTGCCGGACAGGCCGGAGTCGAGGATGTCCATCGTGGTGTCCCACGCCTGCCGCACGGCCGGGTTGCTGTCCACCACCAGGTTGTTGGCGGTGTCGTAGTAGTGGTAGCCCTGCGCGTTGCCGGCGGTCTGCAGCACGATGGTGTTGAAGATGTTGGTGGCCGAGTCCAGGAACGCCGCGCCGGTGTTGGCCGCCTTGAACTTCTCGCCGGTGGCGATGTAGTCCTGCCAGGTGGGCCAGAGCTTGGACACCTCGTCGCGCTGGGTCGGCAGCCCGGCCTTGGCGAACAGGTCGCTGCGGTAGCACATCGCCATGCCGCCGACGTCGGTGCCGAGGCCGATGAGCTGCTTGCCGTCGGCGGTCAGCGCCTGGTTCCACTTCCAGTCGAGGAAGTTGCCCTTGAGCTCGGCCGCGCCGTGGTCGAGCAGGTTGACGAAGTTCTGCGGGTTGGCCTTGTACTCGACGAGCAGGCCCTCCTCGATGGCGACCACGTCGCCGGCGCCCTTCCCGGCGGCGAGCCACTGGGTGAGCTTGGGCGAGTATTCGTCGAGGTTGCCGCCGGTGCCCCGCTCGACGATCTTCACGTCGGGGTGGGCGGCCATGTACTCCTGGTAGAGCTCCTGGTAGCCCATCTGGCCGAAGACGTCGACGGTCAGCGTGACCGGCCCGCCCTCGGCGGACTCGTCCCCGCCGCAGCCGGCGGTGGTGAGCAGTGCGGTGGCCGCGACGAGGGCCACGGCCGCGAGGCGGCGGCGTGGAAAGACACCCATCTTGTTCTCGGACCCCTCTCAGGTCGTGCGGGTGGTGGTGGGGACGGGGGTGGAACCTTCGAGAGAGCGCTCTCACAAGAGAGTGGTCGCTGTCCATGCGGATGTCAATAGAGCGCTCCCGGGGCGAAAGGAAGGGCCCCCTGTTAACGCATTCGGTAGAGCAGGGGCCCCTTCCTAACGCAGCACGAGACGTGGCCCCCGGCATCGCCGGGGGCCACGTCAGGCGGGAAAGGGACGGGTCAGCCGGTGCGCAGGCCGTCGAGGAGGGCCCGGTCGCCCCGGACCCCGAGGGTGTCGAAGCTGACCCGGCCCATCAGCGCCAGCAGCAGGTCGCTCGCCGTGCCGGTGACCTCGACCCGGGCGCGGTGGTCGTCGTGGTCGAGGATGGTGTCGGTGTCCAGCAGCGCCACGCCCTCGCCCCGCAGCCGCAGGTACCAGTCCTGGCCCGCGTCGGGCGCGGCCAGGTGCACCACCCCGTGCCACTGGCCCTTGGCCGTGCGCCGGCCCGCCGGCAGCCAGGTGTCCAGCACCTCGCTCACCCCGTCGGCCGCGAGCTTGGCCTCGATCGGCTCACCGGCGGCGATGGCGAGCTGGGCGTCCCAGCGGTGCACCGACGTCTCGTGCGCCATCCGGCGCGGCCAGAAGCCGGCCTTCTTCGGCTGCGGCGCCCAGTTCCACGTCGGGGCCTCCGGGTCCAGGCCGTCGAAGGTCGCCATCAGCCGGTCGTACGCCTGCTGCCAGAACTCCACCGCGGACGTCCCGGCGGGCGGCGCGGCCGGGACGCTCGGGCGCTCGGGCCGGGTGGTGCCCCCGGTCGTCACGATGACGTTCACCCAGCCGTAGACCTCGGCGAGGTGCACGGTCAGGTCGGTGATCGTCCAGCCGGGGCAGGAGAGCACGGGTGTCTCGGGGGGAGCCTCGGCGACGGCGGCGGCGAACGCGGGACCCTCGGTCCGCAGCGCGCCGATCCAGAAGTCCTTCGTGCCGTGCAGTCTGCTCATCACGATCCTCCCGGGCGACCGCGCCACCAAGTGGGTGCCGCGGCTCCCTCTCAGCCTAGGGTGAAAGGCGTGTCAGACGTTAGTGCCCACCCGGCCACCGAAACCCGCGCCGCCGACCCGACCATGTTGGCGCACTACACCACGCTGTGCCTCGGTGGCCCGGCCGGACGGATCGAGACCGCTGCCAGCGCCGAGGAGATCGTACAAAAGGTGCAGCAGGCCCGCCTGCGGGACGATGAGGTCCTGATCCTCGCCGGTGGCAGCAACGTGGTCGTCGGCGACGCCGGCTTCCCCGGCACCGTCGTGCTGGTGCGCTCCCGGGGCCTGCGGGTCGTCGCCGAGGACGCCGACACCGTCACCGTGCGGGTGGAGGCCGGCGAGCCGTGGGACGACCTCGTCGCCGCCACGATCGCGAACGGCTGGTCCGGGCTGGAGTGCCTTTCCGGCATTCCCGGGTCGGCGGGCGCCACCCCGATCCAGAACGTCGGCGCGTACGGCCAGGAAGTCGCCGAGACGATCACCGGGGTACAGGTGTACGACCGCGCCGACGAGAGCCTGGGCCGGGTCGAGGCGGCCGACTGCGGCTTCGCGTACCGGTCGAGCATCTTCAAGTACAGCGAGCGGTGGGTGGTGCTGTCGGTCGACTTCCGGCTCGCCCGCTCCCCGCTGTCCGGCCCCGTCCGCTACGCCGAGCTGGCCCGGGCGCTCGGCGTCGAGCCGGGCGACGCGGTGCCGCTGGCCGACGCCCGGGCCGCCGTGCTGCGGCTGCGCGCCGGCAAGGGCATGGTGCTCGACGCCGCCGACCCCGACACCCGCTCGGTGGGCTCGTTCTTCACCAACCCGGTGCTCGACGGCGAGGCGTACGAGCTGCTGCGCGGGCGGGCCGCCGACCTCGGCGAGCCGCCGCACTGGCCCGGGGCCGGCGGCACGGTGAAGGTGAGCGCCGCCTGGCTGATCGACAAGGCCGGCTTCGCCAAGGGCCACCCCGGCCCGGAGGGGGTGGCCATCTCCAGCAAGCACACCCTCGCCCTGACCAACCGCAGCGGCACCGCCAGCACGGCCGCCCTGATCGCCCTGGCCCGCGACATCCGCGACGGCGTGCACGCCCGCTTCGGCGTGCCCCTGCACCCGGAACCGGTCCTGGTCAACTGCGCCGTCTGACGCGGCGGGGCCGGGGGCACGCCGGCTCAGGCGGGAGCGACGGCGGACCAGGCGACGGTCAGCTCGCCGTGCCGCCAGCGGCGGGGCCCGTCGACGATCGGCCAGCCGGCGTCGCGGACCGCCCCCACCGCGCGCAGCCACCGCTGCCGGGGCCCGAAGGGCGCGTACGCGGCGGCGGAGCGCCACGCGTCGTCCAGGTCCCGCAGCAGGCCGTGGATCGCCTCGCCCGGCACGTTGCGGTGGATCAGCGCCTTCGGCAGCCGCTCGGCGAGCTCGGCGGGGCTGCCCAGCGTGGTGAGCTTCGCCGCCAGGGTGAGCGTGCGCGGGCCTTCCGCGTCGATCAGCAGCCAGCCGCCGAGCCGGCCCAGCTCGTCGCAGGTGCCCTCGACCAGCAACCCGCCCGGGGCCAGCCGCCCGGTGACCGCACGCCAGGCGGCGTCGACCTCGGCCTCGTCGTACTGCCGGAGCACGTTGCACGCCCGGACCAGGGCGGGCCGCAGCCCGGCCAGCTCGAACCCGCCCCGGGCGAAGGTGAGCCGGGGCGGGTCGGCGGCCGGCTGCGCGGCGGCGACGCGTACCGGATCGATCTCCAGCCCGACCACCCGCACGTCGGCGCGGACCCCGGCGGCCAGCCGGGCGCGCAGCTCCACGGCGGTGACCGGGCTCGCGCCGTAGCCGAGGTCGACCACCAGCGGGTCCGCCGCGTCCCGCAGCCGGCCGCCGCACGTCTCGACGATCCAGTTGTCGACCCGGCGCAGCCGGTTGGGGTTGGTCGTGCCCCGGGTGACGGCCCCCTGCGGCCGGGCCGCCGCCTCCGCCCGTGACCGGGGCCCCATCAGCCCGCCCGGTGCACCTTGTGCTGCGCGGCCTGGGCCAGCGGCCGGACCACGAGCCGGTCGACGTTGACGTGCTGCGGGCGGGTCGCGCACCAGGCGACGCAGTCGGCGACGTCCTCGGCGACCAGCGGCTCGGCCACCCCGGCGTAGACCGCCTCGGCCCGGTCGGCGTCGCCGCCGAAGCGGACCAGCGCGAACTCGTCTGTCCGCACCATCCCCGGGTCGATCTCGATCACCCGGACGGGCCGGCCGCACAGCTCCAGCCGCAGCGTGCCGGCGACCGCCGTCTGCGCGTGCTTCGCGGCGCTGTAGCCGCCCCCGCCCTCGTAGACGACGTGGCCGGCGGTCGAGGAGACGATCACGATCGTGCCGGCCCCGGACGCCTCCAACGCGGGCAGCAGCGCCTGGGTGACCCGCAGGGTGCCGAGCACGTTCACGTCGTACATCCACTGCCAGTCGCCCACCGACCCGGACTCCACCGGGTCGAGCCCCCGCGCGCCGCCGGCGTTGTTGACCAGGAGGGTGACCGGCCCGGGGGCCGCCGCCGCGGCGGCGGCGAGGCCCGCCACCGACTCCGCGGACGTGACGTCGCACCCGACGGCGGTGGCCGACCCGCCGGCCGCCTCGATCTCCGCGACGAGCGCGGCCAGCCGGTCGGCGCGCCGCGCGGCGGCCAGCACGTGGAACCCCTCGGCGGCCAGCCGGCGGGCCGTGGCCGCGCCGATCCCGCTGGACGCCCCGGTGACGATCGCGACAGAGGTCATCGGGCCATTCTCACCCCGCCGCGACTCCGCGCGCGCCGCCGGCCGGCCGGTCGCGCCAATGAGGTCCGTCACGCCGGCCCCCACGTCCGGCGCGGCCGAGGCCCTGGCCCGGGCCGATGAGGTCCGTCACGCCCGGGGGACGCCGGGACGCATTTCCGGTGCCCGATGGGGAAGATGACACGCGGCGCGCGGGTTGTCCGAGGAGCGCCGGTCGTGCGGGACGGCATCAACCGTGACAGAGGGAGCGGACGTGGCGGAACAGCACACCGGCGTCGGTCGTCAGCGAGGTACCCAGCCGTGGCCGCGCCCCCGGCGCATCGCCACCCTGTCGGTGCACACCTCACCCCTGCACCAGCCCGGCACGGGCGACGCGGGCGGCATGAACGTCTACATCCTGGAGGTCGCCCGCCGGCTGGCCGAGGCCGACGTCGAGGTGGAGATCTTCACCCGGGCCACCTCCGGCGACCTGCCGCCGGTGGTCGAGATGGCCCCGGGCGTGCACGTCCGGCACGTCACCGCCGGTCCCCTGGAGGGGCTGACCAAGGAGGAGCTGCCCGGCCAGCTCTGCGCGTTCACGGCCGGGGTGCTGCGCACCGAGGCGGCCCGCCCGCCGGGCCACTACGACCTGATCCACTCGCACTACTGGCTCTCCGGGCAGGTCGGCTGGCTGGCCCGGGAGCGCTGGGGGGTGCCGCTGGTGCACACCGCGCACACCCTGGCCAAGGTCAAGAACGACCGGCTCGCCGCCGGGGACCGCCCCGAGCCGAAGGCCCGGGTCATCGGCGAGGAGCAGGTCGTCGCCGAGGCCGACCGGCTGGTCGCGAACACCCGGGTGGAGGCCCGCGACCTGCTCGACCGGTACGACGCCGACCCGGCCCGGGTCACCGTGGTCGAGCCGGGCGTCGACCTGGACCGGTTCCGGCCCGCCGCCGGGGACCGGCACGCGGCCATGGTCGCCGCCCGCCGCCGGCTCGGCCTGCCGACCGGGGGGTACGTGGTCGCCTTCGTCGGCCGGATCCAGCCGCTGAAGGCCCCCGACGTGCTGATCCGGGCCGCCGCCGCCCTGCGGGAGCGGGACCCGCTCCTCGCCGACGAGCTGACCGTGGTGATCGTCGGCGGCCCCAGCGGCAGCGGGCTGGACCGGCCCACCGCCCTGATCGAGCTGGCCGCCTCGCTCGGGATCGCCGACCGGGTGCGCTTCCTGCCGCCGTGCACCGGCGACGACCTGCCGGCCGTGTACCGGGCCGCCGACCTGGTCGCGGTGCCGTCGCACAACGAGTCGTTCGGGCTCGTCGCCCTGGAGGCGCAGGCGTGCGGCACGCCCGTGCTGGCCGCCGCCGTGGGCGGCCTGGTGACCGCCGTGCGGGACCAGGTCAGCGGGGTGCTCGTCGCCAGCCACGACCCGGTCGACTGGGCCCGTACGCTGGCCGGGCTGCTGCCGGACCGGGCGCGGCGGGTGACCCTGGGGCGGGGCGCCGAGCAGCACGCCCGCAACTTCTCCTGGGACCGCACCGTCGGCAACCTGCTCGCCGTCTACGGCGAGACGATCGCCGAGCACCGGCAACGGCTCGCCGCCCGGCTCGCGGCGGACCCGGCGCTCTCCTGCGCCTGGTGAGCAAGGAAGGGCCCCCTGTTAACGCATACGGTATAGAAGGGCACCCTTCTCACCCACCGGCCGTAGAGTGGGGCCGATGAGCGCGAGGAGCCAGGTGTCCGCCCTGATCGAGTCGTTCTGCGCCGAGCGGGAGCTGGCGGTCGAGTCCACCGGCGAGGCGTCGTACGCGGTGACCCTGCCCGGCACCCACAAGCTCAAGACGATCTGCAACCTCGTCGTCGGCGAGCACGCGCTGCGGATCGAGGCGTTCGTGATGCGCCAGCCGGACGAACGGCGCGAGGAGCTGTGGGCCTGGCTGTTGCAGCGCAACGCGCGGATGTACGCCGTGTCGTTCTCCATCGACGCGGTCGGCGACGTCTACCTGACCGGCCGGGTGAACCTGGCGGGGGTCGACGGGGACGAGTTGGACCGGCTGCTCGGCAGCGTGCTGACGTACGCCGACGAGTCGTTCGACACGATGCTGGAGATCGGCTTCGGCACCGCCATCCGGCGGGAGTGGGAGTGGCGGGTCAAGCGCGGCGAGTCCACCGCCAACCTGGCCGCGTTCGCGCACCTGTTCGAGCCGTCGCCCGCCGGTAGGGCCGCGTCGGGAGGTTCGGAGCCGTCCTGACGGGTATGCCGCACCGCGCGGTGCGGCACAGGGATCCACCGCGCGCCGAGGACGGACTGTCGAGGAGCGGAGCATCCCATGGCTCAGCGGAACAGCTCAGGTCGCGGCGGGACTGCGACCAGGACGAGACGGCAGACGGGCAACCAGACCCCGAACACCCCGACGATCTCCGAGTCGGAGATCTCCCGCATGCGGGTGGACGACATCCGTGGCCAGCTACGCCGTCGGGGCGTCGCCGGGATCTCCGTGCTGCGCAAGCCGGAGCTGGTGAAGGCCCTGGCCCGCACCCTGCGCGCCGAGGGCCGCGGCGCGGCGCGGCGCAGCACCGGGCCCGCGGGCCGCGCCAGCGCCACGAAGGCCAAGACCGCCGGGGGTACGCGCACCGCGGCCGCCGCCCGAGCGAAGGCGACGCCGGCACGGGCGAAGGCGGCTCCGGCCCCGGCGCGGGCGAAGGCGGCCCCGGGCCGGGCGAAGGCGGCCCCGGCGCGGGCCAAGGCGGCCCCGACCCGGGCGAAGGCGGCTCCGGCGCGGGCGAAGGCAGCCCCGACCCGGGCGCGGGCGAAGGCGGCCCCGACCCGGGCCAAGGCGGCTCCGGCCGCGGCCTCGGCACGCAGGGCCGCCCCGGCGAGGAAGGCCGCCCCGGCGCGGGCCGGCCAGGGCGGGGCCCAGCGGTCGGCGATCCGGACCGGCCGGTCGTCGTCCCGCTCGGCGCGGTCCTCGCAGCCGATCACCTCGCTCCAGGACCGGCCGGAGCGTCCCGGGCGCAGCCTGGTCACCACCAACCACGAGGTGATCCAACGCTGGGCGCGGGAGCGCAACGCCCGCCCGGCCACGATCGCGGGCACGGAGCGTAACGGCCGGGCGGGGGTGCTGACGTTCAACCTGCCGGGGTACCGGGAGAGCAGCCGGGTGCGGGAGATCAGCTGGGACGAGTGGTTCCGGACCTTCGACGGCCGCCGGCTGAACCTGATCTACCAGGAGCAGCTGCGGAACGGGCGGCCGAGCAACTTCTTCCGCACAGAGTCGCCCGATCGTGAGGACGCCTGAGGGTTTGCGGGGCCGGGGCACGGGTAGTCGGGTGTGCCGGCGGTGACCCGGAGAGCGGGGGCCGTTCCGGACGGTGACCCTGTGACCGGCGAGACAGCCGCTCCGGGTTGAATCCACAACCAGGGGAAACTAGCTTTATTGCACGCGCCACGCTCGGAACCGTTCGGGGGAGCGGTGGATCGATCAGATCCGTGCACGAGCGCAGGCGCAGGAACGGGTGGATCCCGCCGTTGGGGGACGGCGCCACCCGTTGGAACCGGCGGCGCGAGCGGGCGACGCTTACGGGGGTGAGTGTCGCCCGCCGCCGCCGGCACGATGCGGGCGCCCATCACGACCACTGGTCGAGGTGGGCGCTTTGCGTCGCCCCGGTCGCGCCGGCTCCCGTACCCCCGGATCTTGGACAGCCTCAGCTCACGACGGACGTCAGCTGTCCACGTTTCGCGGGGCCGGCCGGCGCGCCGACGGGCTCGGCCGGCGGGCGCAGCGCGGCGGCCCGCCGCTCCCGGGCCGGGCCGGAGGCCAGGTGGGCGACCGCCACCACGACGCCGACCGCCGCGCAGCCCAGCCAGAGCGCCGCGTTGCCGGCCTGCTGCCGGACCAGGCCGCCGACGATCGGCGCGCTGGCCCCGGCGACCTGCCAGGACAGCGAGAAGACGCCCTGGTACCGGCCGCGCAGGTCGGCGGGGGAGAGTTCCGCGATCAGGGTGGAGTTCGACGGCGAGTTGAGCATCTCGCCGAGGGTCCAGACGAGCACGGTGAGGGCGTAGAACCAGGCGGCGTCGGCGAACGCGGTCAGCCCGAACCCGACGCCCATCACCACGGCGGCGAGGGCGAGCACGTGCGAGCGGCTGCGCAAGCGGATCAGCCGGGGCACGAAGAGCTGCCCGGCCACGATGAGCACCCCGTTGAGCGCGATCACCAGGCCGTACGTCGACGGGCTCAGGCCGTCGTCGCCCATGGCGATCGGCAGCATCGAGATGTGCTGGAGGAAGACCAGCGCGCCGAGCAGGTTGAGCGCCACGAAGCCCAGGTAGACCCGGTCGCCGAGGATGGTGCGCAGCGCCCCCCGGGGGCGGGCGGCCCCGGCGGGGAGCGCGGCGGCGCGGGCCGGGGCGCGGGTCTCGGCCACCTTCACGAAGATGATCACGGCGGTGGCCAGGGTGGTCGCCGCGTCGATCACGAACAGCAGGAGGTAGCTGGCCTCGGCGGCCAGGCCGGCGAGGATCGCCGCGCAGGCGAAGCCGAGGTTGATCGCCCAGTAGTTGAGCGAGAACGCGCGCAGCCGGTCCCGCTCCGGAACCACGTCGATCATCATCGCGCCGAACGCCGGACGGGCCGCCTCGGCGAACAGGCCGAGCAGCAGCGCCCCGCCGGCCACCGCCCAGAGTTCCTCGGCGAGGCCGAGGACGAGCATCATGCCCGCCGCGCCGAGGTGGGCGGTGAGCAGCGTCGGTCGCCGGCCCCACCGGTCGGCGAGCGTCCCGCCCAGCGTCGTGCCGACCGCGCCGCCGACGCCCCACAGGCCGAGCACGAGGCCGGCGGCCAACTCGTCGAAGCCGCGTTCCTGGGTGAGGTAGATGGCCAGGAAGATCAGGACGAACGAGCCGAGGCGGTTGATCAGAGTGCCCGTCCACAGGTACCAGAAGGTCCTCGGCAGCCCGCCCGTGGTGTCCCGCAACCAGCCCCGCATCGCCCGCACGCCCGCGCCCCGCTTCCGGTAATGACCGATGTATCCCAAGCGCCTTACAACCTAGTCGCGGGCCCGGAGGCCGGTCACCGGCTTTTCCACGTGGTGGTCGTCACCGCAGGTCCCCGCGTGTCCGTCGACGGCGTGCGGCAGGATGATCGGCATGACTGCGAGCGAAGGGCCCACCGTCGGGACGCTGGTCCTGCTGCGGCACGGCGAGAGCGACTGGAACGCGAAGAACCTCTTCACCGGCTGGGTCGACGTCGACCTGACCGCCAAGGGCGAGGCGGAGGCGCGCCGCGGCGGTGAGCTGCTGCGCGAGCACGACCTGCTGCCGGACGTGGTGCACACCAGCGTGATGCGCCGGGCGATCCGCACCGCGGAGCTGGCGCTCAACGCCGCCGACCGGCACTGGATCGCGGTGCGCCGGTCGTGGCGGCTCAACGAGCGCCACTACGGCGCCCTCCAGGGCAAGAACAAGAAGCAGACCCTCGACGAGTACGGCGAGGAGCAGTTCATGCTCTGGCGTCGGTCGTACGACACCCCGCCGCCGCCGATCGCCGACGACGACGAGTGGTCGCAGGTGGGCGACCCCCGGTACGCGCTGCTGCCGACCGAGCTGATGCCGCGCACCGAGTGCCTCAAGGACGTCGTCGAGCGGATGCTGCCGTACTGGTACGACTCGATCGTGCCGGACATCCTGGCGGGCCGGACGGTGCTGGTGGCCGCGCACGGCAACTCGCTGCGCGCGCTGGTCAAGCACCTCGACCAGATCAGCGACGAGGCGATCGCGAAGCTCAACATCCCGACCGGCATCCCGCTGCGCTACGACCTGGACCCGCAGCTGCGTCCGCAGGTCCTCGGCGGGACGTACCTCGACCCGGCCGCCGCCAAGGAGGCCGCCGCCGCGGTCGCCAACCAGGGCCGCTGACCCGTTAGGAAGGGCCCCTTGTTATCGCTTTCGCGATAACAAGGGGCCCTTCCTAACGCCTGGGGCGCTCACTCGGCCGCGGCGGCGGGCTCCCCGGTGATCAGGTAGACGACGTGCTCGCCGGCGTTGACCGCGTGGTCGGCGAACCGCTCGTAGAAGCGGCCGAGCAGGGTGGCGTCGATCGCCGTCTCTACCCCGTACGGCCAGTCGTCGCCGAGCAGCACCCCGAACAGGCTCTTGTGCAGGTCGTCCATGGCGTCGTCGTCGCGGTCCAGCTCGGCGGCGAGGTCGGCGTCGGGCTTGGCCAGCACCGAGCCGATCTTCTCGGCCATCCGGTCGGCGATCGACGCCATGTCGACGAAGACCGGCCGCAGCTCCGCCGGCACGGCCGGCGAGGGGTGCCGGCGCAGCGCGGTCTTCGCCACGTGGTCGGCCAGGTCGCCCATCCGCTCCAGGTCGGCGGCCACGTGCAGGGCGGTGATCATGGCCCGCAGGTCGGACGCGACGGGGGCCTGCCGGGCCAGCAGGTCACAGACCCGCTCCTCGACGTGCCGGTAGAGATCGTCGATCTCGGCGTCCCGCTCGATGACGTTCTCGGCGGCCTGGCGGTCGGCGGTGAGCAGGGCGCGGGTGGCCTGGCGCATGGCCGCGCGGATGGCCTCTGCCATGTCCACCAGCAGCTGGCTGACAATCTGGAGGTCGGCCCGGAACTCGTCGCGCATCATCACGTCCTGTGGTCGGTGGTCGCCGGCCCGGGGGTACGGGTGTCGGCGCTGGTCTGGCAGGGTGCGCGACAACCGTAGGCCGGGGGAGATGACCGGAGGTGAACGCCGGTGAACGACGCGGGACCGACGGGTGAACATCGCCGGAAGCGAGGGCGTTTCATCCTGTTTGTGGCGATGTCCAGATGAACAATGACCCTACGATCGCCGGGTGGAGTGGGCGGTGACGGCGGCGGCGGTCGTGACACTGGTGGCCGGGCTGGCCATCGGGTCGCTGCTGCCTCGGCTCGTCCGGTCGTGGCGTCGCCGCGGCCCGGCCGCCGGGCGCGGCGGTCCCGCCCGCCTGTTCCGGACCAGGGGGAGGCCCGTGATGGTCGACGAGCAGCAGACCGGCCTCTCCAGCCTGGGCCGCCGCACGGTGGACTCGCTGCGGGCCGGCGTCGTGGTGCTCGACTCCGACGACGTCCCGGTCCTGGTCAACCCGGCGGCCCGCGCGATGGGGCTGCTGCGCACCGGGCCCACGCCCGGCTCGATCGCCGCGCACCCGCTGATCCGTACCCTCGCGGGGCAGGTCCGGCGCACCGGCGTGCGGCGCGAGATCGAGCTGGACCTGCCGCGCGGTCGCGACGCCTCCGGCCCCGACCCGCTCGGCGTGCACCTGCGCGCGATGGCCATCGGCGGCGGGCACGTGGCCGTGGAGGCGGCCGACGTCACCGAGTCGCACCGGCTGGCCCGGGTCCGCCGGGACTTCGTGGCCAACGTCAGCCACGAGCTGAAGACGCCCATCGGCGCGCTGCAACTGCTCGCCGAGGCGCTGCTGGACGCCACCGAGCCGGCCGGCGCGGCGGCCCCCGACCTCTCCGAGGACCTGGTGGCCGCGCGCCGGTTCGCCGAGCGCATCCAGCACGAGTCGACCCGGCTCGGGCGGCTGGTGCAGGAGCTGCTGGAGCTGACCCGGCTCCAGGGGGCCGAGCCGCAGCCCGCCCCGGAACCGGTCGCCCTGGACTGGGTGATCGCCGAGGTGATCGACCGTACCCGCACCACCGCCGCCGCCCGACGGATCGAGGTGGCCACCGAGGGTGAGCGCGGCCTGACCGTGTACGGCAGCGACACCCAGCTCGCCACGGCCGTGGCGAACCTCGTCGAGAACGGCATCACCTACTCCGGCGAGGACACCACCGTCCGGGTCACCACCCGGGCCGACGGCGAGCACGTCACGATCTCCGTCGCCGACCAGGGCATCGGGATCGCCCCGACGGACGTCGAGCGGATCTTCGAACGGTTCTACCGGGCCGACCAGGCCCGCTCCCGGGCCACCGGCGGCACCGGCCTCGGCCTGGCCATCGTCAAACACATCGCCAGCAACCATGGCGGCCGGGTCGAGGTGTCGAGCACTCTTGGTGGTGGGTCGACGTTCACCCTCCGGCTGCCCGCCCGTCCACCGGACGACCTGCTGCCGACACCGCAATCGGATGGGATCGAGGCCGGCCCGGCCGAGCTCCGGCAGGTCCGACCGCTATGAAAGGAATACCCCGTTGAGCCGCGTTCTGGTGGTCGAGGACGAGGAGTCGTTCTCCGACGCCCTGTCGTACATGCTCCGCAAGGAGGGCTTCGAGGTCTCGGTCGCGGCCACCGGCCCGTCCGCCCTCACCGAGTTCGACCGGACGGGCGCGGACATCGTGCTGCTCGACCTCATGCTGCCCGAGATGTCCGGCACCGAGGTGTGCCGGCAGCTCCGCCAGCGCTCGCACGTGCCGATCATCATGGTCACCGCGCGGGACAGCGAGATCGACAAGGTGGTCGGCCTGGAGATCGGGGCCGACGACTACGTGACGAAGCCGTACTCGCCCCGGGAGCTGGTGGCCCGGATCCGGGCGGTGCTGCGCCGGCAGAGCCCCGACGTGGCCGAGTCGGGAGCGCCGACCCTCGCGGCCGGCCCGGTGCGGATGGACATCGAGCGGCACGTGGTCACCGTGGACGGGGGCGCCGTGCAGCTCCCGCTCAAGGAGTTCGAGCTGCTGGAGCTGCTGCTGCGCAACGCCGGCCGGGTGTTGACCCGGGGCCAGCTCATCGACCGGGTCTGGGGCGCCGACTACGTCGGCGACACGAAGACCCTCGACGTGCACGTCAAGCGGCTGCGCTCGAAGATCGAGCCGGAGCCGTCCGCGCCGCGCTTCATCGTCACCGTCCGGGGCCTGGGCTACAAGTTCGAGCCGTGACCGGGCCCGCCCGCCGGGCCGTCACGCCGCCCAGCGGTAGCGGCGCTCCGGCCGGCCCGCGACGCCGTACCGCAGGCTGACCTCGGCCCGGCCCGTGTCGGAGAAGTGCTCCAGGTAGCGGCGGGCGCTGACCCGGGAGATGCCCACCCGGTCGGCGCACTCGGCGGCCGAAAGCGTGCCCGGGTGCTCGCGCAGGGCACGCCCGACCAGCTCGGCGGTCTCGGGGCTGAGGCCCCGGGGCAGCGCCGAGGTGGGGATGTGCGCGCCGGCCCGCGACAGCACCCGGTCCACGTCGGCCTGGTCGCTGACCACCGCGGCCCGGGGCGAGTTGCGCCGGGCGGCGTACTGCTCCAGCCGGGTCCGCAGCTCGTCGAAGTGGAACGGCTTGAGCAGATAGTTGACCGCGCCGTAGCGCACGGCGCGGCGGACCGCCTCGGCCTCCCGGGCGGCGCTGATCACCAGGACGTCGCAGTCGTGCCGGGCGGCGCGCAGCCGGGTGACCACGTCCAGGCCGAACATGTCCGGCAGGTAGAGGTCGAGCAGCACCAGATCGGGGCGGAACTCCTCGACGGCGGCGACGGCCTGCTCCCCGGTGCTCGCGGTGCCGACGACCCGGAAGCCGTCGACGCGCTCCACGAACCCCCGGTGGATCCGGGCGACCATGAAGTCGTCGTCCACGATCAGCACGTCGATCATCGGACCCCCTCCGCGACGGCGGTCACCGACATCCGGGCGGTGAACATGGCCCCCTCCGCGGTGTTCGTCACCGCGACCTCGCCGCCGCGACGCTTGCACACCAGGCGGGTGAGCGCCAGCCCGATGCCGCGTTCCCCCTCCCGCGCGGCCTTCGTGGTGAAGCCGTGCGTGAAGACCTCCTGGGCGAGCTCCGGCGCGACCCCCGGCCCGGAGTCCCGCACGACGATCTCGACCGACGCGGCGTCCCGGCGCAGCTCGACCTCCACCCAGGCCGGCCCGTCGCCCCGGGCGACCGCGTCGTCCCCGTCGCCGGGCGAGCCGCCGCCCGGTGGGCCGGACCCGTCCGGGCCGCCCGCGACCGCCTCCACCGCGTTGTCGACCAGGTTGCCGAGCACCGTGGCGACGTCGACGGCCAGCTCCGGCTCCAGCCGGTCCAGGCCGGTCCGGTCCGAGATGCGCAGCTCCACCCGCCGCTCGGCGGCCAGCGCCGACTTCGCCATCAGCAGCGCCGCCACCGCCGTGTCGTGGATCCGGCTGGTCACCGTCAGGTCCAGCGACGCGCGGTGCCGGCTCAGCGCGTCGACGTACCGGACCACCTCGTCGTGCTCGCCGATCTGGATCAGCCCGGAGATGGTGTGCAACTGGTTGGCGAACTCGTGGGTCTGCGCCCGCAGTAGCTCGGTGGTGCTGCGGAACGAGCCGATCTCCCGTTCCAGCCGGGCCAGCTCGGTGCGGTCCCGCAGCGTGGTGACCGAGCCGAGCCGGCGGCCGTCCTTGGCCACCGTCATCCGGTTCATCACCAGCACCCGGCCGCCCCGCACGACCACCTCGTCGCGGGCCTCCGGGCCGCCGGTGCCGGCCAGCACGTCCCGCAGCCGGCCGGAGATCCGCAGGTCGGCGAGGCTGCGGCCGAGGCAGTGCTCGGGCAGGTCGAGCAGCCGGCGGCCGACCGCGTTGACCAGGGTGACCCGCTGGTGCGGGTCCAGGGCGATCACCCCCTCGGCGATGCCGTGCAGCAGCGCCTCCCGGTGCTCCGCCAGCCCGGCGATCTCCCGGGGCTCCAGGCCCAGGGTCTGCCGCTTGATCCGCCGGGCCAGCAGCCACGACCCGGCCACCCCGAGCAGGCTGGCGATGCCGAGATAGGTGAACAGGTACGACGACGCGCCGACCAGCCGCTGCGACCAGGTCGGTGCCGCCTCCCCGATCACCACCACGCCGAGGTGGTCGCCGAGGTTCTCCGCCCCGGCGCCGAGCACCGGCACCTGTGCGACCAGTTGCCGGGACGCGCCGACCGCCAGCTCGCCCGACCAGCTACGCCCCCGCGCCACCCCGGGGTCGCCGAGCGGCAGTGGGGCGCCGACCAGGGTCGGGTCGGTGGAGGCGACCACCCGGCCCCGGGCGTCCGCGACGGTCACCGAGGTCACCCCCGACTGGGTACGCGCGTTCTGCACCAGCGGCGCGACCAGCTCCGCCGGGGCGGGCGTGTTGAGCCGGTCGCGCAGCAGCGGGTTGCCGGCGAGCTGCTCGCCGAGGGCGGCGACCCGCCGCCCCTCGACCCGGTTGAAGGTCGCCGCCGACTGGGCCAGCGACACGGCGGCCACCGCCACCAGCACGACGACGACGATCGCGAGCTGGAGGACCAGCAGCTGCCCGGCCAGGGTGCGGCGGGGCGTGACCACGACCACAAAGACCTCAATCTCCGCTGGTGACAGAAGGGAGACGGCACGGCCGTCCGGAAGCCATCATCTTGCCGCCGGACTCCTTCGAAACGGAAGAGAAACATGATGGCAACTCGGAGAAACCTGCTGGTCATGGGCGTCGCCGCCGTCACGGCGCTGGCGCTGGGCGCCTGCGGCGCCACCGCCGACGACGAGGGCGGCTCCGGTGCCGACGGGCCGGTGACCGGCCTGCGGATCATGGTGCCGAACACCCCCGGCGGCGGGTACGACACCACCGCCCGCACCGCCGCCAAGGTGATGGAGGACGCCAAGATCGCCACCGGGGTGCAGGTGTTCAACCTGCCCGGCGCGGGCGGCACCGTCGGCCTCCAGCGCACCGTCAACGAAAAGGGCAACGGCAAGCTCGCCATGCAGATGGGGCTGGGCGTGGTCGGCGCCTCGTACACCTCGAAGTCGCAGGCGACGCTCACCCAGACCACCGCGCTGGCCAAGCTGATCGAGGAGGCCGGCGCGATCGTGGTGCCGAAGGACTCGCCGTACCGGACGATCGGCGACCTGGTCACGGCCTGGAAGGCCAGCCCGAAGGGCCTCGCCGTCGGCGGCGGCTCGTCGCCCGGCGGCCCCGACCACCTGCTGCCCATGCAGCTCGCGCGGGCCGTCGGCATCGACCCCCGCCAGGTCAACTTCGTCTCGTACGACGGCGGCGGCGAGCTGCTGCCGGCCCTGCTCGGCGGCAAGGTGGCCTTCGGCGCGAGCGGCTTCGGCGAGTTCCTCGACCAGGTCGAGGCCGGTCAGCTCCGGGTCCTCGCGGTCACCAGCGAGTCGCCCATCGAGGCGCTGAAGGACGTGCCGACGCTCAAGGCGTCCGGCATCGACCTGGTGTTCACCAACTGGCGGGGCATCGTCGCCCCGCCCGGCATCTCCGACGCCGACAAGCAGGTGTGGATCGACGCGCTGACCAGGATGCACGAGTCGGCGGAGTGGAAGGCCGAGCTGACCAAGCGCGGCTGGACCGACGCCTTCGTCACCGGCGACGCCTTCGCCACCTTCCTCAACGAGCAGGACAGGTCGGTCGCCGACCTGCTCAAGCAGCTCGGGCTGGCATGACCGGCCGGACGACCCGCCCGGACCCGGGCGGCGCGCCCCCGGCGTACCCCGAACGGAAGCCGGACCGGGCCGGGGCCGCCGACGCCCCGCGGCCGGACGACGCCGCGCAGGCCGCGCCGGGCCCGGACGGGGCTCCCGGCCCCGGCGGGCGGGCGGCGGCCCGGGGCGGCGACCGGGCCCAGTACGGGGTGTGCGCGTTCCTCGCGCTCGTCGGCGGCCTGGTCGTCGCGGACGCCCTGCGCACCGGCCACGCGATCAGCCCCGCCGACCCGGTCGGCCCGAAGCCCGTGCCGATCCTGCTCGGCGCGCTGCTGCTGGTCGTCGCGGTGGTCTACGCCGTCGACGTGGCCCGGGGCGGCCGGGGCGAGCCCGAGGCCGGCGAGGACGTCGACCTGACCACCCCGATCGACTGGCGCACCGTGCTGCTGCTGATCGGCGCGTTTCTGGTCAACGCCGTGCTGATCGACCGGCTCGGCTGGGTGATCAGCGGGACGCTGCTGTTCTGGGGCTCGGCGTTCGCGCTGGGCAACCGGCACCACGTGCGGAACCTGCTGATCGCCGTCGCGCTGTCGCTGGTCACCTTCTACACGTTCGCCATCGGGCTCGGCGTCAGCCTGCCCGCCGGCGTGCTGCAAGGGATCCTGTAGATGGACAACCTCACCAACCTGCTCGACGGGTTCGCCAACGTGGTGACCCCGACGAACCTGCTGATCGCGCTGCTCGGCGTGACCATCGGCACCGCCGTCGGCGTGCTGCCCGGCATCGGCCCGGCCATGACCGTGGCGCTGCTGCTGCCCGTGACGTACGGGATGGAGCCCACCCAGGCGTTCATCATGTTCGCCGGCATCTTCTACGGCGGCATGTACGGCGGCTCCACCACCTCGATCCTGCTCAACACCCCCGGCGAGTCGTCGTCGGTGGTGACCGCCATCGAGGGCAACAAGATGGCGAAGGCGGGCCGCGCCGCGCAGGCCCTCGCCACCGCCGCGATCGGCTCGTTCGTCGCCGGCACCATCGCCACCCTGCTGCTGGTCGTGGTCACCCCGCCGGTCGTCGCGTTCGCCGTCGGCCTCGGCGCGCCGGACTACTTCGCGCTGATGCTGCTGTCGTTCGTGGCGGTCACCGCCGTGCTCGGCGCGTCCCGGGTGCGCGGCTTCGCGTCGCTGCTGATCGGCCTCGTCATCGGCATGGTCGGCATCGACACCGTCAGCGGCCAGCAGCGCCTCACCCTCGGCGTGCCGCAGCTCGCCGACGGCATCGACGTGGTCGTGGTGGCCGTCGGCATCTTCGCCGTCGGCGAGGCCCTCTGGATCGCCGCGCACCTGCGCCGCCGGGCCGCCGAGGTGATCCCCGTCGGCCGGCCGTGGATGGGCCGCGACGACTGGCGGCGCTCCTGGAAGCCGTGGCTGCGGGGCACCGCGTACGGGTTCCCGTTCGGTGCGCTGCCGGCGGGCGGGGCGGAGATCCCCACCTTCCTGTCGTACGCCACGGAGAAGAAGCTCACGAAGCACCCGGAGGAGTTCGGTCGGGGCGCGATCGAGGGCGTCGCCGGCCCGGAGGCCGCGAACAACGCGTCCGCCGCCGGCACGCTCGTGCCGATGCTGGCCATCGGCCTGCCCACCAACGCCACGGCCGCGGTGATGCTGGCCGCCTTCCAGCAGTACGGCATCCAGCCCGGCCCGCTGCTGTTCGAGCGGGAGTCCGGCCTGGTCTGGACGCTGATCGCCAGCCTCTTCGTGGGCAACCTGCTGCTGCTCGTGCTCAACCTGCCGCTCGCGCCGGCCTGGGCGCGGCTGCTGCGGATCCCCCGCCCGTACCTCTACGCCGGCATCCTGTTCTTCGCCTCGATGGGCGCGTACGCGGTCAACGCCGCGCCGTTCGACCTGTTCCTGCTCCTCGCGCTGGGCCTGCTCGGGTTCGGCATGCGGCGGTTCGGGCTGCCGATCCTGCCGCTGATCGTCGGCGTGATCCTCGGCCCGCGCGCCGAACTCCAGGGCCGGCGGGCGCTGCAACTGTCCGGCGGGGAGCTGCACGGGCTGCTCGGCGGCTGGGTGTCCTGGTCGATCTACGCGGCGATCGCCGTGGTGCTGCTCTGGCCGCTGCTCGGCCGGTTCGTCGTACGTCCCGTGCGGGAAAGGTTGGTGACCCGATGACCGTGCTGGTGGGGTACGTGCCCTCGGCGCTGGGCGAGGCGGCCCTGCGGGCGGCCGTGGAGCAGGCCCGGTTCCGCGCCGAGCCGATCCTGGTGGTGAACACCTCGCGCGGCGACGCGTACGTGGACCTGCGGCTGGCCCAGGAGCCCGACCTGGACCGGGTGTCGCGCGAGCTGACCGCCGCCGGGGTGCCGCACACGGTGCGGCAGCTCGTGCGGGGCCGCGACGCCGCCGAGGAGATCGTCGACATCGTCGAGGCGGAGGACGTGTCGCTTGTGGTGATCGGCGTGCGGCACCGCACCCCCGTCGGCAAGCTGATCATGGGGTCGACGGCGCAGGAGATCCTGCTCCGGGTGCCCTGCCCGGTGCTGGCGGTGAAGACCGGCTGAGCAGGTCGGCCGCGCTGGTCGGCCGCTGCCGGCCGAGGCGTTAGGAAGGGGCCCTTCCTATGCAGAAAGCGTTAACAGGGGGCCCTTCCTTACAAGCTGGCCGGGTGGGGGGCCACCTGGCCCTGCCGCAGCCGGGCCGCGCACAGCTCCGCGAGCTTCGCGTACGCCGCCGCGCCGACCAGCGCGGTCAGCTCCGGGCCGTACGAGACGTACATCGGCTCGACGCCGACGTGCGCGTCCGTCGACGAGGTGCACCACCAGTCGAGGTCGTGCCCGCCCGCGCCCCAGCCCCGCCGGTCGAACTCGGCCAGCGTGGAGACCAGCACCTTCGTGTCGTCCGGCCGCTTGTGCCACTCCTGGTCCCGGCGGATCGGCAACTGCCAGCAGACGTCCGGCTTGTATTCCAGCGGGTGCACCCCGTCGCACAGGGCCTGGGCGTGCAGCGCGCAGCCGCCCCCGCCGGGGAAGTCGGCGTCGTTGAGGAACACGCACGGCGCGTCGACGGCGCGGGTGGCGGTGCGCCGGGCCGGCGTCTTGCCGTCGACCGTGTCGTTGGCGGTCCAGTTCTTGAACCCGCGCCGGAAGTGCTGCCAGTTGTCCGGGGTGAGCCGCTTGACCGCCGCCCGGACCCGCTTCTCGTCGTCCGAGTCGGTGAAGAACGCCCCGTGCGAGCAGCAGCCGTCGGCGGACCGGCCGGCGACGATGCCGTGGCAGCCCCGGCCGAACACGCACGTCCAGCGGGACAGCAGCCAGGTCAGGTCGGCGCGGATCACGTGCGTGGCGTCGGCCGGGTCGACGAACTCGATCCACTCCCGGGGAAAGTCCAGCCCCACCTCGCGGCTGCGCGGGTCGTCGGGGTCGTCCACCAGGACCTGGATCTCGATCTGGCTCGTCACCCGGACCAGCGTACGCCCGGTGCCCCGTTCGCGCCGGCGAGCCACCGAACCGGGCAGGCCCTAGTGTCTTCGGCATGCGACTGGGAGTGCTCGACGTCGGTTCCAACACCGTGCACCTGCTGGTGGTCGACGCCCACCACGGCGCGCACCCGTGGCCGGCGCACTCGGAGAAGGTGGTGCTCCGCCTCGCCGAGCAGATCGGCCCGGACGGCGCGCTCACCGAGGCCGGCGCGGACGGGCTGGTCCGGGCGGTCGCCGCGGCCCGCGCCTCGGCGACCCGGCTGGGCAGCGACGACCTGCTGGCCTTCGCCACCTCCGCCGTCCGCGACGCCACCAACGCGGCCGAGGTGCTGGCGAGGGTGCGCGACGCCACCGGCGTACGGCTGGAGGTGCTCTCCGGCGCGGACGAGGCGCGGATGACGTTCCTCGCGGTCCGGCGCTGGTTCGGCTGGTCGGCGGGGCGGCTGCTCGCCCTCGACATCGGCGGCGGCTCGCTGGAGGTCGCCGCCGGCATCGACGAGGATCCGGCCGTCGCGGTCTCCCTGCCGCTCGGCGCGGGCCGGCTCACCCGGGACCGGCTGCGCATCGACCCCGACGGCGCGGAGCCGCCGCCGGCCGCGGCCGTGGCGGACCTGCGGGAGTACGTCGACGGGCTGCTCGACCCGGTGGTGGAGAAGATGGCCGAGGTGGGCTGGGAGCGCCCGGTGGCCACCTCGAAGACGTTCCGCACCCTGGCCCGGCTGGCCGGGGCGGCCCCCTCCGGCGCCGGCCTGTGGGCCCGGCGCAGCCTGACCCGGGACGGGCTGCGGCAGGTGCTCGGGTTCGTCCGGCACATCCCGCCGCGCCACCTGAGCGAGCTGGAAGGGGTGAGCGTCGACCGGGCGCACCAGCTGCTGGCCGGCGCGGTGGTGGCCGAGGCGGTGATGCGCCGGCTCGACGTGCCGTCGCTGGACATCTGCCCGTGGGCGCTGCGGGAGGGGGTCATCCTGCGCCAGCTCGACCGGCTCACCGAGCGCTGACCGCCCGATGACCAGGCGTAACGCCCCGGCGACCCGATGTGGCGCTACGGGCGGTTTGCGATTACTCGTCACGATGCCGCAACGTGGGCCGGGCTACGCTGGCAGCTGTGACTTCCCGCGTCCCGGTGCTCCTGTCCACGTCCTCGGTGTTCCCTGAGCGGACCGCGGCGGCGTTCCAGCTCGCCGCGGCACTCGGGTACGACGGCATCGAGGTGATGGTCTGGACCGACGCCGTCAGCCAGGACGCCGGCGCGCTGCGCGGCCTCGCCGAGCACTACGGCGTGCCGGTGCTCTCCGTCCACGCCCCCTGCCTGCTGGTCACCCAGCGGGTGTGGAGCCCCGACCCGTGGGAGCGGCTGCGCCGCGCCGCCGAGCTGGCGGACACCCTGGAGGCGCCCACCGTCGTGGTGCACCCGCCGTTCACCTGGCAGCGCGACTACGCCCGTAACTTCGCCGCCGGGCTGGACGAGGTCGCCGGGCGGTTCGCCGGGCTGCGTTTCGCGGTGGAGAACATGTACCCGGTGCGGATGGCCGGCCGGCAGTTCGTCCCGTACGTCCCCGGGTGGGATCCGACCGAGACCGGCTACCCGTCGTACACCCTCGACCTGTCGCACTGCGCGGCCTCGCACACCGACGCCCTGGCCATGGCCGACCGGATGGGGTCGGGCCTCGCCCACGTGCACCTCGGCGACGGCACCGGCGAGGGGCGCGACGAGCACCTGGTGCCGGGGCGCGGCGGCCAGCCCTGCGGCGAGCTGCTGCGCTCGCTGGCCGGGCGCGGCTTCACCGGCTCGGTGGCCGTCGAGGTCACCACGCGGGGCGCGAAGAGCCGCGCCGTCCGCGAGGCCGACCTGCGCGAGGCCCTGGAGTTCGCCCGCGCCAACCTGACCGCGCCGTCCCCGGTCGACGCCTGAGCCGCGCCTCCCGCCTGCCGGGCCGGCGCCCGGGTCGACCCGGCCGGCTCAGCTCACCGGGGTCAGGGCCTTGGCCGGTGCGGTGACCTGCTGCTCGCCGATCGCCGCCCGCTTGCGGGCCCGGTGCGCGGCCACGTGCGACCGGGTGGCGCAGCGCTCCGAGCAGAACCGCCGGCAGCAGTTCGACGAGGTGTCCAGGTAGACGTTGCCGCAGCGCTCGTCGGCGCAGACCCCGAACCGGGCGCTGCCGTACTGGCAGAGCCACACCGACAGGCCCCACACCGCGCCGGCCAGGTATTCGGCGCTCACCGACGCGCCCCGGCTGGTGACGTGCATGTGCCAGTCGCTGGAGTCGTGGCCGGAGATGCGCGGCTGCACCGGGTACGCCTCCAGCAGCGCGTTCAGCTCGGCGACGGCCTCGATGTCGCGCCCCGAGGTGCCGTAGTCGAACACGTCCCGCAGCCGCTTCTGCGCCCGCCGGAAGATCGCCAGGTCCCGGTCCGCGACCTCGTCGCGCATCCACGCGTTCTCGTCGGGGAAGAGGGCCCGCAGGTCGTCGAGGTCGTCCAGCCGGGCGTTGACGAGGTCAACCCCGGTCCGGGCGTACGCGTCGAAGTTCACACCCCAACGGTAGACGACTCACGTCAGGCGCGGCGTGTCGATGTAGTGCGGCAGGAACCGGGCGTAGTTGTCGGTGATGAGGCTGGCGCTCTCCCGCAGGCCGAGGCCGGCCGGCTCGCCGTCGACGATCCAGCTGCCCAGCACCACGTGGTTGCCGTCGAAGCTCGGCAGGGCCCGGAACTCCTGGTAGCAGAAGCCCTCGTCGCCGTAGTCGCTGGGATTGTGGACCTCCCCGGCGGGCGTGACGATCCGCACCGACCCGCCCTCGCGGCCGAGCAGCGGCTTCGCCACGTACTCGGTCATCTGCCGCGGCGAGTCGAGGTACGCGGGGAGCAGGTAGTCGTGCCCGGGGTGCAGCTCCCACAGCACGGCGAGCAGCGCCTTGTTGGACAGCAGCAGCTTCCAGGCCGGCTCGATCCAGGTGGTCGGGGTGCCCGGCTCCAGCGCCAGCGGCCCGTACGGCTCGGCGAGCATCCACTCCCAGGGGTAGAGCTTGAAGCAGGTGGTGACCGGCCGGTCGGCGGTGTCGACGAAGCGCCGGCCGTCCCAGCCGATGTCCTGGATCGGCAGCAGCTCCGCCTTCAGCCCCGCCTGCCGGGCGGTCTCGGCGAGGTAGCCGGCCGTGATCTGGTCCTCGCCCGACTCCTCCTCGTTCGACCACACCACGTGCACCTGGTCGTCGTGCAGGCCCGCGCCGATGCGCGCCCACGCCGCGACGAGGCGCTCGTGCAGGCTGTTCCACTGGTCCGCCGCCGGGCGCGTGTCCTCCAGCCAGAACCACTGCACGATGCTCGCCTCGACCAGCGAGGTGGGGGTGTCGGCGTTGTATTCCAGCAGCTTCGGCGGCCAGCTGCCGTCATAGCAGAGGTCGAAGCGCCCGTAGAGGCTCGGCGGGCCCTCGTGCAGGGAACGGGCCACCGCCTCGGCCGCCCACCCGGGAATGCCGAACTCGGCGTACCGGCCCCGGGCCACCACGTGCTCGGCGGCGGCGACGCACATCCGGTGCAGCTCGGCGGTCGCCTCCTCCAGCCGGAGCACCTCCTCCAGCCCGAAGACGTACGCGGCGGTCTCGTCCCAGTACGACGCGATCCCGCCGTCGGGCAGCTCCGTGTCGACGTAGACCAGGCCCTGCGAGCGGACCGTGGCGTCCCAGCCCGGGCGCGGGGTGGCCGCCTCGCGCCGCACGTCAGCCGCCGCAGGAGGCGAGGTGGGTGCCGAAGCCGCCGCGTTCGGGCACCGCCGCGGTGGTGACCGGCCGGGAGTCGGCGCGCCCGGCGTCGGTGGCGGTGGTGACCGGCCGGGAGTCGGCGCGCCCGGCGTCGGTGGCGGGGGCGCCCGGCGCCGGCACGTGCATCGCCAGCGCCACGGTCGTCCCGCCGCCCACCGGTCCGAGCGCGCAGTCGTCGTCATCGTCGTCGCCGGAGGGCAGGTTGCAGCCGGAGAGGGTGAGCGCGAGGGCGGTCAGCGCGCCGAGCTGCACGGTGGCCGATCGGAGCCGGCGTCGGGGGCGTTGTTCCACGGCATCGTTGTAGCTGATCCGCGCCACGTCGCCCGCCGCCGGGCTGTCCGGTAAGGAAGGGCCCCTTGTTAACGCATTCGGTAGAGAAGGGTTCCCTTCTCTACCGCCACGGTTAATAGGGGGCCCTTCCTTCAGTCCCGGCGGGGGCCGCCGCCCGGCGAGGTGGTGCCCCCTGGCGTTACGCTCAGCTCATGCTCCGTTCCGTCATTCTTGCCGCCTCCCGGTCATCCCAGGTCGAGCGGCTCGTCGAGACGGCCCCGTTCACCCGGGACGTCGTCCGTCGGTTCGTCGCCGGCGCCGGCACCGACGACGCGTTGCGCGCGACCCGCGAACTCGTCGCCGAGGGCCTCGCGGTCACCCTCGACAACCTCGGCGAGGACACCGTCACCGCCGAGCAGGCCACCGCCACCCGCGACGAATACCTGAAGCTGCTGAAGCTGCTCTCCGACGCCGGGCTCACCCCGGCCGCCGAGGTCAGCGTGAAGCTCTCCGCGCTGGGCCAGCGCTTCGACGAGCGGCTCGCGTACGACAACGCGCGGGCGATCTGCGTCGCGGCGGACGAGGCGGGCACCACGGTCACCCTGGACATGGAGGACCACACCACCACCGACTCGACGCTGGACACGCTGACGCGGCTGCGCAAGGACTTCCCGGCGACGGGGGCGGTGCTCCAGGCGTACCTGCGGCGGACCGAGTCGGACTGTCGCGAGCTGGCGTACGCCGGGTCCCGGGTGCGGCTGTGCAAGGGCGCGTACCGGGAGCCGGAGTCGGTGGCGTACCAGGCGGCCCGCGAGGTGGACAAGTCGTACGTGCGGTGCCTGAACGTCCTGATGTCCGGCGACGGGTACCCGATGCTGGCCACCCACGACCCGCGCCTGATCGCCATCGGCGAGGACCGCGCGCGCTGGTTCGACCGGGGGCCGGAGCGGTTCGAGTTCCAGATGCTCTACGGCATCCGGCCGGAGGAGCAGGCCCGGCTCGTCGGCGACGGCTACACCGTGCGCACCTACCTGCCGTACGGCACCGACTGGTACGGCTACCTCATGCGCCGCCTCGCCGAGCGCCCCGCGAACCTGGCCTTCTTCGGCCGGGCGCTGATGTCGAAGAAGTGACGGGCCCGGCGAAGAATCGCCACCCCCAGCGGTCCCCTGACGGGCCGGCGGAGACCCTCGTCCCGCCGGCCCGTTCCCGTCGGGCGATGAGTCCGCCGCGTCCCCGCAGAGCACCCGCGGCCCGGGGCCGTCGACCCCGGGCGTCGACGTTGGCTAATCGTGCTAGCTTTTTGGCTATGACTACTAGCTGCGTTGAGCGGGACGGCGGGCGGATCGCCTACGAGGCGCACGGGGAGGGCCCGCTCGTGGTCCTCGCGCACGGCATGGGGGAGCACCGGGCGGCCTACCGCCACCTGGTCCCGCTGCTGGTCGACGCCGGCTACCGGGTGGCGTCGGTGGACGTTCGCGGGCACGGCCGGTCCAGCGCCGGCTGGCCGACGTACGCCCCGGCCGAGGTCGGCGGCGACCTGCTCGCCGTCGTCCGCGCCCTCGGCGGCGGCCCCGCCACGCTGGTCGGCAGCTCCTCCAGCGGCGCCGCCGTGGTCTTCGCCGCCGCCGACGCCCCCGACCTGGTCGGCGCGATCGTCCAGGTGGGCGCGTTCGTCACCGAGCGGAAGCTGAACCCGGCCCTGCGGCTGGCCGTGGCTGCCGTGCTGCGCAGCCCCCGGCTGTTCGGCATGTTCCACCGCAGCCTCTTCCCCTGCGGCCGGCCGGCCGACTACGCCGCGTACCGCAAGGCGATGGTGGCCAACCTGCGCGAACCCGGCCGGATGGCGGCGATGCGCGGGGTGGCGGCCCCGGCCGAGCCGCACTGGACCACCCGGGCCCCCGAGGTGCGCCAGCCGGTCCTCGTGCTGATGGGCACGAAGGACCCCGACTTCCCCGACCCCGGCGCCGAGGCCCGGGCCGCCCGGCGGCTCTTCGCCACCGCCGAGGCCCGCATGATCGACGACTCGGGCCACTACCCGCACGCCGACCGGCCGGCCGAGACCGCCGCCCAGCTCGTCGCCTTCCTGACGGCCACCGCTCGTGCCTAGGGCCGGGCTCAACCAGCAGGTCGTGGTGCGCGAGGCGGCCCGGCTCGCCGACGAGGTCGGCCTCGACCGGCTCACCCTCGCCGCGCTGGCCGGCCGGCTCGGCGTCGCCCTGCCCAGCCTCTACAAGCACGTCAAGGGCGTCGACGCGCTGGCCCAGAAGCTCGCCGCGCTGGCCACCGCCGAGCTGGCCGACGCGCTCACCGCGGCCGTCGCCGGCCGCGCGGGCGAGGACGCCCTGCGCGCCGTCGCCGCCGCCTACCGCGACTACGCCCGCCGGCACCCCGGGCGCTACGCCGCCGCGCAACGCGCGCCCGACCCCGGTGACCCCGACCACGTCGCCGCCGCCGGGCGGGCCGTCGGCGCGATCTACGCCATCCTCCGGGGGTACGGCCTCGACGGCGACGACGCCGTCGACGCCACGCGGGCGCTCCGCAGCGGACTGCACGGCTTCCTCGCCCTGGAGGCCGCGGGCGGCTTCGGGCTGCCGCGCGACGTCGACCGCTCGTACGACCGGCTCGTCGCCGGTCTGGACGCGGCGTTCCGCTCCTGGCCCCGGGAAGGCTGACCGGCCGGCGGCCGGGCTGCGTACCGCTGGGCCGTGGCGCGCTCGCACCAGCCGCCCCGGAGGTCGTACCCTTCGCCGGGTGACCGACGGCTTGGACGGCATGCACCGGTGGGACCAACCTCGACGGCGTCGGCCCTGGCCCCTGTGGGCCGCACTCGGCGTGGTGCTGGTGCTGATCACCTGCGGCCTGCCGTCGGTGCTGCTGGCCGGCGTGCTGCACGAGGCGGCGGGCCGGCCGACCATCGGTCGCCTCGGGCCCACCATGCCCGAGGACCCGGCCGTCCAGGCCGCCCGGCAGCTCGGCGAGCGGATCTCCGGCCAACTCGACCGCCAGGCCGCCGCCCTGCTCGGCGGCGACCGGGCCGGCTTCCTCGCCGTCGCCGAGCCCGCCGCCCACCCCGCCCTGGCCCGCCGGTACGCCGCCCTCCGGGCCCTGCGGGTCACCGTGTGGCGGCCCGAGCAGACCGGCCTGCCGGCCACCGTGGCCGGGCGGCCCGACGAGTGGCGGATCGTGGTCCGCTTCCAGTACTGCTTCGTGGTGCCCGGCTGCCGGCCGAGCCCCGTGTTCGTCGGCACCCGGTGGCGGGACTCCGGCGGGCAGGTCCGGCTGGTCGCCATGGAGGAGTCCCGGTCCGCCGAGACCGGCACCCGGCCGTGGGAGGTGAGCGACCTGGTCGTCGCGGTGGGCCCGCGCACGGTCGTGGCCACCACCCCGGCGCTGCGCGGGAAGCTCCCCGGCCTGCTCCGCCAGGCCGAGGCCGCGGCGCGCACCGCCGACGCGTACGCGGTCGCCGGCCCCCCGCCCGACCGGTACCGGGTCTTCTACGCCGGGAAGGCGGAGTGGCTGAGCTGGTACGGCGGCGGTCGCCCGGAGTGGACCGGCGGGTACGCCGTCACCGTCGGCGGCGGCCACCACGAGGTGGTGCTCAACGCCGACGGGCTCTCCGCCACCGGTGCCGACGACCTGCTCCGGCACGAGCTGACGCACGCCGCCTCCCTGCCCGAGCGCGGGTACCCGGGCCGGGAGACGTGGTGGCTGGTGGAAGGGCTCGCCGAGTACGCAGGCGTCGGCGGAGCACCGGTCGGCCGGTACGAAGGGCTCGCCGAGGTACGCGAGCTGCTGACGCCGGGCGGCGGCTGGACCGGCCGGCTGGACGACCTCACCCCGGCCGAGGACGCCTCCGCCCGGCGCGTCGGCGGCAGCTACGGCGTCGGCTACCTGGCCGTACGGCACCTCGTCGACCGGTTCGGCGAGCAGCGGGTGCTCGCCTTCTTCAAGGCGGTGGTGCACGACCGGCGGACTGCGGAGGAGGCGTCGGGGGAGGCGTTCGGGCAGCCGTGGGCGGGCCTGCACGACGAGTGCGTCGCGTACGCCCGCACGGCGGTCGGCTGACCCGTCCTGCGCTGGTGCCGCGTCCGCCCACCGTCGTGAGCGGACGCGGCACCACCGTCGGTCAGGGGATCTCCGCCCAGGCGACGAATGCGGCACCGGCAGACGGCTGGTCGGTCTTGTAGATCCGGCCGTCGGTGCTGCGTCCCAGCAGGGTGATCGCGTTGTTGCCGTTGAGCACGGCGGTCGGGTCGCTGTCGAAGCCGTCCGTCGGCTGGCCAGAACTCATGATGCTCCAGGTGCCGAAGCTGCCGCCGACAGCGGACTGCTGCGTGCCCCAGACCTTGCCGTCGGTGCCGCGTCCGTACAGGACGAACCTGTCGTTGCTGGTGCGCAGCGCCGCCGGGTCGCCGACGAATGTCGGCTGGCCCGTGCCCATGACCCCCCACGCGCCGAACGCGGCCCCGGCCGAGGGCTGACCCGCGCCGTAGAGCTTGCCGTCCGCGCCGACGGCGTAGAGCACGAGCGTGCCGTTCGCGCCGAGCAGCGTGGCCGGGTCGCCGGTGAACCCACCCGTCGGCCCGCCCGTGCCGACCGTCACCCAACTGCCGAACGCGGCGCCCGGCGAGGGCTGGGACACGCCGTGCATCTTCTTGTCGCCAGCCCGCGCGTAGATGACGATCGCGCCGTTGGCGGCCTTCGTGACCGTCGGCCGGCCGGTGACACCCGCCCCGCCCGTGCCGATGCGTACCCAGGGTCCGAAGGTGCCACCCACGGTCGCCTGGGCGGTCCCCCAGATCCAACCGTCGGCCGCCCGGGCGTACAGGGCGATGGTGTTGCTCGTGGTGAGCACGGCGTTGGGGTCGCTCGCGAAGCCGGCCGGCGGCTGGCCGGTGCCGATGGCTCGCCAGGTGGTGAACGCCGCGCCTACCGACGGCTGGCCAACCCCGTACATCTGATTGTCGACGCCACGCGCGTAGAGCACGATGGTGCCGTTGGCGCCCTTCAGCGCCGTGGGCGAGCCGACGAAGCCACTGCGGTCCCCGATGCGCACCCAGGGCCCGAACGCGCCGCCTGCGCTGCTCTGCCCGCTACCCCAGATCCAGCCGTCGGCGCCGCGCCGGTAGGCGAGTACCGCGCCGGTCGCCGAGGCGACGGCCGCGACCTCACCGCTGCTGCGGGTGTCGACCTCCACGGTCCAGATCCGGTCCCAGGTCTGGACGTGGGCCAGCTCGCCACCGAACCAGCCGCCGTGCGCGGTGGCGCTGGTACGGTGGCTGCCCATCCGGAACAGCCCTGAGGCGGTCCAACCAGTGGGGTGTGTGGCCCGCCCGGCGTTCACGCCGCTGACGTACAGCGTCATCGCGCCGCTGGTCTTGTTCCAGCTCGCCGTCACGTGCGTCCAGACCCCGACGCGGGCGGTGCCCGGAGCGCTCAGCGCAGTGTCGAGGACCGGGCTCGCGACGTCGGTACGGGCCATCGTGAAGCGCCACGACGCGTCGACCGCGTTGGTCCAGAGTCGGAAGCGGGCCGTGTTGGTCCCGCTCTGGGAGAGCACCGTCCCGCCGAGGGCGGCAGGCTTGACCCACGCGGAGATCGTGAAGTCCGCGTTGGTGTTCACCGCCGACGACGTGGTGAGCGTGCCGGTGGTGGTGGCGGGTGAGGGATTCAGGACGACGTCCGGGTCGAACGCGTCGCCGGTGCTCCACGACACGCCGGCGGTGGCCGTGGCGTGCAGCGTGCCGGCGCTGTCCTTCGCGGTGGTGACCGGTCCGTCCGTGCCGTCGTCGAGCTGCCAGCTGTGGTTGGAGGTGACCAGCGTCTTCGCTGGTTGCGCGGTGACGGTGCCGAGCCCGCCGGCCAGGTCACCGGCCAGCCAGGCCGTGGTCACCCCGCCGGCCCCCACGGTCCACAGGTCCGCCGTGCCGTCACTGTCGATGTCAGCGGCGCGTAGCGCCAGGTCCGCGCCCGTGTTCCAGGTCTCGTGCAACTTGTACGAGGTGTGGCTGAGCTGGTTGACGCCGTCGAAGGCCAGGTCGGTCCACAGGTAGAGGGCACCGGTCGTACGGTTCCACAGGAACATGACGGTGCTGTCGGACAACTGGGCCGTGGTGATGGTCCACTTGTCCCAGTCGGACCCGCCCGTCGGCGTCGGCTGGCTGATGGTGAGCGGGTCGGCGTAGAGCGCGGTGGCGTAGAAGTTCGAGTAGTAGGTCAGGTGGTGCCCGACGGTGCCGTTCCCGCTGATGCCGATCAGCTCCGGATAGCCGGTGCCGGCCCCGCGGATGTCCCCGGCATTGGCGAGTCGGAGCGGCAGGGTGCCGTCGGCGTCGACGAGCAGGTCGCCTGCGATGCTGAACTGGTTGCCGCTGAGCTGCGCCTGGATGACCGAGCCGTCACCGTTGTTGCGGAGCACGCCGCCGTTGCCCGTCGCGGGATAGTAGACGAGAGTGTCCTGGAGGCCGGTGCCGGTGAAGTGACCGGTGATGACCTGCGCGCCGTCGAAGTCCGTGGGGGAGTTGTCCCCGGTGACCCCGTTGCCGCGGGCCCCGATGTTCGTCCCGGCCACGGCGAGCTGCTCGCTGCCGCCCGGTGCGAGCCAGAGCCCCGGGGGAAGCCCGTGGGTGGCCCCGACGGCGACCAGGTCCGGGGCGGCGTCGCCGTTGAGGTCGCCGTCCGCCGCGACGGCCGCTGGGTTGGAGTTGAACGTGACGCTTTTGCTGTCACCGATATTGCCACCGGCGGAGACGCTGGTGACGGTCAGGGTGTTGGTGAACCGGGTCGGAGTGACGGCGATGGCCGCGGTGCCGTTGGTGGCGGACACGTCCGAGGGCGGGCCGGCATTGAGCTGGTAGACGTACCCGCTCGGGTTGGTGCCGTCGGCCTTGGCGATGTCGACCGTGAAGGACTGGCCGATGGTGGTCGTCCCGTCCGCGATCTCCGGGATGGCGGGCGCTCCCGGGCGGGTCGGGTCGAAGGTGAACGAACAGACCCCCGACCAGTCGCTGGTCATGTCGAAGTCGGTCGCCTGCACCTTCCAGGAGAAGCTCGTGCTCGCCCCGTTGGCTGCGGTCCGCAGGGTCGCGACGGGTACGACGAGAACCGCCGTGCTGCCCGAGGAGTAGGTGAGCAGGTTCGGGTTGGAGGAGGCCAGCGCGGTCTGGGTGGCGTCGGCGGTCTTCCACAGCTTGAAGGCCACGCCGAGGGTGCCGCCGTTGCGGTCGGAGACCGGCGCGTACAGCGACACGGAGGCGTCGCCGACCGTGCTGGTGCCGGCGCAGGCCGTCGGTGGCGAGGTGGTCAGCCCGGTCGGCTTGTTCGGCTTGTGGTTGTAACGGATCGTCAAGGTCGGGCTGGTCTGGTCGAACTCCTTCCAGCTCTCGGTGTCGCTCGCCTCGTTAGCGGCGATCATCCGCAGGGTACGGGTGGACTTCTGTGCGGTGACGTCGGCCTTGATCTGGTTGGTGACGTCGAAGGAGACGGCGGCGGCGTCGCAGCCGCTGTAGCCGTACGCGAAGCTCTTCGACGCGGCGAGCGGGCCGTTGCTGACGCCCTCCCAGTGGTTCCAGGTGGCGTTGGACGAGGTCAGGGTGGTCGCGGGGGCGTAGACGTTGACGGTCCTGGCGGTGCAGTTCCACGACCTGGTGTTGGTGATCTTGAACAGCGCCGAGTCGATCGTCGCCCCGGCAAGCGTGCTGTAGGGGACGGGGAAGTTGATCAGCGTCTGGGAGCGCTGGCTGCCCGAGTTGCCGACCTGCATCCGGCCGATGAGGTCGGGCGTGTCCTTCCAGTAGTTCGTGGACTGGTGCTGATAGGAGATGGTGGCCCAGCCGGACATCTTCGGACCTACCGGCGTCCAGTTGAAGGTGGGGTCGAGGTACACGGGATAGACGGTCCCCGGGCCGGTCAGCAGTGCCCGGTCCGGGGTGAGCCGAAGCCGGTCGGGCCTGATAGACACCTTGATCGCCGCGCTGCGGGCGGTCCGGCCGGGCGCGGAGGCGCTCGATGCGGCGGCGGCCCCCTCGCCGACGCCGGCGTTGGAGTCCCACATGGTCGGCGCGGGGGCGGTGAGGACGGCGTGGCCGGCGCGGTCGCGGCCCGTGATGTTGCCGGTCTTGTCGGCGGTGAGGGTGACGCCCCGGACCGTGGTGCTGAGGTCGAGGGTGGACAGCCTCGGGTCGGCGGCGGCCCGACGGTTCTTGACGACGAAGACGTGGGAGAAGCCGCCCTCGGGGGTGACCCGTACGGTCAGGTCGACGCCGGGCAGCACCTCGGCATAGGTGGCGGTGGGCCCGGACAGCGTGGGCGCGGGCAGGGCCAGCGGCGCGGTGAGCGAGAGCGCCCGGTCGCCGCTGGTCAGCTCGGCGAGCGGGCCGGTGCCGCCGGGGGAGAGCCGGACCTGGTTCGTCGTCACCGCCGGGGTGATGCTGCCGTCGGCGTGGCGGACCAGGGTCGCGTCGAGCGTCTTCCACTGTCCGTCGACCCGGCTCCGGGTCGGCACCGCGGTCTGAGTCAGCTCGACCGTGCCGTCAGGAAGGGCGGTCACAGTGGAGGTGGAGGTGCCTGCGGCGGTCGCCTCGACGGGCCGGCCCATCCGCCGGGCCTCGGCCACCGCCCGGTCCACGCCAAGCGGGGCGGCGGCCGGCTTCGCGGCGGGCGCCGACGGCGCCGCCTCGGCCGGCCGCGCGGGGAGCGAGGCGACGCTGGCGGCGAGGAGGCCGAGGCTGACGCCGGCCGCGACGGCCCTCCCCCCGAGGGTCCATCGTGGTGGGTGAGCTGCGAGCATGAAGCGGTTCCTCCCCGTGTCCGTGGCCGGTGACGCCGGGCGGCGTCCGGTAGGCGGCCACAGTGAAGCAGCCCCAGCGGCCCCCGGGGAACGTCGAATCTCACCATCGGTCGCCCCTTTGAGACTCTCTGCGACGGATTCAGGCGATGTGATCTCGGTCTATCGTTACCGCGCCGTGACCTTCCGTTGGGTGGAACGTGAGAGATTGTCCGCGCCGCGCGGGTGCTCGTCCGGACACTCTGCGTGGCATTTCTCGTCTCTCGTGGAGTGGGGTACGCATGGTCGGGCACGGGGGCATACGCCTGTTGACTGGTCCGGGGCGGCTGGTCGCGGTGGCCGTGGCGGCATCGCTGGCGGCGGGAGTGCTGTCCGGCGCTCCGGCGTCGGCGAGGCCCCTCGACGACGGCGGGCAGGCGAAGCTGCCCCCGGTGTCCCCCGGCCGTTCGGTCACCGGCGTCAAGCCGTTGCCGACGCGGTTCGTGCCGCCGGCCGACGACGCGAGGTCCACCCATCGCCCGTCGCGGACGGCGTGGCCGAAGGCCGCGTCAGCGCGGCTGGATCTGGGCGTGCCGGCGGCGGCCGAGGCGCGGGTGACGGCACCGGCGAAGGCGCGGGCGGCGGGGACCCCGGTGTGGGCGCAGCCGATCGCCGAGGGCGGCCGGTACGCCGGCCCCCGACGGCTCGACGTACGTGTCGCGGACCGGGCCGCGGCGGAGGCCGCGGGGGTCGACGGCATGCTCCTGTCGGTCACCCCCTCGCCCGGGGCCACCCCCGGAAAGGTGCGGGTCGGCGTAGACTACGCCGGCTTCGCCGAGGCGTACGGCGGGAACTACGGCTCGCGGCTGAGGCTTGTACGGCTGCCCGCGTGCGCCCTGACCACCCCGGCGGCGGCCGGGTGCCGCACAGCGACGCCGCTGCCCTCCGCCAACGACGTCGCGGCGGACACCGTGTCGGCCGAGGTCCCGCTGGCGGGCGCCGCCGCCGGCCCGACGATCGTGCTGGCGGCGGTCGCGGCCGCTGGCGACGAGGGTGGCGTGGGCGGCACCTACGCCGCGACCGACCTGTCGCCGTCCCAGTCGTGGAGCGCGGGCGGCAGCACCGGCTCGTTCAGCTACACCTACCCCGTGACGGTGCCGCCGACCCGCTCCAAGCTGGTGCCGAAGGTGGCCCTGTCGTACGACTCGGGTGCCGTTGACGGGCAGACCTCCTCGACCAACGCCCAGGCGTCCTGGGTCGGCGACGGCTGGACGACGCCGCGGTCGTACGTCGAGCAGACCTTCGTCTCCTGCAAGGACGACCCGGGCGGCAGCCCCTCCCCGGTCGAGACCCACGACCGCTGCTACGCCGGTCCCCTCCTGACGATCGCGCTGAACGGCTCGTCGAGCGCCCTGATCTGGGACGCCACCAAGCAGGTGTGGAAGCTGGAGAACGACACCGGGGCCAAGGTCGCCCGGGTGACCAGCTCCGGCAACGGCAGCGGTACGCACGACACCGACTACTGGCGGGTCACCGAGCGCGACGGCACCGTCTACGAGTTCGGCCGCAACCGCCTGCCCGGCTGGAGTTCCGGGAAACCGGAGACGAAGTCGGTCGACACCGTCCCGGTCTACTCCCCGCACTCGGGCGACCCCTGCTACGACTCGGCCGGGTTCTCCTCATCGGTCTGCACCATGGCGTACCGGTGGAACCTCGACCATGTCACCGACGTCCACGGCAACGCGATGGCCTACTACTACGACCAGGCCACCAACCACTACGGCCGCAACATGGGCGCCACCGACGTCAGCTACGTCCGGGACAGCCGCCTTGCCCGGATCGACTACGGCTTCCGCGACGGCTCGGCGTACGGCACGGTGCCGAACCGGGTCGTCTTCGCCACCGGCGACCGGTGCCTCGCCGGCACCTGCCAGCCACTGAACTCGGCGAACAAGGCGAACTGGCCGGATGTGCCCTTCGACCTGGTCTGCAACGCCGGCACCGACTGCCCGGCGTGGAGCCCGTCGTTCTTCTCCACCGTCCGGTTGACCTCCATCGAGACCCAGCAGTACGACACCATCACCTCGACGTATCAGAAGGTGGACTCGTACGCGCTGGCACACACGATGCCGGCGACCGGGGACGGCACGTCCCCGACGCTGTGGCTGTCCTCGATCACCCGCACCGGGCACGACACCACCTCCGGCGGATCCGCCACCCCCATCGCGCTGCCGTCGGTGTCGTTCAGCGGCGTCAAGCTGGCCAACCGCGTCGACGTCACCGGCGGCCTGCCGAGCTTCTACCGGCAGCGGATCTCGGCGATCACCACCGAGACGGGTTCGGTCGTCTCGCCCAGCTACGAGCTGCCGCTGACCTGCACCGCCCCGGTCACCACCAGCCCCGCCTCGAACACGAGGTCCTGCTACCCGATCCACTGGACGCCCGACGGTTACACCGACCAGATCCGGGACTGGTTCCACCGGTACGCCGTCACCCGGGTCACCGCCACGGACCCCACCGGCGGGGCACCCGCCACCTCCACCAGCTACGAGTACGTCGGCGGTGCTGCGTGGCACTACGACGACAACGAGGTGGTCAAGGCCAAGTACCGCACGTACGGCCAGTTCCGCGGCTACGGCAAGGTCAGGGTGCGCGCCGGCGACGGGGTCAACGACCGCCGCACGCTGTCCGAGACGACCTACTACCGGGGCATGAGCCGCAACAACAACACCACGGTCGTGAACCTCACCGACTCCGCCGGCGGTGTCCACGAGGACATCGACCAGCTCGCCGGCCGGGAGTTGGAGTTCACCAGCCACGTCGGCGACGGCGGCCCCGTCGACAGCTCGACGGTCACCTCCTACTGGGTGTCGGACGCGACCGCGACCCGCACCCGCACGGGCCTGTCCCCGCTGACCGCGACGTTCGCCGCGCCCGCCCGGGTCTGGCGGCGGCAGGCGGTCACCACCGGCGGCACCACGACCTGGCGGTACAGCGCGACCGACAACTCGTACGACGCCTCGACCAGCTCGGCCACCTTCGGGCTGCTGAAGCACTCCTACGAGCACACGGTGCCCGCGAACGCCGCCTACGACCGGTGCACCACCACGTCGTACGCGGCGCCGAACACCGGCCGCAATCTCGTCGGGCTGACCAGCGAGACCGAGACGGTGGCGGTGGCCTGCGGCGGCTACGCCCAGGGCCCGTCGGCGTCGTCCCCGGGCAGCGTGAACACGCTGACCGCCCCGACCACGGTCAACCGGCCGACGCAGGTCGTCTCGCACGTCCGGACGTACTACGACGACCCGACCTTCGCCACGACGTTCCCGCAGGCCGCCGCGCCCACCCGGGGCACCGTCACCATGGTCCGCAAGGCGTCCGGCTGGGCCCTGAGCGCGTACACCTACCAGACGACCGACCGCGCGGAGTTCGACGCGTACGGCCGGGCCACCGGCACCTGGGACGGCAACGGCAACAAGAGCACTGTCAGCTACACGGACAACGCCGCCGGCCTCACCACCGGCCTGACCGTGACGAACGCGGAGGGTCACGCCACCGCCAGCGTCGTCACGCCGATGCGGAACCTGACCACCAGCAGCACCGACGCGAACAACGTGGTGACCCGCACCCAGTACGACGCGCTCGGCCGCCGGACCTCGGTCTGGCTCGCCTCCCGGGCCACCAGCAATTCGGCCCACCTCAAGCACACCTACACGGTGTCGAAGACCGGCCCGTCGGCGACGACCACCCAGACGCTGAACAACAGCGGCGGCTACCAGAAGACGACCACCATCTACGACGCCCTTCACCGGGTGCGGCAGACCCAGGCGGACACCCCGCAGGGCGGGCGCATGGTCACCGACACGTTCTACGACAGCCGGGGCTGGGTGCGGGCCACGTACAACGGCTGGTGGGACGCTGCCGTCACACCGGACACCACCCCGGTGTACGCCGACAACCTGCTGAAGAAGGCGCTGAGCCAGACCTTCAACACGTACGACGGACTCGGCCGGGTGATCCTGGCCGAGGCGGCCCGCGACGGCGTGGTCAGGTCGGCGACCCGGACCGTGTACAACGGTGACCGGACGACGGTCGTCCCGCCGACGGGCGGCACCACCACCACGGTCGTGACCGACCCGATGGGCCGGACGCAGCAGCAGCTCCAATACACCTCGGCACCGACCCTGACCAGCCCGGCCGATCCGTTCATCGGGAGCTACCACCTGACCGGCGGCACCACCGTCGCCACCGGCTACGGCTACGACGCGGGCGGCAACCAGTCCACCCTGACCGATCCGGCCGGCAACGTCTGGACCCGCCAGCACGACCTGCTCGGGCAGGTGGTGAGCCGGGACGACCCGGACGCCGGCACCAGCACGACGCGCTACGACGGGGCCGGGAACATCGTCGAGACGACCGACTCCCGGGGCAAGACGACCTCCTTCACGTACGACAAGATCAATCGCAGGACGGGCAGCTACGCCGCTGCTCTCTCCGCGCAGGCGACCGGCAACCAGCTCGCCGCCTGGGTGTACGACAACGACAACGCCGCCGAGCCGACGATGGCCAATCCCGTCGGCAAGCTGACCACGAAGATCGCTTTCCGCGGCGGCGCCGAGTACCGGACCCAGTGGACGGGCTTCAATGCGTTCGGCTCGTCGACCGGCGAGAAGATCGTCATCCCGGCCGTGGAGGGGCTGCTCGGCAACACCTACGGATACACCCACAGCTACCACAGCTCGACGGGCAAGCCGCTCGGCGACACCTTCCAGGCCCGGGGTGGCCTGCCCGCCGAGACGGCCATCCGCGGCTACAGCGGCGTCCTCGACCTGCCCAGCACCCTCGGTGGCCTGGCCACCTACGCCAGCTCCACCGAGTACGACGCGTGGGGCCGGGTGACCCGGGGCGTCCAGGGGCCCGCCACGAGCGCGGCGTCGATCGTCAACACCTACGACGACCACAACGGCCGGCTGCTCCAGCAGAAGGTCACCAGGACCACGACCACGACCACCGACGTCGGCAGGCAGGACTACGCGTACGACCTGTACGGAAACATCGTCAAGAACGTCGATACCCGCTACCTGCCGGGCACCGCCGCCGAAACGGAGTGCTACCGGTACGACGCGCTGCTGCGGCTCACCAAGGCGTGGACCGCGACCGACGACTGCGCCGCCACCCCGACGACCGGCAACCGCACGATGGTCGGCAGCGGCATCGGCGCCACCAGCGCCTACTGGACCGAGTGGGAGATCGATCCGCTCGGCAACCGCACCAAGCAGACCCAGTACTCGCCGACCGGCGGCGCCGACACCGTCACCACCTACACCTACGACGGCAACGGCGGCGGGCAGCCGCACACGCTGACCGGAACGACCACCAGCGGCGGGCTCACCGGCAGCACCTCGTACGCGTACGACAGCGCCGGGAACATGACCACCCGCCAGGCCGGGCAGGGCACCCAGACCCTCGCCTGGGACGACACGGGTGAACTGGCCTCGGTGACCGGCGGCACGGACGGGGACAGCTCCTTCCTGTACGACGCCGACGGCAACCTCCTCATCCAGCGGGACCCGGGCACCACCACGCTCTACCTGGCCGGCGAGCAGATCACCCTGAACACCGGCACCCAGACGCTGAGCGGCATCCGATACCACGCCCTGCCCAGCGGCGCGGTGGCCTACCGGACGGGCAGCGGCACCGCGTACGGCTTCGTCCTGCCCGACCACCAGGGCACGCCCAGCGTGTACCTCAACAACACCGCCCAGGTGCCGACCTGGCGGCAGTACACCCCGTACGGCGCGCCGCGCGGTGCGACGGTGACGGCCCCCGACAACCGGGGGTTCCTCAACCAGCCGCTGAATCCGAACACTGGCCTGACGCAGGTCGGCGCCCGCAACTACGACCCGACGATCGGCCGGTTCGTCTCGCTCGACCCGCTCCAGGACCTGGCCGACCCGCAGCAGTGGAACGGCTACTCGTACGCCAACAACACGCCGGTCACCTCCAGCGACCCGTCCGGGCTGATCCCGGACGACTGCAAGTACTTCGACTGCTACGGCTACGACCCGAGCAAGGGCTGCCCACACGGCTGCGGCTCGACGGACAACGTGACGTGGGGCGAGGAGAACGGGAAGGGAAGCTCCAAGCCCAACAAGGAGAACCACCCGAGGGACCTCGGCTACGGCATCCAGGTGCCGGAGAGCGTGCCGTTCGAGGATTTCATGCGCCGCTGGCGCGAACAGCGCGCGAACTGGTTCGCCACGCGGGGCGAGGGCAGCGACAGGGCCGGCATGCGCGACGACACCGCCGTGCTCGCCATGAACATCTGCAGTGAGATGGGCAGACCGGGCGGGTGCAAGGAGTGGATCGAGGAACTCTGGGAGATCCACTACCAGTGGGGTGCCGACACCCTCCCCATGGACGAGGGGGGCCTCCCCAAGCCCTCCGCGGGTACGAGCATCGGCAAGGGGAAGGGGGGCAGGGGCACCGGCTCCCGTAGCGCCGGTTGCATGAGTTTCAGCGGTGACACCCGGGTCCTCATGGCCGACGGGAGCACCAAGAAGCTCGAAGAGGTGCAAGTCGGCGACGAGGTGATGGCGGCCGACCCGGAGACCGGCGAGCAGGGCCCCCGCACCGTCACCCACGTCTGGGTGCACGAGGACGACCTCGTCGACCTCCGGATCGGGGACGCCCTCGTCACCACCACGGAGGACCACCCGTTCTGGAACCACACGGACCGCGAATGGCAGCGCGCCGACGAGATCGATCGGGGCGACCTTTCGCTGAGCCATGACGGCAGAACCCGCTCGGTGGGCGGATTGCAGCCGTCGTCAAGGTACGTCGCCCTCGCCTACAACCTCACCGTCGACGACATCCACACGTACTATGTGTTCGCCGGTAACACGCCGGCACTTGTACATAACACTGGGCCATGTGTGCCAGGCATCGATGCTCTGTCGCAGGCAGGTCAGGCCGCTGACCGCGGAGGATTTACCGTTGCTGGTCGCTCATTGACCAAGCACGGCGCTGGAGCGCGTAGCGGAAACTCGTTGTTCCCGCAGGCTCGGGGCAATCCGGCTCAGGTGAACGAAATTGCGCAGAATCAACTGGATGATATCCTTACCGACCCGGGATCTGTGATGACTAGCGGTTACCGCGGACGCTTCGGGCATACTATTGAATACTCCGCGCCTGATGGCAGGGGTGTAGTATTCGATTCTAACGGCAGGTTCCTCTTCTTCAAGGAGTAGCGGGTGGGCGGCCTTCCAGTCAACGCTTTCCGGATCGAATTAACCAGTCCTCCCGATCGCGATTTCGTTGTCGCGAACATCATGGTGGGTGGCGATGAGTTTGCCGAGATAAGCCAGGAGGCCGAGTCTCTCAAGGTTGAGGTCTACCCTCGTCGTGATGGTGGACCCTGGTGCCTGGATTATGAGGAGCTGAGTCATGTTCTGGGGCTTGCTAAAGAGCGACTAAGTGGAACTCGCGAATGATCTGATTCGTGTCGTCGGTGCTACTCGATATCTGTCGGAGAAGGAACTTGAACGGCGGGCCGTGCAGACGATTCAATCAGTTGTATTGAATGTTTGCGGGCGCTCGGCTGTGTGAAGAAGGGCGGAACCCCGACCGTGATCCTCTGGCGAATCCGAGCCCATCGGGTCGAAAATGGTGGCCCGTTGTCGACGAAACATCCGGGTGGCGCAGGGTGTGCAGTCGCCTGGGTGTCCATCTTCGGTGGTGGCGCTGGTGCACGATGTTGATGATCTACCGCTGTCCGGGCTCGACGGGGCACCTGCGACACTGAAGCGCTCCCAGTGCGGGGCCCGGTCCGCGTCCGGAAGCGGCCTGGGGCCCCCGCCCGGTGGCTCCGGTGGCGCCGCCGGGGCCACCGGGTGCCTTGATCGACTCCATGTCGGCGACATGGCGGGGTCAGGGGTGCCCGGATACCGCCATGTCGCCGACATGACGCAAGCCCGACCGGCCGCGGCCCGGCCCGGGCGGGGCGGAACGGCAGGCCACGGGCGGGGGAAACCCGTCCCCGGCGGGATCAACATGCGCGAAGGGATCGCGCCGGTCACAGCCGTCCCGCTACCGTACTGGTAACACGCGCGTAGCCCGTCCTGGGAGGATCCCGTCCGGCGGCACGCGCCGGGGCATGGGATGGGGCGGTGGGCCATGACCGGTTCGCAGTCCGACGGCAGGCTGTCGGAGGTCAGGTTCCTCACCGTCGCCGAGGTGGCGACGGTGATGCGGGTGTCGAAGATGACGGTCTACCGGCTGGTGCACAGCGGCGAGCTGACCGCCGTGCGGGTCGGCCGGTCGTTCCGGGTGCCCGAGCACGCGGTGCACGAGTACCTCCGGGGCGCGTTCCAGGAGACCGCCTGACCCGTTTCAGGAGGCCGCCTGACCACCGCCGCCTGACCACTGCCGCCTGATCGGCGGCCCGGTGAGGCCACGGAGCGGCGCGCCGCAAAGGTCGACGAGTGCGACGTAACGGGCATCGACGGGGGCGCGTTGGTCCTGCTGAGGCTCTCCCGCTACCCTGGACCGGACCGTGACCGCACACCGGTGCGCCCGCCGCACGCCAGCTGGTCCGGCCCGTTGTCCGCAAGCGGCCCTCGACGCCACCGCGTGGTGTCATCCGGTCCGCCCCGCACGTTGCATCGAAAGGCTGTCGTCGTATGGGCTCGGTGGTCAAGAAGCGCCGCAAGCGCATGGCTAAGAAGAAGCACCGCAAGCTGCTGCGCAAGACCCGCGTCCAGCGTCGCCGTCTCGGCAAGTGACCGGGGCCGGGCCCACCGCGGCCCGGCGTCCCGTGTCGCTTGCCAACAGTCGACCCTCGGAGGCTCAGGTGATCAGGCCGCGGTTGCCCCGGCTCGATCCCACCTGCCGGGGTAGGTGCACGACGTGACCCCCGGTGGCACCCCAGGTGCCCCGGGGGTGGTCGTCGTCACCGGGGTCAACCGCTACCTCGGCGCGCACGTCGCCGCCCGCCTCGCCGCCGACCCCCGCATCGAGCGGGTGATCGGCGTCGACCCGACCGCCCCCAACCCGGAGGTCGCCGGCCTGCTCGACCGGGTCGAGCGCATCCGGCTCGACCTCGGCTCGCTGGGCGGCCTCCTCGCCGACCTCGACGTCGACGCCGTGGTGCACCTCGCCCTCGTCACCGCCCCCGACCCGCAGCAGGGCGGCCGGTCGGCGATGAAGGAACAGAACGTCATCGCCACCATGCAGTTGCTCGCCGCCTGCCAGCGGGCGCCCCGGCTGTGCAAGCTCGTCGTCCGTTCGTCGACCGCCGCGTACGGGGCGTCGTTCCGGGACCCGGCCGTCTTCACCGAGGAGACCGAGCCGCGCGAGGTGCCGCGCGGCGGTTTCGGCCGCGACATCCTCGACATCGAGGGGTACGTTCGCGGCTTCCGCCGCCGCCGGCCCGACGTCACCGCCACGGTGCTGCGCTTCGCGCCGTTCATCGGCTCCACCGCCGACACCACCCTCACCAGGTATTTCTCCCAGCCGTTCGTCCCCACCGTCTTCGGGCGCGACCCCCGGTTGCAGTTCGTGCACTTCGACGACGCGCTGGAGGTGCTGCACCGGTCGGTCGCCGAGGAGCACCCGGGCACGTTCAACGTCGCCGGGCCGGGCGTGCTCGCCCTGTCCCAGGCGATCCGGCGGGCCGGGCGGGTCGGGGTGCCGGTGCTCGAACCGGGCCTGTCCGGGGCTGTCGCGCTGGCCCGCAGCCTCGGCTTCGGCCGGTACGGCCTGGACCAGGTCGACCTGTTCGTGCACGGTCGGGTCGTGGACACCTCCGCCCTGGAACGCGAGTACGCTTTCGCGCCCCGCTCGACCGCCGCCGCGTTCGACGACTTCATCCGCGCCCACCAGGGCGGCATGGTGGTCACCCGGGAGCAGTTGGCCGCCGCCGAGCGGGCCGTGCTCGACGGCATCCGCCAGGTGCGCGCGGCCGTGCGGGAGCAGTCGTGAGCGAGCCGCACGAGGAGCGCGGGCGCGCCGGGGCCAACGGCCGGTACGACGTACCGCTGGTGGCGGCCCGGCCGGACGTGGAGCCGGCGCGGCGCAACGGCCACCACCCGGCACCGGGGCCCGCCGAAAAGCCCGCCAGCGGCCCGGCGGACCCGCAGCCGATCCGGCGGGAGCCGTCGGCGGGGCGGGGGCTGCCGGAGCTGCCCGAGCCGGCGGCGCGCGCCCCACGGAACGCGGCGGTGCCGGACGGGCCGGGCGACGTGTGGGACCGGCGGGTCGCCTCGGGGCTGGCGTTCCTGCGGCGGCGGCTCTCCGGCGACTATCAGGTGGACGAGTTCGGGTTCGACCCGGAGCTGACCGAGTCCGTCTTCCACCCGGTGCTGCGGCTGCTCTACCGGGACTGGTTCCGCACCGAGGTCACCGGGCTGGAGCACGTGCCGGCGGACGGCGCCGGCCTGGTGGTCGGCAACCACTCGGGCACCGTGGCGCTGGACGCGCTGATCCTCTCCGCCGCCCTGCACGACCAGCACCCGGCCCACCGCTACCTGCGGCTGCTCGGGGCCGACCTGGTGTTCCGGATGCCGGTGGTGTCCGAGATCGCCCGCAAGACCGGCGGCACGGTCGCCTGCAACCCGGACGCCGAGCGGCTGCTCCGCTCCGGCGAGGTCGTCGGCGTCTTCCCCGAGGGGTTCAAGGGCGTCGGGAAGCTCTACTCCGACCGGTACAAGCTGCAACGCTTCGGCCGGGGCGGGTTCGTCTCGGCGGCGCTGCGCACCGGCACCCCGATCGTGCCGGTGGCGATCGTCGGCGGCGAGGAGATCTATCCGATGCTCGCCGACATCAAGCCCCTCGCCCGGCTGCTCAAGCTGCCATACTTCCCGGTCACGCCGACGTTCCCGTGGCTGGGCCCGCTCGGGATGGTGCCGCTGCCCAGCAAGTGGCTCATCGAGTTCTGCCCGCCGATCCCGACCGCGCACCTGACCGAGTCGGCCGACGACCCGCTGGTCGTGTTCAACCTCGCCGACCAGGTGCGGGAGACCATCCAGCAGACCCTGCACAGCCTGCTGGAACGCCGCCCCGACCCGTTCGGCCCCTGACTCGCCGGCACCGGCCGCGCGCCACCGGACGCGGGGCGGCGGGTCGTCAGCGCAGGCGGCGGCGCTTCTGTAGCGCCATCCCGGCGCCGACCGCGCCCGCGAGCAGCCCGGCCGCCGCCGTCGACGGCACCGCGATCTTCACGGCCCGCCGGCCGGTGCGGAAGTCCCGCACCTCCCAGCCCCGCTGCCGGGCCTGCCGCAGCAGGGCGCCGTCCGGGTTGATCGCCACCGCCCGACCCACGGCCGACAGCATCGGCAGGTCGTTGGCGGAGTCGCTGTAGGCGGAGCAGCGGGCCAGGTCCAGCCCTTCGACGGCGGCGAGCTGGGTCACCGCCTCGGCCTTGGCCGGCCCGTGCATCAGGTCGCCCACCAACCGCCCCGTGTACGCCCCGTCGACCACCTCGGCGACGGTGCCGATCGCCCCGGTCAGCCTGAGCCGGGACGCGATCACCCGGCCGATCTCGACCGGCGCGGCACTGACCAGCCAGACCCGCTCCCCGGCGTCCAGATGGCGTTGCGCGAGCCGGCGGGTGCCGGCCCAGATCCGGGGGGCCATCAGCTCGTCGAAGATCTCCTCGGCCAGCCGCTCCACGTCGTCGACCCGCCAGCCCTCGATGAACGCGAGCGCCGCGTCCTTGGCCTGCGACATGTCCCCGGCGTGTTCGGTGGCGAGCACCCGGAAGCGCAACTGCTGCCAGGCGAACCGGGCCAGGTCCCCGGTGGTGAAGTAGTTGCGGGCGGCGAGCCCGCGGGCGAACCAGTAGATCGACGCGCCCTGCATCATCGTGTTGTCCACGTCGAAGAAGGCCGCGGCGGCCGGATCGGGGGCGACCGGGGTGGCGGGCGCGGCCTCGGTCTCCGCCCAGCCGGCGGTGTGACCGAGCCGGTCGGTGCTGACCGTCATCCTGCCGTTGCGGGCCACCCGACCTCCCTCGCTCGACGACCCCGACGAGTGTTTCCCCGCGAGCGTAGCCGGGCGGCGCGGTCGCCCCGCCCGCTGCGGCGAGAACTGTGGCGCGCGCTGCTTCCGTAGGAAGGGGCACCTTGTCGACGCATAACGGTGCACAGGGCCCCCTTCCTCACGACGGGGGACATCGGGGACCCCCGCGCCGGGAACGCTGGGAACGGGCGTGCGGCCAGGGCCGCCGGGAACGCGGGCGTCAGCGGTCGCCGGGGCAGGCCGCCGGCGTCGGGCCGAGGGCGTCGCTGCCGGCGGGCGCGGGCAGCTCGCACTCGATGGCCGCGCGCAGCGCATCGGAGCGCTTGCGGATCGCGTCGAGCAGGGCGATCGACTGGCGGACCCGGTCCCGCTCCGCACGGCTGGCCCCGTCGAGCAGGTCACCGACCGCGCGGCGCTGCCCGGTGACGAAGGCGTTCACCGATTCCAGACCCGCCGGGTCGGAACGCTGCGCGGCCGTGGTGGTGAGCAGGCGTACGCCCTGACGGGTGTCCGAGTCCATGTCGTCGAGGACGGCGGCGAACCCGAGCTGGTCCCCGCGCAGCGCGGCGGCCTCGCCGAGCCGGGTGCGGGCGAAGTCGAGGAAGAGCTGGCCGCGGCTGAGGTCCGAACTGGCCAGGGCGAGCTGGGCGCGCTCCGTGGAGCGCTTCATCCCGTAGAGGGCGTCGCCGGGCACGGCGTTCTCGCTGGCGGCGGAGATGCCGGAGACGGCGATCGCGCCGGCGGTGACCCCGAGCAGGATGGCGCCCCGGGCCCGGGCCCGGCGGGCGGTGACGGCTGGCAGGAACGGGCCGCGCGGAGCGGCGCCGACGGCGCCGCGCTGCCCAGGCGTGCCGCGCTGACCGAGCATGCCCCGCTGGGCGGCCGGCGCGGCCTCCGGGGCGGTGGCCCCGACCCCGACGCCCTCCCGTTCGGCGGCGGCGACGAGCATCGCCCGCAGACCGGTGCGGAAGTCGGGGTCCACCGCGACGGGCGGAGGGTCGGCGTTGAGCTGCCGGCCGACCGCGACGAGCGCGGCGAGGTGGTCGTCGGCCCGGGACCGGACGTGGTGACGTCGGCCGCCGTTGGCTTCGTCGAGAAGCTGCGCGAAGCGCTCGGCGCGCCGGCGGGAGAAGAGGTTGCTGGTCACCGCAGGCACCTCCTCTCGCTGGTCACGGCCGGTCGGCCGCTGTCGGCACCAGCGACCGGTGGCAGCGTGCACCCAGGACGAAGCTCGTGGCGGGCTGCGTTGTCCGGGCCGTCGGCCCGGGGATGCCGGAGAACCACCGGTCGCACCGGGAGAAACGCTCCGCCCCCGGCACGGGTTACGGGGCCGGCGGGAGCGAAATCACGAAGAGTGATGGGCGTCACGGCGCCGCGTCCGGCGCTCCCGTCCGCGCCGCGCCCCGGTCGGCGTACGGGCGGGAAGCTGCCGTCGGGTCGCGCGCCCCGCGCGGACGCCGCCGACCGGGCGGTCGGCCTGGCCTGCGGAGGACGAACCGCCGTGCGGGGTGGCGCACGGGCGGGGCGGCTCAAGGGGCGGCGGACGGCGCGCCGGCGCGGCGGCGGTGGCGGTGGCGGTGGCCGGTCAGGGCTGGAAGCCGTCCGGCAGGAGCCGGGCCAGCGCGCGGACCGCACGGTACTGCAATGCCTTGATCGCGCCCTCGTTCTTGCCCATCGCCCGGGCCGTCTCCGCCACCGAGAAGCCCTGGAGGAACCGCAGCACGATGCACTCCTGCTGCTCCGGGTTGAGCTGTTTGACGGCGGTGAGCAGGGCGACGTTGGTGATGTGCTCGACGACCGCCGCCTCCGGGCTGCCCTCCGGGCCGCGGTCCTCCCGGTCGGCGTCCAGCACGTCGCCGGTGGTGACCTCAAGCCGGTACCGGCCGGACTTGAAGTGGTCGGCCACCAGGTTCCGGGCGATCGTGACCAGCCACGCGCCGAGGTCCCGGCCCTGCCAGGTGAAGCTGCCGATCCGTTTGAGGGCGCGCAGGAACGTGTCGGAGGTGAGGTCCTCGGCGAGCTGCCGGTTGCCGACCCGGAAGTAGACGAAGCGGAAGACGGTGTCGACGTAGCGGTCGTAGATCAGCCCGAACGCCTCGGCCTCGCCAGCCTGGGCGCGCTCGACCAGCTTCCAGACCTCGGTGGCCGGGTCCGACGGGTCGGGGCGGCTCGGGAAGCCGGTCGGTGTGCCGCCGCCCGGGGGCCCGGGCGGCGGCGGTGGCGGGTTGGCCGGCACCGCCGGCAGCACCGCGGTCTCGCCCGCCGACGGATCGGCCACCGGCGGCGTGTCGCCGCTGCGCCGGCCCTGCGCCGGCATGGTGGGCCGGGCGGGTGACGCCACCCGTCCGCCGTTGCCCCCCGGCGTCGCCGGACGGGGCACCGCCTCGTTGGGGTGGGACCGGTTGCGTAACCGTCTGGACGCCCCGTCGCCGCGTACGGCGAGGCGGGACACGTCGTCCACCGGGTTCCGCCCGACGCCCAGCCGTTCGTTGAGGACGGCACGGGCCGCCGCGGCCAGCCCGACCGGTCGTTGCGCGTAGCCGAAACTGGTCACCGTGCCTCCCCGGTCAGGGTCGCCACGGGCCGCTGGGCCGCCCGGGCGCGGGCGCGGCCGGGGCCGTCGGTCAGGGCTCGTCCGGGACGTGCCGACGGGCGGCAGATCCCCTTGAGGTACGGGTCCAATGCGCTCACAGGCACGGGGGCCTCCTCGGGCTGAGGGGTGTCGACTCACGGCAAATGGGGTGAGTCGACCCGAGTGATAATAGGGCCAACGTCACCCGCGCGTGGCAAGTCCGTTACACAGAGCAGAAGTATTTGCTTCCGCGTCGCACCGGTGGCGGACCGGTTGTCCGTCGGGGGAGGTTGACTTTCGCGTGGCGGGCTGGTTAGGGATAACCCCAGCTCAGCGCCCGATCGGGCCGCTCGGCGAGGGGTCGGTGCGGCGGCGGTGACGACCGCCCGCACGGGGCGTCGTCGGCGTCGCAGTGGGCCCGGAGGGGCGCGTCCGCACACGGTGCGTTGCCGAGTCGGCGGTACCGGTGTGTCGCACCGGCGGGCCGGGGGAGACTGTCCGGGCGCGGGGCCGCCGGAGGACGGGCCCCGGCCGACACCCGCACGGAGGTTTCCCGATGTCCAGTGACGCCCGGCTCACCCTGATCACCCGCCCCGGCTGCCACCTCTGCGAGGACGCGAAGGCGGCGCTCGGCCGGGTGGTCGCGGTCACCGGCGACCGGTGGATCGAGAAGGACGTGACCGCCGACGTCGAGCTGGAGCGCGAGTACGGCGACCGGCTGCCGGTGGTGCTGCTCGACGGGAAGGAGCACGGGTACTGGCGGGTCGAGGAGGAACGCCTGCTGCGGGACCTGACCACCCCGCAGCTCTGACCGCGACCGCGCCGTGGTGACCGCGACCCGTCTGTGACCGCGACCGCGCCGGTGTGACCGCGACCCGTCGCGCTGGCCGGCCCGGCGGTCCCCACGGTGGCCGTCCGCCGCCTATCGTGCTCGGATGACCCCTGCGCGCCCCCACCTCGTCTGGGACTGGAACGGCACCCTGCTCAACGACCTCGACCTGGTGGTGGCGGCCACCAACGCCGCGTTCGCCAGCGTGGGCGGGCCGACGGTCACCGCGGACGAGCACCGGGTGCGGTTCCGCCGCCCGATCGCCGACTACTACGCCGGGGTGCTCGGCCGGGCGGTCGACGACGAGGCGTTCGGCGAGCTGGACCGGATCTTTCACGACGCGTACCGCAGCGGGTTGACCACCTGCGCGCTCGCCGACGACGCGGCGGCGGCGATGGCGGCCTGGCCGGGCAGCCAGTCCCTGCTGTCCATGTGGTTCCACGACGAGCTGGTGCCCGCCGTGCGCTCCTACGGGCTGACGGAACGGTTCACCAGGGTGGACGGGCTGCGCGCCACCGTCGGCGGCGACCGCAAGGCCGAGTCGCTGGCCAAGCACCTGTCCGGGCTGGGGGTGGACGGCCGGGCGGTGGTGCTGATCGGGGACTCGATCGACGACGCCGACGCCGCCGAGTCGGTGGGCGGCCGGGCGGTGCTGTACACGGGGGGCTTCACCGACCCGGCCCGGCTGCGGGCCTCCGGCCACCCGGTGGCCGACACCCTCACCGAGGCGGTCGCCCTGGCCGCCGGCCTGCGCTGACCGCGAGGCTGGCTGGGCGGCAGGGCGGTGCGGCGGTCAGCCGCGCAGGTAGGCGAGGACGGCCAGGACGCGCCGGTGCTGGGCGGTGTCCGGGGGCAGGCCGAGCTTGGTGAAGATGTTGCGGACGTGCTTCTCCACCGCGCCGTCGGTGACCACGAGGGCACGGGCGATGGCGGTGTTGGAGTGCCCCTCGGCCATCAGGGCCAGCACCTCGCGCTCGCGCGGGGTCAGCTCCCGCAGCGGATCGTCGCGCCGGCGGCGGACCAGCAGTTGACCGACCACCTCCGGGTCGAGCACGGTGCCGCCGGCGGCGACCCGGGCCAGCGAGTCCAGGAACTCGTCGATGTCGGCCACCCGGTCCTTGAGCAGGTAGCCCACCCCGCCGCCGGCCCCGCCGGTGGTGGCCAGCAGGTCGTCGGCGTACGACACCTCGACGTACTGGGACAGCACCAGGACCGGGGCACGGGGGACGAGGCGGCGGGCCTCGACCGCGGCGCGCAGCCCCTCGTCGGTGTGCGACGGCGGCATCCGCACGTCGACGATCGACACGTCGGGCCGGTGGGCGACGACCGCCTCGACCAGGGCGTCGCCGTCGCCGACGGCGGCCACCACCTCGTGCCCGCGCTCGGTCAGCAGCCGGACCAGCCCCTCCCGGAGCAGCACGGCGTCGTCGGCGATCACCACCCGCATGGTGCTGCTGTCTACCACGCCGTGGCCCTCGGCGTCGCCGGACCCGCCCGCGGCGTCGTCGGGAGTGTCGCCGGTGGGCGCCGGGGCGGTCGTCGTCACAGCGGGAGGTCCGCGCGGACCTCGGTGGGCCCGCCGGCCGGGCTGACCACGTCGAGCCGGCCGCCCGCCGCGCGCACCCGGTCGGCGATCCCCGTCAGCCCGTGCCCCTTGGCCAGGTGCGCGCCGCCACGGCCGTCGTCGGCGACGGCGACCACCAGCCGGTCGTCGTCGCGGGTAAGCGCGACCCGGCACTCCGTCGCCCCGCTGTGCTTGGCCACGTTGGTCAGCGCCTCGGCGACCACGAAGTAGGCGGTGCTCTCCACGGCCGGGTCGAGTCGCCCGTCCGGGGCGTCCAGCCGGGGGTCGAGCCGCAGTTCGATCGGGATCAGGCCGCGCCCGGCGAGGGCAGCCAGGGCGCTGGGCAGTCCCCGGTCGACCAGGATCGGCGGGGCGATGCCCCGGGACAGGGCGCGCAGCTCGGCGAGGGTGTCCCGGGTCTGCGTGACGGCCTCGTCGAGGGTCCGGCCGGCAGCCTCCGGGTCGTCGGCGAGCTGGTGCCGGGCCCGGCTGAGGTCCATGGCGAGCCGGACGAGGCGCTGCTGGGGGCCGTCGTGGATGTCGCGCTCCAGCCGCCGCAGCGCGGTGGCCTCGGCGGAGGCGGCGGCCCGCCGCCGCTCCTCCAGGACGGTGATCCGGCTGCGCATCTCGGCCACCCGGGTGAGCAGGGCGCGGGCGAAGCCCGCCCGCAGGCGCGCACACCCCCGTACCACGAGCGGCAGGGTGACCAGGAAGAACAGCCCGGCGGCGGTGTTGATCCCGATCCGGGCGGCGGCCGAGTCGCCCAGGCCGAGCAGCTCGCTGAGGGACTGGTCGTCGGGCGGGTGGGGCAGCGCCCAGTCGTAGGCCGAGTAGAGGGTGCCGACGAGCGCGGCGGCCCACCAGGTGACGGTCACCACGAAGGTGACGAGGGCCACGGCCAGGTTGAGGATGCCGTGGGCCAGGTCGAGCCAGGACTGCACGTCCCCGATGGGTACGAGGATCCGCCGCCAGGCGCCGGCCCCCGCCTCGGCCCGGCGGTACTCGGGCCGCACCCGGTCCTGCCCGAGCACGGCGGTCAGCCGCAGCCGCTCCACGTCGGCGAAGCCCCGGGCGGCGTAGAGGGTGGCGGCGAGGACGGGCAGGCCGATCACGGTCACCACCAGCCCCACACCCAACGCCAACCCCGCCAGCAGGACCACGAAGCCGGCCACGGCGAGCGGGAAGCCGAGCAGCACGTACCCGGAGTCGCGCAGGAGTTGGCGGGGGACGCTGGGCGGGAGGGCGGCCGGTTCGGCCGTGGCGGCGGCGGTCATGGTTCGAGGCTAGGTACGCCGGCCCCGCCGCCGGAATCCCGTCGGCCGTCCTCTTGCTGGTGGTGCCAGCCCTACCTTCGGCCGGGGACCCCGCTGGGCGGGACGGGGCGGCGGCGGGCGCGGCGCTCGCGCGATTGGTGACGGAAGTCGGGAATGAGCAATAATCGGCGCGGGCCACGCGAGGCGCCGGATCGATCTTGGGGGGTGGAGGGGCAGGTGGAGGCGGGTCGCCGGTCTTCAAGATCGCGATTTGTGCGTGTCTTCACAAGCGCCTACTCTGTAGTTCCGACGCGTCCTGCTAGCACAGCCGGCAATCTCGGTCGCCAGCGGGAGTCCCGACACGGCAGGCGACCGAAGCCGGCCGAGGATCGCACCGCACGGAGTCTCATGAGTCAGCAGCACCGTCACCCTGGCGCGTCCGGCCGCGCCGGTGCCGTACCGGCGCTCCCGGACCTGCCCGAGGCGACCGTCGCGCGGCTGCCCGAATACCTCCGCGCCCTGCACAACCTCGCCGAGTCCGGTCACGAGACCGTCTCCAGCGAGGGCCTGGCCAGCGCCGCCGGGGTCAACTCCGCCAAGCTCCGCAAGGACCTGTCCCACCTCGGCTCCTACGGCACCCGCGGCGTGGGCTACGACGTCGCCCTGCTGGTCGAGCAGATCGAGTTCGTGCTCGGGCTCACCCAGCGGCGGGCCGTCGCACTGGTCGGGGTGGGTAATCTCGGTCACGCCCTCGCCGGCTACGACGGCTTCGCCAGCCGCGGCTTCCGCATCGCCGCCCTGCTGGACGCCGACCCGGGGCGGGTCGGCGAGGAGATCAACGGCCTGGTCGTGCGGCACGTCGACGAGCTGCCCCGCATCGCCGCCGAGGAGCCGATCGCGATCGGTGTGATCGCCACCCCGGCCCGGGCCGCCCAGGCGGTCGCCGACCAGCTCGTCGCCGTCGGCGTGACGAGCATCCTCAACTTCGCGCCGTGCGTACTCTCGGTCCCGGACGGTGTCGACGTGCGCAAGGTCGACCTCGCCATCGAGCTGCAGATCCTGTCCTTCCACGAGCACCGCAAGGCGTCGCTGACCGCGCTGCCCGCCACCGGCGGCGCCGCCCTCACGGCCCTGCCCGGCGGGCTCGCGGCCACCGACCCCCAGGAGGCGATCGGCACGTGAAACTGCTCGTCGTCGGCGCGTCCTACCGCACCGCCCCCGTCGCCATCCTGGAACGGTTGGCGGTCGGCCCGGCCGACCTCACCCGCACCCTGGACCGCCTGCTCGCCCAGCCGTACGTGAGCGAGGCGGTGCTTGTCTCCACCTGCAACCGGGTGGAGGTCTACGCCGCCGTGTCCGGTTTCCACGGCGGCCTCGGCGACGTCTGCGCCGTCCTCGCCGAGCAGGCCGGCACCCCGCCCGCGAGTCTGGCCAACCACCTCTACGTGCACTACGACGCCGCCGCCGTCGACCACGTCTTCCGGGTCGCCGCCGGGCTGGACTCGATGGTCGTCGGCGAGGCCCAGATCCTCGGCCAGCTCCGCGACGCGTACCACTGGGCCACCGGCGCCGACTCCGCCGGCCGGCTGCTGCACGAGCTGATGCAGCAGGCGCTGCGGGTGGGCAAGCGGGCGCACGCCGAGACCGGGATCGACCGGGCCGGCCAGAGCGTGGTCAGCGCCGCGCTCGACCTGGCCGCCGGCCACCTCGACGGCGCGCTCGCCGGCCGCCCGGCCCTCGTGGTGGGTGCCGGCGCGATGGGCGCGCTGGGCGTGGCGACGCTCTCCCGGCTCGGCGCGGGGCCGCTCACCGTGGCCAACCGGGGGGCCGACCGGGCCGTGCGGCTGGCCGAGTCGTACGGGGCCAGCGCCGCGCCCATGGCCGGGCTGACCGACGTGCTCTCCACAGTGGACATCGTAGTGGCCGCCACCGCGGCCACCGAACCGGTCCTCACCCGCGAGGTGGTCACCCGGGCGCTCGCCGGCCGCGACCCCGACCGGGGCCCGCTCGTGCTGCTCGACCTCGCCGTTCCCCGCGACGTCGAGGCCGGCGTGGCCGGGCTGCCCGGCGTCGAGGTGATCGACATCGACCGGATGGCGGCCGTCCTGGCCGGGGGCCCCGCCGCCGCCGAGGCCGCCGCCGTCGAACGGATCGTCACCGCCGAGGTGGAGTCCTTCCTCACCTGGCTGCGCGGCGCCGACGTGGCCCCGACCGTGGCCGCCCTGCGCGGCCGGGCCGAGGACGTGGTCGCCACCGAGCTGCGCCGGCTGGCCCAGCGCCGCCCCGACCTCAGCGACGACCAGCGCGCCGACGTGGCCCGCACGGTGCACCGGGTCGTGCAGCGGCTGCTGCACCAGCCCACCGTGCGGGTCCGTCAGCTCGCCGCCGAGCCCGGCGGCGACCAATACGCGGCGCTGCTGCGCGAGCTGTTCGACCTCCAGGTCCCGCAGACGTCCCCGGTCGACACAGTTCCCGACGTCGTCGACACCGACCCCACCCCGTATCCCGGAGGCGAGAGATGACCGCCCCCCTGCGCCTCGGCACCCGGGGCAGCGCGCTGGCGATGGCCCAGTCCGGCCAGGTAGCCGCGGCGCTCACCGAGGCGACCGGCCGCGAGGTCGAGCTCGTCGAGGTGGTCACCGCCGGCGACCGCTCGTCCGCCCCCGTGCACCGGCTCGGCGTCGGCGTCTTCGTCTCCGCGCTGCGCGACGCCCTGACCGCCCGCGCCATCGACCTCGCGGTGCACTCCTACAAGGACCTGCCCACCGCGGCGGCCCCCGGGCTGCACGTCGCGGCGGTCCCGCCCCGCCAGGACCCGCGCGACGCGCTGGTGGCCAGGGGCGGGCGCACCCTCGCCGAGCTGCCGCCCGGCGCCGTCGTCGGCACGGGCGCGCTGCGCCGCATCGCCCAGCTGCACGCGCTCGGGCTGCAACTTGAGGTCACCCCGATCCGCGGCAACGTGGACACCCGCCTGGCGCGGGTCCTCGGCCCGGACGCCGACCTCGACGCGGTCGTCCTGGCCCGGGCCGGGCTGGCCCGGCTCGACCGGGCCGACGTGATCACCGAGACGCTCGACCCGATGCTCATGCTGCCCGCGCCCGCTCAGGGCGCGCTGGCCGTGGAGTGCCGGGCCGACGACACCGACCTGGTCGAGCTGCTCGCGGTGCTCGACCACGCACCGTCCCGGGCCGCGGTCGCCGCGGAACGGGCGCTGCTGGTCACCCTGGAGGCCGGGTGCAGCGCACCCGTCGCCGCCTATGCGGAACTCGCCGAAGGCGACGCCGGCGATGAGATCTACCTGCGCGGGGCGGTGATCAGCCCGGACGGCACGCGAGACCTCCGGCTGTCCCGCACCGGAACGCCCGCCGACGCGGCGGAGATCGGCAAGGCACTCGCCGCCGAACTCCTCGAACTCGGCGCCGACTCGATCCTCGGCCACGAAGGAAACGCCGGTCCGGGGACCCAGCAATTTGGGAGCACAGAATGACCCGCACCCGTAAGCCCGTCGGCCGTATCGCGTTCGTCGGGGCCGGCCCCGGCGACCCGGGCCTGCTGACCCGCCGGGCGCACGACGCCCTGGTCGACGCCGACCAGGTGGTATACGACCGGGGAGTCCCCGAGTCGTTGCTCGACGCCGTGCGCGCCCAGGCCAAGTCCGACGCCCAGTTCTCCCCGGCGGAGGGCGTGCCGGGCGACGTGGCGAAGGTGCTGATCTCGGCCGCGAGGTCCGGCCTGAACGCCGTGCACCTGGTCGCCGGCGACCCGTTCGGGCACGACTCGGTGGTCAAGGAGGTGCAGGCGGTCGCCCGGACCGCCGCGCACTTCGAGGTGGTGCCGGGCGTCGGCCAGGCCGAGGGCGTCGCCACGTACGCGGGCGTGCCGCTGCCGGGCGTACGCACCGCCGCCGACGTCGAGGACGTCACCACGCTGGACTTCGACGCGCTCGCCGCCGCCGTCGGCCGGGGCTCGCTGGCGCTCGCCGTGGACGCCGGTGACCTGGCCGCGATCCGCGACGGCCTGCTCGCCGCCGGGGTCGACGGCGCGACCGGCGTCGGGGTGACCGGCGACGGCACCGGGGAGACCCAGTACACGACCACGTCGACCGTGGACTCGTTCGTCGCGGCGGCGCTGGGCTTCACCGGCCGGGTCGTGCTCACCGTCGGCGAGGGCGTCGGCCAGCGCGACAAGATGAGCTGGTGGGAGAACCGCCCGCTGTACGGCTGGAAGGTGCTCGTCCCCCGCACCAAGGAGCAGGCCGGGGTGATGAGCGCGCGGCTGCGCGCGTACGGGGCGATCCCGTGCGAGGTGCCGACCATCGCGGTCGAGCCGCCGCGCACCCCCGCCCAGATGGAGCGGGCCGTCAAGGGCCTGGTCGACGGCCGGTACGCCTGGGTGGTCTTCACCTCGGTCAACGCCGTCCGCGCGGTGTGGGAGAAGTTCGCCGAGCACGGCCTGGACGCCCGGCACTTCGGCGGCGTCAAGATCGCCTGCATCGGCGAGGCCACCGCCGACGCCGTGCGCGCGTTCGGCATCCAGCCGGAGCTGGTCCCCGCCGGGGAGCAGTCCTCCGAGGGGCTGCTCGCCGAGTTCTCGCCGCACGACGAGATCCTCGACCCGGTGGGCCGGGTGCTGCTGCCCCGCGCCGACATCGCCACCGAGACCCTCGCCGCCGGGCTCACCGAGCGCGGCTGGGAGGTCGACGACGTGACCGCGTACCGCACGGTCCGGGCCGCCCCGCCGCCCGCCGAGATCCGCGACGCGATCAAGTCGGGCGGGTTCGACGCGGTGCTGTTCACCTCGTCCTCCACGGTCCGGAACCTGGTCGGCATCGCCGGGAAGCCGCACGCGCGTACGGTTGTCGCGGTCATCGGGCCCAAGACGGCGGAGACCGCGACGGAGTTCGGCCTGCGGGTCGACGTCCAGCCTCCGCACGCCTCGGTGCCCGACCTCGTGGAGGCGCTCGCCGCCTACGCCGTCGAGCTGCGCGAGAAGTTGGCCGCCATGCCGGCCAAGCAGCGCCGCGGGTCGAAGGTGCAGGGGCCGACCGCCCTGCGGTTCCGCTAGTCGCACCGGCCGCACGGCCAGCACGCACAGGGAGGCCCCTCATGCCGTACCCCGAGATCCGGCCCCGCCGGCTGCGCCGCAACGCGGCCGTGCGGCGGCTGGTCTCCGAGACCCGCGTCGACCCGGCCGAGCTGGTCGTGCCGATGTTCGTCAAGGAGGGGCTGACCGAGCCGCGGCAGATCGCGTCGCTTCCGGGGGTGCTCCAGCACTCCCGGGACTCGCTGCGCAAGGCCGCCGCCGAGGCGGTGCAGGCCGGCGTGGGCGGGATCATGCTCTTCGGGGTGCCGGCGACGCGGGACGAGCGGGGCTCCGGCGGCATCGACCCGGGCGGCATCCTCAACGTCGCCATCGCCGACGTGGTCGCCGAGGTCGGCGACGCGACCGTGGTGATGAGCGACCTGTGCCTGGACGAGTTCACCTCGCACGGGCACTGCGGCCTGCTCACCCCCGACGGTGAGGTGGACAACGACGCCACCCTCGCCGCGTACGCCGAGATGGCGGTGGCCCAGGCCGCCGCCGGGGTCGGCATGGTCGGCCCGTCCGGGATGATGGACGGCCAGGTGGGCGTGGTCCGCCGGGCCCTGGACGCCGCCGGCCACGCCGACGTGGCGGTGCTCGCGTACGCGGCGAAGTACGCCTCCGCCTTCTACGGCCCGTTCCGGGACGCGGTGGAGTCGTGCCTCGACGGGGACCGGCGCACCTACCAGCAGGATCCGGCGAACCTGCGGGAGTCCCTGCGCGAGGTCGCCCTGGACGTCGCCGAGGGCGCCGACCTGGTGATGGTCAAGCCGGCCCTGCCCTACCTCGACGTGGTGGCGGCGGTGCGTGCGGCGGTCGACGTCCCGGTCGCCGCCTACCAGGTCTCCGGCGAGTACGCGATGGTCGAGGCCGCCGCCGCCAACGGCTGGGTCGACCGGGAACGGGTCATGCTGGAGACGTTGACCTCGATCAGGCGAGCCGGGGCGCAGGTCATCCTCACCTACTGGGCGGTCGAGGCCGCCCGCCTGCTCCGCGACCGTTACTGAGCGCATCCGGGCTGCGCACCCTCGTTGCCCTGTCGCTTCCTGTCGTTCCCTGTTGCACCTTTTGTGCGCCTTTCCTGCCGGACCCCAACTCTCTCTTTCGCCTCCTTTGCTCTGCACCCACGGGCGCAACGCTCACCCAGGGTGACTGTTGCGTCAGCGGGTGCAGAGCAAAGGGGCCGCGAGGAGTTGTCGCCCGCGCCTCGGCCGGGGCCCCCGTGGGCTCGCCAGACGCCCGGTTATCCACAGCCGCGTGGGGCGGGGTTGCGACCGGTCCGCGCGGGCGGGGAACGTGAACCCATGCCAGCCCACTCCCCGCCACAGCAGCCCGACGACGCCCCCGGAGGCGACGACGCCGAGACCGGCGACCCGACAGCAGCCGAGCCCACAGCAGGCGAGCCCACAACAGCCGAGCCCACAGCAGGCGACGAGTCGTCGGCGATGCTGACCGAGCCGTTCGACATCCCGTGGCCGGCGGCCGGCATCATCCGGGCCGTGCGGCGGCGGGCCGACGCCAGCCAACGCGAGCTGGCCGCGTACGCCGGGGTGCACCCGTCCACGGTCGGGCGGATCGAGGCCGGCGCGCTGACCCCCAGCATCGCCATGCTGCGCCGCCTCCTCGCGGCGGCGGGCTTCCGGCTGGCCGTGGTGGACGAGTTCGGCCGGGTGCTGCAGCCGATGCGCGATCGCGATGACGCCCGCGACGGGGCCGAGCGTCGTTACCCGTCCCACCTGGACACCATTCTCGACCCCGAGCCGGGGGAGTGGTGGGCCGACGTCTACGGGCTGGCCCGCCCGCCGGAGACCTTCTACCGCAACCGCGCCTACCGCGACGCGATGCGCCGCCGCAGCCGGTGGGAGGTCCGGGTCGCCAAGCTCCGGCACGTGCCGCCACCGCCGCGCGCCGTCCCCCCGTACGGCTGACGGCCCGCCACCCGGCCAGGAAGCCGGGCGACGGGCCGCCGTGCAGCCGTGCAGCCGTGGTGCGGGTCAGTCGTCGTCGACGATGGTGCCCACGGCCAGCGGGTCGGCCAGGTGCAGGCCGGGCACGCCGGCCACCAGCAGGTTCACCTTCTCGTCGGCCTCGCGCTTGCGGTCACCGCGCACGGTGACCGCGAAGGCCAGCGAGGTCTGCCCGGCCGCGAGCACCTTGCAGCCGACGTACGGCTCGTAGTCCGACCCGGCCTGCGCCGTGGTGCCGTACGTGGCGGCGCAGATCAGGGCGGGCTGGGACAGCGGCCGGGACACGGTGACGGTGAAGGTGAGCGGGCGGGTGCCCTTGTCGCCCTCGGCCACCGTGGCGTCCGCGACGCTCAGCGAGGCGCGGGAGCGGAACCGGGCCACCTGCGGGTCGTGGTCGCTGGAGCCGCGCGACCCGTCCCCGGTGAACTCCGCCGGCCAGTCGGCGTTGACGTGCGCCGCCCGCACCTGCACCAGGTCGTCGCGCAGCGCGTCGTTGACGAACAGGTGGTCCAGCGTCTGCGCCTGCCCCTCGAAGCTGTACGAGTACGCCGACGACGGCACGTCGGCGACCAGGTCGTCCCACAGGCTGTGCAGGCCCGCGTCGTACAGGGCGGCGAGCTGGTCCGACGGGGTCGGGTCGGCCCCGGTGGCGATCGGGTCGTCGGGGCGGGGGAAGACGTTCAGGTCCCCGCCGTACACCACCCGCGCCTTCGGGTCCGCGTTGTGGATCGCGGTGACCAGCGCCGCGCCGTAGCGGGCCTGCTCGGTGCGCTGCCCGACCCGGCTGTCCGGCCCCGACGAGAAGTGGTTGCTCAGCGCCCACAGGTGGTACCCCTCGGACGAGCCCGGGGCCGCCTTGACCCAGAACTTGCCGAGCTGCGGGGCCCGGGTGTAGACGTTGTTGCCGTCCTTGCCGGTGGAGGTGTCGGTGTCGGCCGGCAGCACCGCGTTGAGCGCCTTCGGGTTCTGCACGTCCGCGTTGGACGGCAGCCCCGCCGACCGGTACGGCACCGTCGGCGCGGAGCCGAGCAGCGGGTCGGCGGCGGTCGCCTCGGCCAGCGACAGCCGGTCCGTGCGGTAGAGGAAACCGGCGGTGATGCCGCGGGCGTCCGCGCCGGTCCGGTCGTACGCGGCGGCGTACGCGGGCCCGCCCGCAGCGGCGACGGCCAGCGCCAGCTCCTGGAGGGTGTCCGGCGCGCCGTCGGCGTCGTTCGTGTCGCCGCACACCAGCGCGCCCCCGGAGACGGAGCAGATGTCCTGGTCCTCGGCCTCCTGCACCAGGATCAGGTCCGGCGAGTGCAGATCGGTGCGGATCTGGTCGGCGAGCGCCGCCAGGTGCTCCCGGTAGTCGGCCTCGCTGGCCGGCACGTAGTCGAACGGCGGGCTGACCCCGGTGCAGCCGGCGTTGCCGGTGAAGTCGCAGCCGTCGAACGGGTCGTCCCGGTGGTCGTAGAGGTTCTCCACGTTGTACGTGGCGACCGCGATCTCCCGGGACCGGTCGGCCGGCTGCGGCGGGTTGTTCTTCGACGGGTCGGCCCCGGCGGCGAAGGCGGCCTGCTCGACCTGGACGCCGTACTTCTCGAACGAGTAGTAGAGCGCGCCGTACGCGTCCCCGGTGAGGGTGTCGAAGGTCCGGGCCGGCGGCAGCAGGGCGGCGTTGTCCCCGGCGGTGGCCTTGACGCCCATCGCGCCCAGCATGATCCGCTGGCCGTTGCCGTCGTCGAAGCGGCGGGTCGGGTCGTTGTCCAGCGGGTGCGCGTCGCGGAACACCCGGCGGGCGTACGCGTCGGCGCGGCCCAGCAGCGGGTCGTCGCGGTCGACCACCCACACCTCGGAGTCCGCGGTGGACGCGAACACGTTCCGGCCGCTCACCGCGCCGCTGCCGGCCCGCACGCGCAGCCGGGCGCCCTCGTGCCGCTCCCAGAACCGCTGCGCGGCGGCGAAGTCGGCCGGGGGCACCGCGTCGGCGACGGCGACGACGGCGTTCACGTCGAGGCCGGAGGCGATCTTGCGGACCAGCGAGGCCCCGGAGAGCTGGGTCATGTTGTAGTACTCGGACACCCGGGCCCGCAGCACCACCTCGTCGCCCACCGTCGGCACGTAGCCGCCGATCAGCGACGTGAACGTGCCCATGAAGACGAAGATGCCGTCGGAGGAGGACGGGTCGCCGTCGGTGTCGTCGGCGCGGCTCTGCAGGAAGAAGCCGTGCTGGTCGGCCCCGGCCGAGGTCCGGGCCAGGGTGCGCTGGGTGATCACGCCCCGCACGTCGTACAGGCTGCTGCTCGTGCCGTTGCCGGAGGCCGGCGCGAGCGGCGACCGGTCGGCCGGGCCGGACTCGGCGTCGGTGGTCGGGCCCTGCACCTCGCCGACGGTCAGCTCCCGGGTCACGGTCACGGCCAGCGCGCAGGTGGCGGTGGCGCCGTCCGCGTCGGTCGCGGTCACGGTCACGGTGTACGCCCCGGCGGCCAGGTCGGCGCTGGTGGCGACCGTGGCGCGGGCGGTGCCGCCGACGGCGTCGGCCGGGGTGAACCCGGTGCGGCTGATCGTGCCCGTGGCCGGGGCGGGGCTGACCGAGGTGACCGCCAGGTCGACGATCCTGTCGTCCGGGTCGGTGGCGGTGACCTCGCGGCTGGCGGCGGTGCCGGCGGACGTGGTCAGCGCGCCGCCGCAGGTGACCGTGGCGGGCTGGTCGACGGGGCCGCCGCCGTCGACGGTGTGCGCGCCCAGCCCGTCGAACGTGTCGGTGGCGTAGCCGGCCCACTGGGCGGCCGGGTCGAAGGCGTCCGAGGGGTCGGTGTCGCCGGAGGTGACCGTGGGCAGCCGCCGCAGCGTGTTGTCGGCGGTGCTGGTCAGGCCGGTGCCCCACTCGGTGCCCGGGTCGACGCCGACCTGGCCGATCGAGTCGAGCACCGTCGTGCCCCGGCGCAGCACGATCGCGTCGTCGCCGTTGAAGAGGCTGGCCCCGGTCGTCTGGTCGGCCTGGGCGAGGATCGCCGGCGCGGCCGAGGCGGCGGCGAAGACGAACGTGTCGCCCGCGGCCACCGTCCCGGTGAGGGCCAGGGTGGTGGCCGTGGTGCTGCCGTTGAAATAGAGCTGGAGCTGGTAACCACCGGCGGTGAGGTCGACGGGGGCACCGGTGCCGTTGTACAGCTCGATCGCCTTGTTGTTGGACGAGCCTTCGACGTACTCCGAGATGAACAGGTCGGTGGGCGCGGCGCTGGCCGCGGTGGGTGCGACGCCGATGACCGGGATGGTGACGGCTACGGCGGTCGCGAGCGCGGCAGTTCTGCGGCGCGGGCGCATGGGGCCTCCACGATGGGTGGACGTGAACGAACGCACGTTAAGCGGCGGCGCTGTCCGCCGTCCATCCCCCGCGGGGCGCTTTGGTGAATTGCCGACTCAGCCTCCGAGCCGGTGCACCAACTCAGCCACGTCCACGCCGTATTCGCACCACTCCCGGTCCGGGCGGTATCCCAGCTCGGCGTTGACCTTCAGCATCGCCTCGTTGGCCTGGGCGTTCCAGGTCTGCACCTCGGTCAGCGCGGGCTCGGCCGAGCGCAGCTCCAGCAGCATCCGGGCCTTGATCGCCCGGTCGATCCCGTAGCCCCGGTGCTCCTGCACCACGATCGTGTCGTACTGGTCGGCCCGGGTCGGGTGCTGCGCCGGCACCACCACCTCGGTCAGCCCCGCCACCTCGCCGGTGCGGTCGTGGGTGGCGAGCACGATGTACGGCTTCATGCCGCGCCGGTGCAGCGTGGCCAGGCTGTCCCGCAGCCGCTGCGGGTCGTACGAGCTGGGGCGCAGCTCGCCGTCGTCGACGTCGCGCACCTCGGCCTTCGCCCGCGCGTACGCCTCGATCAGGTCGTCCGGCGGGCCGCCCGGGCAGAACCGCACCTGGTAACCCGCGCCGACGCCCGTGGCCATCTCGGCCAGCGCCGACCAGTCCACCACGGACAGGTCGAGCACGCTGCGGGTCTCCACGTACTCCCGGGAGAAGCCCAACGCCTCGTAGAACGCCACCGCCGGGGTGCCGCCGACGACCTCGACCCCGATCGACTGGAAGCCCTCCTGGTAGACCCGGCGGGCGGCCACCCGGGTCAGGTCCCGGCCCAGGCCGGTGCGGCGCACCGACGGATGCACCAGCACCTCCAGCACGCCGATGTCGCCGAGCAGCAGCACGTGGCCGTGGCCGAGGATCGGGCCGGGCGCGCCACCGGCGGCCGGGTCGGCCTGGGCCACCCAGGCGATCCGCCGCTCGCCGGGCATCACCTCGGAGAGGTATTCCCGCAGGTGGCTGCCCTGCCACGGCGGATCCTGCGGGAGGTCGGCCGCCAGCACCGCGTTCAGCGTGTCCAGCAGCGACGCGAGCTCGGCGGACGACGCGGCCCGGGGGTCCCATTCGCGCACCATCACCCGTCTAGCTTGCCGCTTACGGCAGCTTGACGGAAGTGTCCAGTTCCCGGATGCGCCCGGTTTCTCCCCGCGCGCCCGGGCGGTCGACGCACGGGCGGCGGCGGTCACCTCACGGGCGGCGGCTGGCCAGCCCGTACTCGTTGGCCTTGTCGAAGACGTCCTGGGCGTAGCGGCGCACGTCGTTGTACGACAGGATGGCCCCCCACCAGTCGCCGGGGACCGTCATGTTCCGGCCGCCCTTGCACAGGTAGTTGCCGGCGGCCAGCGCCGCGTCGTCCAGGTCGTGCGGGTTCTTGCGCCCGTCGTTGTCGGCGTCCGCGCCGATCTCCTGCCAGGTCGTCGGGATGAACTGCATCGGCCCGATCGCCCGGTCGTAGACGGTGTCCTTGTCGTACAGCCCCCGGTCGGTGTCGGTGATCCGCTGCCGCCCGCCCTTGCCGTCGAGCGGGTCGCCGATGATCTCCGGGAGCGCCTGCCCGTCCGGGCCCAGGGTCGCGCCGTTGGCCTGGCCGTGGCGCGACTCGACGTACCCGATCGCGGCGAGGGTGGTCCAGCTCAGCCGGCACCCCGGGGTGGTCTGGGCGAGCGCCAGCTCGGCGTACCCGTACGCCTGCATGGCCACCGGCGAGATGCCGACCTTCGCCCCGGTCTGCTGCGCCCACGCGGCGAGCGCGTCCGCCGGCCGGCCGGTCGGCGCCGGCACGACCGGCCCCGCGCTCGCGCCGGGCACCGCCGTCGCGCCGGGCGGCAGCGCAGTGGCCGACCCGCCGGGCAGCAGGCCACCCTGCGGCGTCGCCGTGCCGGCCCCCGGCGTGCCGGCGGTGCCGCCCACCGCCACCGGGCGGGGCTTCGGCGCGGACGCCGGCACCAGCAGCGCCCCGGCGGCGGCGGTGCCGGCGACCAGGACGAGCAGGAACAGGCCGGGCAGGGTGAGCCGGCCGCTTGGGCGGCGGGACCAGGCGCGGGTGGCGCGGGCGGCGGCGACCGCCGCCTGCCGGGGCGGGGGCATGCGTACGGCGTGGGCGAACGGCACCCGACGCCGGCGGGCCACCCCGGTCGGCTTCGCGGCTGGGCCCTTGCCGTCGGGTTCTGTGCGGCCGGCCCCCGGCTCCTCGCCGTCGGCCTCCCCCTTGGCGGCCCCCTTCGCGGCGGGCCCCTCCTCGGCGGCCTTCTCCTTCGCCTCCGGCTCGTCCGGTTCCGCCTTCGTCGCCTCCGGCTCGGTCGGCTTCGGTTCGGTCGCCTCCGGCTCGGTCGCCTCCGGCTCGGTCGGCCTTGGCTCGGTCGGCTCCGGCTTCTTCGCCTCCGGCGTGGCCGGTTGGGGCGTGGCCGGTTCCGGTTTGCCCGGTTCCGGGTCGGCCGGCGGCAGGGCGTCGGCGGGCGGCTCGCCACGCAGCCAGGGCCGGCGGGGGCGGGGCACCCGGGCACGCGGCGGCACGCCACCCGGATCGTCGGGCGGCGCGGCCGGTCGCAGGGCCCGAACCGCCGGTCTGTCCTCGCCGTCCACCACCCGTCGAGTATCACCCATGTCCCGCCCGGCGTCAGGACCGGTCGTACCCTGGTGCCATGCCCCGGTACGAGTTCCGCTGCCGCGCGTGCGGCGACACCTTCGAGGTCAACCGTCCGATGGCGCAGGCCGGCGAGCCGGCGCCCTGCCCGAGCGGGCACGCCGACACCGTCAAGCTCCTGTCCACCGTGGCCGTGACCGGCCGTGGCGGCGGAGGTGCGGCGGCGCCCGCCCCCTCCGCGGGCGGTGGCGGCGGCTGCTGCGGTGGCGGGTGCGGCTGCTGACCTCGACCCGACCGGCCCGTCGGGCCCGGCCGACCTGGCCCGACGGGGCCGTACCGGGCCGGGTCCTGCCGTTTCCGGCCCCGGTTGGCACCTTGGGGCGGATTGCGCCCATCCGTTCTCACGATGCGTGACGGCCCGACCATAGGGCAGCATGTACCCGTCGTCACGGGGGCGGAGGTTCGACGTATGTCGCCAGGGATCCACCTCCCGAGCGGATGGGTGACCTTCGTGTTCACCGACATCGAGGGTTCGACGCGCCTGGCCCAGCTGCTCGGTCCCGGGTACCGTCCGGTGCTGCGGGAACATCGCAGGCTGCTGCGGGACACCCTGGCCCACACCGACGGCGCGGAGCTGCTCACCGAGGGCGACTCGTTCTTCATCGCGTTTCCCGACGCGGGTGCCGCGCTCACCGCCTGCCTCACCGCGCAGCGCGCGCTCGCGACGCACGACTGGCCGGCCCCGGAGGCCGCGCCCCGGGTCCGGATGGGCCTGCACACCGGCTGGGCGGAGCCCCGCGACGGCGAGTACGCCAGCCACGAGGTGCACCGGGCCGCCCGGGTCGCCGCCGCCGCCCACGGCGGGCAGGTGCTCTGCTCGGCGGCCACCGCGCGGCTCGCCTCCCCGCTGCCGGCGGGCGCGTCCCTGCTGGACCTCGGCCTGCACCGGTTGCGCGGCTTCGACGACCGCGAGCGGCTGTTCCAGCTGCTCGCGCCCGGCCTGGAGCGGCAGTTCCCCCGGCCGCGCACCGCCGACGCGGTGGCGCACAACCTGCCGACCCAGGTCACCTCCTTCGTCGGCCGGGAGGCGGAGCGGGCCGAGCTGCGCCGGCTGACGATGGGGCACCGGCTGGTGACCGTGCTCGGGGCGGGCGGGGCCGGCAAGACCCGGCTCGCCGTCGAGCTGGCGGCCGGCATGGTGGAGGAGTATCCGGACGGTGTGTGGTTCGTCGACATCGCCACGGTGACCGACCCGGGGCTGGTGGCGTTCGCGGTCGCCGCCGTGCTCGGGCTGCGTCCGGAGCCCGGCCGCCGGATGGTGGACACCCTCGTCGAGTACGCCGCCGCCCGCCGGATGCTGGTCCTGCTGGACACCTGCGACGCCCAGCCGGCCGCCTGCGCCGAGCTGATCTCCCGGCTGCTCGCCGGTGGGGGAGGGGTCCGGGTGCTGGCCACCAGCCGCGAGTCGTTCGGCCTGCCCGGCGAGGTGGTGTGGCGGATACCGCCGCTGTCCGTCGAGCCCCGGCCGGGCGGCGCGGAGAGCGACGCGGTGGCGCTCCTGCTGGACCGCACGGCGGCGGCCCGGGGCGGCCGGGAGCCGGCCCCGGTCGAGTCGGCCGACCTGCGGCGGGTGGTACGCCGGCTCGACGGGCTGCCGCTCGCCATCGAGCTGGCCGCCGCCCGGCTGCGGGTGCTCTCCGTCGGGCAGCTCGCCGAGCGCCTCGACGACGTGCTCGGCACCCTCGACGCCGGCCGGGAGGCCCCACAGCCGCCCCGGGACGAGCACGGCTGGACGGGCAACCAGCAGGACACCGTCGACCTGGTGGCGGCGTCCCGGGGCAACGCGCCGCCCACCCCGGCGACCCGTGCCGTGCAGCGTTCGGCCGCCGAGCGGCACCTCACCATGCAGGCCACCGTCACGTGGTCGTACCGGACGCTCGGGCCCCGGGCGGCCCGGCTGCTGCGCTGGCTGGCGGTCTTCGCCGGCCCGGTGGACCTGCCGACGGTGGAGTGGCTGCTCGACGACGACCCGCTGGATCCGCTGTCGGTGCTGGTGGACAAGTCGATGATCCTGGCCGAGCCGCACGCGTCGGGCAGCACGTACCGGATGCTCGACCCGATCCGGGCGTACGCGGCGCGGCGGCTGGCCCAGGCGGGCGAGGAGCGGGCGGCCCGGGACCGCCACCTGGCCTGGTCGACGCGCGCGCTGCGGCGGGCCCACCTCGGGCCGGACGGCCGGCCGACGACCCTTTCCCTGTACGCCCTCGACCCGCTCGCCGGCGAGGTGCGCGCCGCGCTGCGCTGGTGCACGACCGGCGGCAGCGCCCGGGACGGGCTGCGCCTGGCCGGGGGCCTGGACCAGTGGTGGCGGGAGCGCGGGCTGGCCCGGGAGGGACGCCTCTGGCTGTTCCGGCTCTACGGCCGGATGGCCGAGACCGGGGAGCACGTGCCGGACGCCGAGCTGGCCGCCGCGTACCACATGCACTCGCTGCACGCCGGCGCGGACGGCGAGTTCGCGGAGGAGCTGCGCTACTCCCACCAGGCCGAGGCGGCGGCCCGCCGCGCCGGCGACGCCGGCCTGCTGGCCCGGGTGCTGGCCGGGCGGGCCGCCCCGCTGGTCGACATGGGGCAGTTCGCCGACGCCGAGCGGGCCTGCCGGGAGGTCATCGCCTGGGCGCACGAGCGGGAGGTGGCGGGGGACGCCCTCTTCGCGGTGCTCAGCCTCGCCGAGCTGCTCTGGCGGCGGGGCGCGCTGGCGGAGGCCGCGGAGCTGCTCGGCGCGGCCCGCCCGGTCGAGGCGGTCCGCCCGGCGGACCGGGGGCGTCGGTCGGTGGACATGCTGCTCGGTATGGTGGCGCTGGCCCGAAGCGACCTGGTGGCCGCGCACGAGCACCTGCTGGTCGCGTTGCGCTCCCGGATGAGTCACGGCTTCCACCGCCGGGCCTGCGACAGCCTGAACGCGGTCGCGGTGCGCTGCGCGGCCGGTGGCGACCCGCTGACCGCCGCCCGGCTCTTCGGCGCGGCCCAGGCGACCCGGGAGAGCCTGCGCTCGACCCCCGGCATCTACGGGGCTTACTGGCTGGAACGGCAGGCCGAGCTGCGCCGGGAGATGGGCGACGTGGCCTTCGACGCCGCGTACGGCGCGGGGAGCGAGCTGGGGCTGGAGGAGGCGGCGGCGATGGCGTTGGCGGTGGAGCACCCCGACCTCGGGGTGGACTCGACCCGCTTCGCCGTCACCGGAGCACCGGCCCCCGCGCCGGCGACCGCCCCCGCGCCGGCATCCACTTCCACGCCGGCATCCGCTCCCGCTCCCGCGCGTCCCGCCGAGGGCTGCTGTTAGGAAGGGTCCCCTGCTATGCAGAATGCGTTAACAGGGGGCCCTTCCTTGCACGTCAGCGCTCGGCGGCGGCCTTGATGCGGGCGGCGCGGTCGATGTCGGCCTGCCGGACCGCCGCGACCGAGCCGAAGATGCTGACCGCCTCGTAGTAGGTCCACGCGAGGCTGTAGCAGGCGGGGCGGACCACCGAGCTGTACGTGGCGCAGACCCGCTTCAGGTCCTCGTAGAAGGCGCTGTCCAGCCGGGCCTTGTTGGCCGGGAACTGGCCCATCTCCTTGTAGTTGCGGTAGCCGAAGTCGTGCCGCTGGCAGGAGAGCTTGAAGTTGAACCCGAGCGGGTTGTCCGGGCTGGACGAGCAGTAGTCGGTGGACCAGTTGAAGGCGTACTCGGCCCAGGCGGACTGGTTCTGCCGGGCCGAGTTCCAGGTGTTGTAGCTGCTGGCGCTGGTCTGCGTCCAGCTCGACAGCACGCTGAGCTTCTGGCTGGTGCTGACGGCGGCGGCTGCGGGGGAGGCGACCGCGAGCGCCGCGAGCAGGGCGAGCGCGCCGGAGGCGAGGAGGGTGGCGAGGCGTCTGGGCACGGGGGGACCTCCGCGGGGGTGGGCGGTGCGGGTGGTTACCGGCGGGTCACCGGATTCGACAAGTGTCGATCAAACCGCGGACGGCCGAGTACGTCATAAACCAACATCTGGTGACATGAGTTGAAACAGACGAATGCCCCGGACGCTGGGGCGCCCGGGGCACTCGCCCGTGCCGTCAGCCGTCAGCGCACGAAGCGCGGCGGGCTGACGGGGCTCTCGTTCGACAGCCGGTCCAGCGCCGTCACGTGGTACGTGTACCGCGCGCCGGCCGCGGCCGTGGTGTCCACCCAGGACTGGGTCGCGCCGGGGGCGGCCCGGACGGTACCGACCAGGTGGGACGCGTCGGCGAAGCCGCACGCGCCGGCCGGGCCGGTCCCGTCGAACCGGTAGATCGCGTACGACGTGGCCCGGCCCAGCGGGCCCACGCCGTCGGCCGGCTGCCGCCAGCTCAGCCGCACCCCGTCGGCCTGGCGTTGCGCGCCGGTGACCACCGGGGCCAGCAGCGGCTTCGCCGGCAGGTGCGGCATCGCCGGCGTCAGGGCCGGCAGCGAGTAGTGCTCGGCGGCGTAGAGGTCGGTCGCCCCGAGCCGGTTCGCCCGCACCTGCACGGCCGAGAAGTGCACGTTGCCCAACACCTCCGGGTACGCCCGGTTGAGCGTCAGGTGGTCGGACAGCTCGCGCGGGTTCTGCCAGTACGTGCCGTACGCCGGGTCGCCGCTCTTGTAGTCGGCCTGGCCGATGTAGAGCTGTACGCGGGTGCCGCGCACCGTCTCGGCCCACCACGGCACCAGCCGGGCGTAGTCGGCCGCCGGGTACTGGCCGATGTACCAGTAGAGCTGTGGCACGATGTAGTCGATCCACTCCTGCTTGACCCACTTGCGGGTGTCGGCGGAGATGATGTCGTACGACTGGCTGCCGGTGGTGTCCGAGCCGTTCGGGTCGGCCGACGCGTTGCGCCAGATGCCGAACGGGCTGACCCCGAACTTCACCCACGGCTTCGCGGCCTTGATCCTGTCGTTCATCTCCCGGATCAGCAGGTCGATGTTGTCCCGCCGCCAGTCGGCCCGGTCGGTGAAGCCCCGGTTGTACTGGGCGAACGTGGCGTCGTCCGGGTACTGGTAGGTGCCGCTCGGGTACGGGTAGAAGTAGTCGTCGAAGTGCACGCCGTCGACGTCGTACCGGGTGACGGCGTCCATCATGGCGGTCTGGACGAACTCGCGGACCGCCGGGACGCCGGGGTCGTAGTAGAGCCGGCTGCCGGCGACGCCGGCCGGCGGGTACGCGAACGTCCACTCGGGGTGCTGGCGGGCCGGGTGGCCGGGCGCGAGCTGGGTGAGGTCCGCGCCCGCGCCGCCGGGGGCCGGCATGGAGATCCGGTACGGGTTGAACCAGGCGTGGAACTCCAGGTTGCGCTTGTGCGCCTCGTCGACGAGGAACGCCAGCGGGTCCCAGCCCGGGTCCTGCCCGCGCACCCCGGTCAGGTACTCCGACCACGGCTCGTGCGGCGACGGCCAGAACGCGTCGGCGGTGGGCCGGACCTGCACCACCACCGCGTTGTGGTGCAGCCGCTGCGCCAGGTCGAGCCAGCCCAGGTATTCGGCCTGCTGGGCGGCGACGCGGTCGGGGGCGGTCTGCGACGCCTTCGTCGGCCAGTCGATGTTCACCACCGACGAGATCCACATGGCCCGGAACTGCCGCTTCGGGGCGGCCGGGTCGGTGGCGCAGGGCGCGGCGGTGCCGGGGCTGGCGGACCCGGCCTGCGCGGCGGCGCGGGTTTGTGCCGCCGACGCGGAGGCGCCGGCCGGTGCAGCTGCCGCGGGTGGGGCGGCGACGAGCGCGCCGAGCAGGGCCACGGCCAGCCCGGCGGCTCTGAGCCGAGTTGCCTTCATCCGGTGCGTCCCTTCGGTGGGGCTCGGCGGGCGGGCGCGATGCTTGCTGCGGCAAGAACCGCCGCAGCCGATCTTTCGCTGGTAGGAAATTTTCACATCGGGCGGGCCCGGCGCAAGACCTCCGCCCGGTTCGATGCCCGCGCGGCCCCGAACTCCGCCGGGGCGAGCCGGGCTGCGCGGCGGACCGTGACCACATCGACACCCAAAGTCGTGATTCGCCGATCTTCGGGCTGGGTAGCTTGCCCGGTCACCGGCCGCCACGGTGGTGGTCGCACGGTGGGAGGGGTGAGCGCGGTGTCCGTGCTGCGTACCAAACCGATCAAGGACGTGATAGCCCAGGGCGAGGCGGACGGCGAGGGCGGCGGCCCCGGCCTCAAGCGCCGCCTCGGCGCGCGTGACCTCACCGGCTTCGGCATCGGCATCGTCATCGGCACGGGCATCTTCACGCTCACCGGCATCGAGGCCCGCGACAGCGCCGGCCCCGGCGTGGTGATCTCGTTCGCCATCGCCGGCGTGGTCGCGCTGCTCGCCGCCCTCTGCTACGCCGAGCTGGCCTCCAGCGTGCCGACAGCCGGCAGCGCCTACACCTACGCGTACGCGACGATGGGCGAGATCGTCGCCTGGATCATCGGCTGGGACCTGCTGCTGGAGTTTGCCCTCGGCGCGGCCGTGGTGGCCCGCGGCTGGTCCGGCTACCTCGCCGAACTGCTCGGCCTGCCCACCGCCTGGTTCGGCGAGGAGGGCAGCATCGTCAACGTCGGCGCGATCGCCGTCGTGCTGCTGCTCGGCGTCGTGGCGATCGTCGGCATCCGCGAGTCCGCCCGGGTGACCAACCTGCTCGTGCTGGTCAAGGTGGCCATCTGCGTCTTCATCGTCGTCGCCGGCCTGTTCTTCGTGAGGGCCGCGAACCTCACCCCGTTCATCCCGCCGGCCGAGCCCGCCGGGGCCGGCGACGACGGCATCAAGCAGCCCGTCACCCAGGCCCTGTTCGGGCTCGAACCATCCGTGTTCGGGTTCGTCGGCGTGCTCAGCGCCGCCGCCGTGGTCTTCTTCGCGTACACCGGCTTCGAGGCCGTGGCCAACCTCGGCGAGGAGACCCGGCGGCCCAAGCGGGACCTCACCCTGGGCCTGCTCGGCACCCTGCTGATCTCCACCCTGCTCTACATCGGCGTCTCGCTGGTCGTCGTCGGCATGGTCCCCTACACCGAGATCGACCGGGGCGCGCCGATCGCGTCCGCCTTCAACGCGGTCGGGGCCGAGTGGGCCGGCGTCCTCGTCTCCATCGCCGCCGTCGCCGGCCTGACCAGCGTGATCCTCGTGGACCTGGTGGCCATGGGCCGGATCGGCTTCGCCATCAGCCGCGACGGGCTGATCCCGCCGTCGGTGGCCGAGGTGCACCCGCGCTGGGGCACCCCGTACCGGATCTCGGCCGTTATGACGGTGGCCGTGGCGCTGCTCGCCGGCTTCCTGCCGCTGTCGGCCCTGGCCGACCTGGTCAGCATCGGCGCGCTCTGCGCGTTCGTGCTGGTGTCGGTGGCCGTGCCGATCCTGCGCCGCAAGCGGCCCGACCTGGAGCGGCCGTTCCGGGTGCCGTTCTCGCCGGTGCTGCCGATCGTCTCCGCGCTGGCCTGCCTCTACCTGATGCTCAACCTGTCGGTGGAGACCTGGATCCGGTTCCTGATCTGGATGGCGCTCGGCGGGATCATCTACTTCGGCTACGGCTACCGCCGCAACCGCCTGGCACGCAAGGAAGGGCCCCCTGTTAACGCCTGAGGTAGAGAAGGGTCCCCTGCTCACCCGCCGGGGTGGCGCTACCCGCCGGCGGGGGTGGCGCTACCCGGCGGCGGGGACGAAGCGTAGCAGGTTCCAGGAGACCGCCGGCAGCAGCACCGCGCAGCGGCCCCCGTCGGGGGCGGGGGCCGCCAGCTCCCGGGGCGTGACCCGGTCGGGCTCGGCCTCGGTGTTGACGGCGTCCGGGTCGGCTGCGGCGGCGAGGGTGAGGTGGGCCGCCCCGGCCAGGCCGGGCAGGCCGCGCAGGTCCAGGTCGAGGGGGAGGTCCGCGACGCCCCGGTTGACCGCGAGGACGGTCAGCGCGCCGGTCTCCTCGTCGTGCAGCGCCACGGTGTCCAGCACCGGGACGTCTCCGTAGCGCTTCGTGGCGTACGTCGGGCCGACCGGCTCGGTGCGCAGCACGGTGCCCCGGGCGTGGCGTGCGGTGAGGGCGAACGGGTGGAAGATGCTCTGCCGCCAGGCGGGACCGCCGGTGCGGGTGCGGATCGGGGCGATCACGTTGGCGAGCTGCGCCTGGCAGGCCACCCCGACCCGGTCGGCGTGCCGGAGCAGGGTGATCAGCAGGTCGCCGACGACCACCGCGTCGACGGCCGTGTAGTCGTCCTCGATGAGGGTGGGGGCCTCGACCCAGCCGCGCCGGTCCAGGTCGGCCTGGAGGCGGGACTGGTACCAGACGTTCCACTCGTCGAACGAGATCTTCAGCTTGCGCCGGTGCCGCTGCTTCGCCGCCACGTGGTCGGCGGTGGCCACCACCTCGGCGATGAAGTGGTCCATGTCGACGGCCGAGGCAAGGATGCTGGCCCGGTCGCCGTCGGCGGGGTCGTAGTAGGTGTGCGCGGAGATGTAGTCCACGTGCTCGTAGGCGTGCTCCAGCACCGTCGCCTCCCAGGAGGCGAAGGTCGGCATGCCCCGGCCGGAGCTGCCGCAGGCGACCAGGCTGACCGACGGGTCGATCAACTTCATCGCGCGGGCGGTCTCGGCGGCGAGCCGGCCGTACTCGTCGGCGGTCTTGTGCCCGACCTGCCACGGGCCGTCCAGCTCGTTGCCGAGGCACCACAGCTTCACCCCGTACGGCTCCGGTGCGCCGTGGGAGCGGCGCAGGTCCGACAACCGGGTGCCGCCGGGGTGGTTGGCGTACTCCAGCAGGTCGCAGGCCTCCTGCACGCCCCGGGTGCCGAGGTTGACGGCCATCATCGGCTCGACGCCGGCCGCCGTCGCCCAGGTCATGAACTCGTCGAGGCCGAAGGCGTTGGTCTCGATCGTCTTCCAGGCGAGGTCGAGCCGGCGGGGCCGGTCGGCGACCGGGCCGACGCCGTCCTCCCAGCGGTAGCCGGAGACGAAGTTGCCCCCGGGGTAGCGGACCACGGAGACGCCCAGCTCCCGGGTCAGCTCCAGCACGTCGCCGCGCAGGCCGTGCGGGTCGGCGCTGCGGTGGCCGGGCTCGTAGATCCCGCCGTAGACGCAGCGCCCCAGGTGCTCCACGAAGGACCCGAAGATCCGGCGGTCGGCCGGCCCGATCGCGAAGGCCGGGTCGATGGTCAGCTTCGCGGTCACCGGGAAATCCACCTTTCGTCGCCGTCCCGTCGGTTCTATAACGTTGTACTCAACGCTGTAAAGAGGCGGCGTAACGCCCGCGGCACCCAGCGGGGAGGCGGCAGTGCGACACACTCTCGACCGCTGACTACGCCAATGGCCCCGTCCACATGCGACGGTCGTGCCGCCGGCTGCCGCCGAGCGGGTGTCAGGCGAAGAAGCGGGCCAGGTGCGGCGGCTCCGGCGCCGGGTCGTCCGGGCCCAGCGGGGTCAGGTCGGCGAAGATGCTGGCGCCGTCGCAGCCCACGTGCAGGGGATACCAGCGCGGGGTGCCCGGCGGGCGTTGCAGGCAGATCCCCTTGACCGTCTGCACGTCCAGCAGCCGCACGTGGGTCGGGTCGGCCACCGCGTTCACGTGCCCCCACCAGGGGCTCATCACGTGCAGCACGCCACCCGGCCGCAGCACCCGGTGGCACTCGTCCACCAGCGGCAGGAAGTCGATCAGATGCTCCAGGATGTGCACCGCGAACAGCACGTCCACCGAGTCGTCGGCCAGCGGCAGCGACCCGGACAGGTCGGCCACCGCGTCCACCCCCGGGGCCGGGTAGATGTCCAGCCCCAGGTTCTGCGGATACTGCTTGGTGCCGCCGCAGCCCAGGTCCACCACGACCGGGTCGCGGCCGGCGACCCGCACCCGGCACCAGACGCCGAACACCCCGGCGAGCCGGCCGACCAGGTTGCGCACCAGGCGCAACTGCCCGGCGTCGGCGGCCTCCCCGGTCAGGTGGGCCACCCCCCGGTCGAAGCGCACCCGCACCGCCAGGTCGCGCAGCCGCCCGTCGTGGGCCGCCTGATCCGCCCACGCCTCGGCGAGGAACTCGTCGACCGCCCGCAGCCGTTCGGCCGAGGGCGCGGTCAGGGCCGTCGCGACCATGGGCCACCTCCGGTGCGCCCGTACCCGGCTGGGCGGGCGCTACACCCTGGCCGGGCAAGGTCCCCCGAAGGAGGACGAGCCGTCAGCCGGTGATCCGCCGGGCGGCCCGGCCCGCGCCCCGGATCCGCTGCCGGGGCGGCGCGACGGCCGTCTTCGGCCGCTTGAGGTGGTAGCGGTGCAGCTCGCTGCTGCCCGGCTGCGACGGGTCCTCGCTCATCCCGACCAGCTCCCAGCCCTGGTCGCCGGCCCGGTTCAGGTGGGCCAGCGCCGTGTCGCCGTACGGGGTGACGTCGACCATCGAGCCGTCCGGGCCGTACCAGATGAACACGAGCTCCCAGCCGACGTCCGTGCTGGCCGCCTGGCGGCGTCGGACCAACAGCGCGTACTCCCACTTGAGCATGGAGTCATTGTCACCCCGCCGGCCCCGGTCGGCACGCCGTCGGGCCTGGCGATCCGCCCGCCGTCAGTCCTCGGCGATCCGGCCGGCGTCCACCCGCACCCGCCGGTTGACCGCCACCGCGTCCAGCATCCGCCGGTCGTGCGTCACCAGCAGCAGCGTCCCCGGGTAGCTGGCCAGCGCCGACTCCAACTGCTCGATGGCCGCCAGGTCCAGGTGGTTCGTCGGCTCGTCGAGCACCAGCAGGTTCACCCCGCGCCCCTGCAACAGCGCCAGCGCCGCCCGGGTCCGCTCGCCTGGCGACAGCGACGCCGCCGTCCGCAGCACGTGATCGGCGCGCAGGCCGAACTTGGCCAGCAGCGTCCGCGCGTCCGCCGGCGACAGCTCCGGTACGGCCAGCCGGAACGCGTCCAGCAGCGGCTGCTCGCCGAGGAACAGCCCCCGGGCCTGGTCGACCTCCCCGACCACCACCCCCGGGCCCAGCGCGGCGTGGCCGGCGTCCAGCGGCAGCCGCCCCAGCAGTGCGGCGAGCAGCGTCGTCTTGCCGGACCCGTTCGCCCCGGTGATCGCCACCCGGTCGGCCCAGTCGATCTGGAGGGTCACCGGGCCGAGGGTGAAGCTTCCCCGGCGTACCACGGCATCGCGCAGCGCGGCCACGACGGCGCCGGCGCGGGGCGCGGCGGCGATCTCCATCCGCAGCTCCCACTCCTTGCGCGGCTCCTCGACCACCTCCAGCCGCTCGATCAGCCGTTCCGTCTGCCGGGCCTTCGCCGCCTGCTTCTCCGAGGTCTCCCCACGGTGGTGCTTGACGTTCTTGTCCCCGTCGGTGGCCTTGCGGCGGGCGTTGCGCACGCCCTTCTCCATCCAGGCGCGCTGCGTGCGGGCGCGCGCCTCCAGGCCGGCGCGGGTGTCGGCGTACTCCTCGTATTCGGCGCGGGCCTGGCGGCGGGCCACCTCCCGCTCCTCCAGGTACGCCGCGTAGCCGCCGCCGTAGTGGCGCACCTGCTGCTGGTGCAGGTCCAGCTCCAGCACCCGGGTCACCGTGCGGGCCAGGAACTCGCGGTCGTGGCTGACCAGCACCGTGCCGGCGCGCAGCCCGGTGACGAAGCGTTCCAGCCGGTCCAGCCCGGCCAGGTCCAGGTCGTTGGTGGGCTCGTCGAGCAGGAACACGTCGTAGCGGCTGAGCAGCAGCGAGGCCAGCCCGGCGCGGGCCGCCTGGCCGCCGGACAGGGCCGTCATCGGGTGGTCGAGGTCGACCATGAGCCCCAGCTCGGCGGCCACCTGCTCGGCCCGCTCCTCCAGGTCCGCCCCGCCCAGGCCCAGCCAGCGTTCCAGCGCCTCGGCGTACGCGTCGTCGGACCCGGCCGCCCCGGCCGCCAGCGCCTCGGTCGCCGCGTCCAGGGCCGCCTGAGCCGCCGTCACCCCCGTCCGGCGGGCCAGGAAGTCCCGCACCGTCTCCCCGGGCCGGCGCTCCGGCTCCTGCGGCAGGTGCCCGACGGTCGCGGTGGGCGGGCTCAGGGTGACGCTGCCGGCCTCGACGGGCAGCAGCCCCGCGAGGGTACGCAGCAGCGTCGACTTGCCCGCCCCGTTCACCCCGACCAGGCCGATCACGTCGCCCGGGGCGACCACCAGGTCCAGCCCGGAGAAGAGCAGCCGCTCCCCGTGCCCGGCCGCGAGATCCTTGACCACCATCGTCGCGCTCATCAGCACCCGAGCCTAACGACCGCGCTACGCGCGCAAGGAAGGGCACCTTGTTAACGCCTTTTGTATAGGAAGGGCCCCTTCCTAACACCTCGTCCGGCTGCAACTTCCTGTGGCGGAACACTCGCGGTCCGGCCGGTGTTGTGCCAGCGTCGGATCAGGTGCCGGCGCGAGACGAGGAGGTGGGTCGATGGACCTTCTGGCGGACTACCGACGGGCGACCATGTTCTTCGAGATGGGTGACGCGTCCGGGGCGGTGCGGCTGCTGGAGCCGATCGTCGAGGCCGAGCCCGGCAACTCCGCGGTGCGGCAGTTGCTGGCCCGCGCCTACTTCCAGACGGCGCAGCTCAACCGCGCCGAGGAGCAGCTGCGCGAGCTGGTCGACCGGGACCCGAGCGACCACTACGCGCACCACGTGCTGGGCCGGACGCTGGAGCGGATGAACCGCCCGGCGGACGCGCTGCGGCACCTGCGCATCGCCGCCGCGATGTACTCGACGAACACCGACTACACGACCGCGCTGCGCCGGGTGGAGAGCCGGGTCAGCGGCGGTCACTGACCGCGCCGCCGGGGGAGGGGCAATGCGCCCTTCCCCGGCACGCACCGCGTCGGGCCGGGCATCCCCGCGCGCTGATCAGTGGCCACGCCCCGCGCCGGAGGCGCGCCAGGGCCGGCGCGCCTCCGGCGCGACTCTTCGTAACTGTGCCCCCGAACCCGCCAGACATCTCGTCCCCCCTTTGCTCTGCACCCACCGACGCACACCCCCGCTGAGCTGGGAATACGCAAGCCTGCGTGGGGTGGCAGACCTGGTGGTCGCTCACGCTGGGTTGCCGTTGCGTACGTGGGTGCAGAGCAAAGGACGCGCGCTGGCGGTGGTGCCGCCGGGCTGGATCGCTCGCGTGGTGTCCCGCCGTGCTGCGGGCCTACCATGGGCTGCCATGGGAGTCGCGCAGGTGGTGGAGGCGGAATGAAGCTCAAGCTGGACCTGCACGACATCTTCAACAAGGGCCACGACATCGACCGCGCCCTGCGCGGGATCATGGACGAGGCGGTGGCGAAGAAGGCCACCCTCGTGGAGATCATCCCCGGCAAGGGCTCTGGCCAGCTCAAGAAGCGGGTCCTGCGCTTCCTCGACCAGAAGGACGTCAAGCAGCTCTACCACCGGGTAGAAAAGGACTCGAAGAACTTCGGCCGCCTCTTCGTCCACTTCCGCTGGAAGTGATCACGGAGTGGCGCGCTGCCCTGCCTGGGCGGCCCTACCGGACGAAGTCCGCTGCCAAAGGCTGAGAGGCGCGGCAGCGAAGAGGAACGCGCCCTGCGTGCTCTCGTCCGGCTGGTGCAGCACCTGAGCCTCGACGGCAAAGCCGGCGTCGCGGAGCCAGGCGCTGACCCGTTCGGGTGGCCGCCGCACCCGCTGGAACTGCCCGAGAACCGCCGGCGGGGCTCAGGTCGGGCATGGAGCCGACCTCGAACCGCAGGCCGGGATGGGCGCGCCGGGCGCGGTCGATCATGGCGGGCGCGAGGTCGATCCCGAAGGCGTCGACGCCGAGGCTGTGCAGGTGGGCGGTGATCCGCCCGGCTCGCAGCCGATGTCCGCCACCGGTCCCGCGCGCGCTGCCGGCCCGCACAGCTCCGCGAACAACGCCAGGATCCCTCGCGGCCGGCGTGGAGATATGAAGATCTTGGAGGATTTCGGCCCCTGAAGGGGCCGTTCCGCTCCAAGATCTCCCCAGTTCCGGGGCGCCGCCGGTGCCGGGCGGGCCCCGGCGAACCCCACCCCCTACAGCGGGTACGTGCGGGCCACCGCCAGCATCTCCGAGCTGTGCGAGCCGACCACCCCGACGTCCGCGGGACGGGGCCGGAACCCGGGGACGCCGTCCAGCCCGTCGCTGGCGTCCATCGCGCGCAGCGCCGCCGGCCCGACACCGCCGGCCAGCACGAGGGTGACCTCGATCCCCTCCGGCGGCGGGGCGTGGAACACGATGCCGAAGCCCCAGGGGGTGCCGGTGGCGCGTCCGCCGGGGACCGCCCGGCCGGCCACCACCGCCGACTCGACCTCGGTCGCGCCGTCGACGTGCAGGGTGAGCAGGCGTACGGGCCGCTGCGGCGTGACCCGCACCCGCACGGTCCGCTGTCCCGCAGACCTGGTGTCGGCGAGGACCTCCAGCTTCGGCGCGGGCAGGTTCGCCGCCTGCGCCGGCCCGGCCCGTAGTTCCGTGTCGCCGAGCCCGGGGAAGTCGGCGACCGGCCCCACCCCGTCGACGAACTGAGCCGTCCAGGGCTGGGGGTCGGTCTCGTGGCTGAGCCAGCGGGCCTGCCCGGTGCCGGCGTCGAGGGCGTACATCAGGTGGGTGGGCACGGGGTGGGCGGCGTCGAACCGGTCGACGGCGAGCCCGACCCCGGCGAACACCACCGCCGCGAGCCCGGCGGCGACGGCCGGGAGCGCGCCGGCCCGGCGGGCGCGGGCGGCGACCAGGCCGCGCTGGCCGCCGGCCTCGGGGTGCAGCAGGTCCACCACGGGCAGCGCGGCCAGCCCGAGCAGCACCGCGAACAGCGCGGCGACGCCGCCCATCGCCATGCCGAGCGCCGGGAACAACAGGACCACGGTCGGCAGCAGGATCACCACGGCCACCGCGCCGGCCCCGGTCGCCGCGAGCACGGGCCACGGGCCGTCGATCCGCACGGCGAGCGCGGTCAGCCCGGCCGCCGCGCCGGCCAGGGCGGGCAGGGTCGTCAGGTACGCCCCGCCGGGCGCCAGCACCGCGAGCACGACGCCGAGCACGGCCAGCCAGCCCAGCCCGCCGATCGCGAGGGCGGCGGGGCCGACCCGGCGGCGGGTCAGCGCGTACCAGGTGAACAGGGTCGCGGCGGCGAGCGCCACCACGGCGAGCCGGTACCAGGTGGGCCGGTACGGGTCGAGCAGCTCGGCGTAGCCGGGCCGGACGGCGGCGACGCCCGCCCAGAGCAACTGCGCGCCCAGCGGTGCGACGACGATCGGCGCCAGCCCCAGCGCGAAGCCGGCGGCGAGCCGCCCGTACGTGGTCCGACCCCGCCGCCGGGCGAGCCAGCCGAGCGCGGCCACGGCCAGCAGGGCGGCCACGGCCAGCGGGAGGACCAGCCAGCCGGGGTAGCGGGCCAGCCCGCCGGGGACGGGGAAGTAGGTGGCGTCGTGCCCGGCGTCGAGGGCCTTGAGGTCGGCGCGGCCGAACTCGCGGGCCAGGCCGAGCGCGTTGTCGCCGTGCTGCTGGAGGCTGGCCCGGTCCATCGCGGCGGGGGTGTCCAGCGGCGTGTGGTAGACCGCCCCGCCGTCGATGTACGCGGAGTTGAGCCCGACGAAGCCGGCCCGGTCGAGGAACGCGGTGAAGTCGGTGTCGTTGGGCAGCGCCCGGTAGATCTCCACGGCGAAGGAGGTGCCGACGGGGTGCGGGGCGGCCTGGCCGAACACGTCGACGAGCTTCGCGTTGTCCCGGGACGTCTCGAACATGATCACCGGGCCGGTCGAGCCGCGCGCCTCCAGGTTGAGCACGACCCCGCCGTCGGCGGCGAGCGGGTGGTCGGCGGCGAACGCGGACGCCCCGCAGAGGCACGCCTCCTCGGCGTCGGTGAGCACGAACACGACGTCGTTGCGGGGCCGGGGGCCGGCGGCCAGCGCGCGGGCCACCTCCAGGATGGTGGAGGTGCCGGCGGCGTCGTCGTTGCCGCCGGGGCCGGACTGCACCGAGTCGTAGTGGGCGACCAGGAACACCTTGCCGGTCGGGTCGGTGCCGGGCAGCCGGGCGACGACGTTGCGGACCCGGGCCAGGGTTGTCCCGGCGGCGGCACCGCTGAGCTGCCCGGCCTCCCGGGCGACGGTGTCCTGCACCGAGGTCTGCAGGCCGAGGCCGCGCAGCACGCCCTCCAGGTGGGCGCGGACCTGGTCGTTGGCCGGGCTGCCGGCCGGGTGCGGCCGGGCCGCGATCGTCTCCACGTTCCGGTACGCCCGGGCGGCGCTGAACTCGTCGGCGGGGGCGTCGGCGGGGCGCGGGGCGGGGGTGTCCAGGTCGTACGCGACGGTGCCGCCGACGGCGAGCAGGGCGGCGAGCGCGGCGAGGGCGGCGAGCGGGCGGCGGCGGGGCCGGGCCAGCGCCCGGTCGGCGGCGCGGGTGGGGGGCGGTGCGCCCACGGGGACTCCTCGGTGGTGGGGCCGGGCCGGGCCTCGGGGTGGTGGGCCAGGGGTGGCCACCATCCTGCACCGCCGGGGCCCGCGGCGGGACTCCGGCGGTGGCAGGCCGGGCCCTCGCGGGGCACTTGCTCCCTTTGTCCGCACCTGGTGGTGATCGGCGGCATCCCGGCCGTGCCGGACCCGTCGTGTTGTGTGGGAGCGTTGTCTAATACAGGATCAGCAGGGCACTCGGAAGGAGCCCGACATCACCAGCGATCTCCCGCGTCCCGGTGCGGTGACGCGGCCGCCCCGGGGGGCCGGCCCTGCCGGTTCCCCCGTCGTGCCGCGGGCGTTCCCGGCCGGCCACGGCCTGGGGCGTCACCCGGTGCTGCCGCCCGGCGAGCGGCTGCGGGTGCTGCTGGTCGAGGACGACGAGGGCGACGCCTTCCTGGTCGGCGAGTTGCTCGCCGAGACCAACTCGTCGATCGACCTGCTCGTCGCCACCAGCCTGAGCGAGGCCCGGCAGCGGGTGATGGGCGTCGACTGCGTGCTGCTCGACCTCGGCCTGCCCGACGCGCAGGGGCTGGACGGGCTGCGCCAGGTGCTGGAGATGTCCAGCGGCGCCGCGGTGTGCGTGCTGACCGGGCGCTCCGACGAGCACCTGGGCATCGTCGCGGTCGCCGAGGGCGCGCAGGACTACCTGGTCAAGGGCCAGGTCGACGGGGTGCTGCTGGCCCGGGCGCTGCGCTACGCGGTGGAGCGCAAGCGGGCCGACGAGAACGCGCGGCGGCTGCGCGAGGTGGAGCTGCGCCAGGCCGAGTCGGCCCGGCTGGAGCGCGGCCTGCTGCCCCAGCCGCTGATGTCGACCGACGAGGTGGCGGTGCACACGTTCTACCGGCCGGGCCGGCACGCGGCGCTGATCGGCGGCGACTTCTACGACGTGGTGCAGACCCGCCCGGACCGGGTGGACCTGATCGTCGGCGACGTCTGCGGGCACGGCGTGGACGAGGCGGCGCTGGGGGTGGAGCTGCGGGTGGCGTGGCGGGCGCTCGTGCTGGCCGGGGTGCCCGACGACGAGGTGCTGCCGGCCCTGGAGCAGGTGCTGATGAGCGAGCGCCGGCTCCAGGAGATCTTCGCCACCGTGGCCACCGCCCGGCTCGACCTGGCCGGCAACGCCGCCACGGTCCGTCTCGCGGGGCATCCGCCGCCGCTGCTGCTGTCGGGGGGTAAGGTCGCGCCGGTGCCGGCGCCGGGCGGCCTGCTGCTGGGCGTCCGCCCCCGCCGCCCCGTGGCCTTCGACCTGGAGTTCGACACCGATGACTGGTCCCTGTTGATGTACACCGACGGCCTGATCGAGGGGCGCGTCGGCGACGGCGACGAGCGGCTCGACGTCCCGGGCCTGACCGAGCTGCTGGGCGACCGGGACAATCTCGCCGTGCCGCTGGCCGAGCTGCCGGCGTGGCTGGTCGGGCGGGCCGAGCAGATCAACGGCGGCCCGCTCGCCGACGACGTCGCCATGCTCCTGGTGACCCGGGGCGGTGGCCGGTGACCGCACGCACCGCCGGCTGGACCCTGCGCCGCCGGGTCGTCGTGCTGCTCGCCGTCGTGGGCGTGCTGCTGGGCGCGTCGGTGGCGGTGGAGATCGCCGTGGCCGCGAAGAACCGCGACTACACCCACGCGGTGCTCGACCGCACCGGCCCGCTGCGCGCCCAGTCGCAGGAGCTGCTCAGCGTGCTGGTCGACCAGGAGACCGCGATCCGGGGGTACGCGCTGACCGGCGACCGCCGGGACCTCGAACCGTATGTCCAGGGCGGCGAGCGCGAGCAGCAGATCTACCGGAGCATGCGCGACCTGATCGGCGTCTATCCGGCGCTGGGCCGTCAGCTCGACACGGTCGAGGCGGAGGCCGGCCGGTGGCGCAGCACGGTCGCCGAGCCGGTGATCCGGACCACCGAGGAGCAGGGCACCACCGCCGGTCGGGCGCTGATCACGGAGGAGTCCCGGCAGCGCTTTGACGTCATCCGCACCTCGGTCGCCCAGCTCCAGGAGGGCATCCTCGTCGAGCGCGAGAAGGGCGCCGACAACATCTACCGCACCAGCAGCATGCTGGTGCTGCTGCTGGTCGGGGCGGCGATGGTGGTGGCGGTGGCCGGCGCCGTGCTGCTGATCTCGCTGGAGCGGATGGTGGTCCGGCCGCTGACGGGCCTGGCCGAGCAGGTCCGCGAGGTGGCCAAGGGCGACTTCCAGCACCGCATCACCGGGGCCGGGCCGCCGGAGTTCCTGCGGCTCGCCGACGACGTGGACGCGATGCGCCAGAAGATCGCCAAGGACCTGGCCGAGGTGCGGGAGGCCCGGGAACGCATCGAGTGGGTCAACAGCCAGCTCCAGAAGCAGGCCGAGGAGCTGGTGCGGTCCAACCGGGACCTGGAGCAGTTCGCGTACGTCGCCTCGCACGACCTGCAGGAGCCGCTGCGCAAGGTGGCCAGCTTCTGCCAGCTCCTGCAGCGCCGGTACGCGGGGCAGCTCGACGAGCGCGCCGACCAGTACATCGCGTTCGCCGTGGACGGCGCGCAGCGGATGCAGCGGCTCATCAACGACCTGTTGGCGTTCTCCCGGATCGGGCGGCTCACCACCGGCTTCACCGAGGTCGACCTCAACGAGGTCATGGGCGACGTGGCGGGGCAGACCGAGGCCGCCCGACAGTACGCCGACGGCGAGCTGACCTGGGACGCGCTGCCGACGATCCGCGGCGAGGAGCCGCTGCTGACGAACCTGCTGGCCAACCTGGTCAGCAACTCGATCAAGTTCCGCCGCCCGGACGTGCCGCCGCGGGTGCACGTCTCGGCGCGGCTGGTGGGCGACGAGTGGGAGATCAGCTGCCAGGACAACGGCATCGGCATCGAGCCGGAGTTCGCGGACAAGATCTTCGTGATCTTCCAGCGGCTGCACTCGAAGGACGCGTACCCGGGCACCGGCATCGGGCTGGCGATCGTCAAGAAGATCGTCGAATACCACGGCGGCCGGGTCTGGGTGGACACCGGCACCGCCGAGGGCACCGCGATCCGGTTCACCCTCCCGGCGCTGCCCGAGGACGTCGAGGCCGCCGCGCGGGCCGCCGAGCAGCCGCCCGCCGACGGGGCGACGGGCGACGGGGCGACGGCGGACGACGATCCGGCGACCGGTGGGTCGACGGCGAACGACGCGGCGGCCGGGACCGGCCCGGCGGAGGACGGCGCGCCGGCCGACCCGGCGACGCCGGCCGGCGACGGCGGGGTGCGGGTGGAGCTGCCCCGCCAGGGCGGCGCGCGGGCGGTGGGGACCGGCGGGGCCCCGGACAGCGACGGCACGAAGGAGGCGGTGGGATGACCGCGCCCGCAGACGGCAGGAGCCCGATCGAGGTCCTGCTGGTCGAGGACGACCCGGGTGACGTGTTGATGACCCAGGAGGCGTTCGAGGAGCACAAGCTCCGCAACCGGCTGACCGTCGTCTCCGACGGCGCGGAGGCGCTGGCCTACCTGCGCCGGGAGGGCAAGTACGCGGACGCGGTGACGCCGGACCTGATCCTGCTCGACCTGAACCTGCCCCGCCGGGACGGCCGGGAGGTGCTGGAGGAGATCAAGCAGGACGAGCAGCTCTGCCGCATCCCGGTGGTGGTGCTGACCACCTCCCAGGCCGACGAGGACATCCTGCGCAGCTACCAGCTCCACGCGAACGCGTACGTCACGAAGCCGGTCGACTTCGAGCGGTTCATCGCGGTGGTCCGGCAGATCGACGAGTTCTTCGTCAGCGTGGTGAAGTTGCCGCCGCGTGGCTGACCTCACCGACACCCTCGCCGACGACGTCGCCGAGCTGCTGCACCGCGCGGCGGCGGACGTCGTCCTGCCCCTGTTCCAGCAGCTCGACGACGCCGACGTGACGGAGAAGGCCCCCGGCGACCTGGTCACCGTCGCCGACCAGCGGGCCGAGGAGCTGATCAGCGCCGGGCTGCGCCGGCTGCGCCCCGGTTCCGTGGTGGTCGGCGAGGAGGCGGTCGCCGACGATCCGGCCCTGCTCGGCCACCTGCGCGACGGCGGGGACGTCTGGCTGGTCGACCCCGTCGACGGCACCGCCAACTTCGCCGCCGGGAAGCGCCCGTTCGCGCTGATGGTGGCGCTGCTGACCGGCGGGGAGCAGGCCGGCGCGTGGGTGCTGGACCCGCTGGGCGGGACGCTGGCCGTCGCCCGCGCGGGCCACGGGACGACGGTGAACGGCGCGCCGGTGCGCGTCGGCGACGCGGTGCCGCCGCCGGGCGAGCTGCGCGGCACGGCGATGACCCAGTTCCTGCCGCCGAAGCTGCGGCGGCGCGCCGAGGCCGGCGGGGAGCGCATCGGCGCGCTGCTGCCCGGCCAGCACTGCGCCGGCCGGGAATACCTCGACCTGCTCGTCGGCGACCAACAGTTCGTGCTCTTCTGGCGCACCCTGCCGTGGGACCACGCCCCCGGCGTGCTGCTGGTCCGCGAGGCCGGCGGGGTGGCCCGCCGGTTCGACGGCAGCGACTACCACCCGGCCGAGGACGCGCCGGGGCTGCTGGTCGCCGCGAACGAGCGGGTGTGGGCCGAGGCCCGCGAGGCGTTGATCCTCGACTGACGTTGGCGGGGGCATCCGGCGGGGCGTCCGCCGCCGCCCGGTCCGGTATCCTGACCGGCGGTCTCCGCCAGCGGGCCGCCGCCCGGCGTCGGTTGGGGGCCGCCGCGCGCCACCGGGAGCCGGTGGTCGAGGGAAGGGACGCCGCCGTGCCCAGGACCAGCCTCATCCGGCGTCGCGGCCGGAGGCCGCTGACCGTGCTGCTCGTCGCCGTGGCGCTGCTGCTCGGCGTGGGCGCGGTGCCCGCCGCCGCCGAACCCAACGAGGGCGGCACGAAGAAGCTCCGCGAGGCGCTGGAGTCCGCCGCCAAGGGGCACATCGAGGCCAAGGCGAAGCTCGACAACTCCAAGCGCCGCCAGCAGCTGCTCACCGCCCAGCTCAAGACCGTCGAGACCCGGCTGGTGGGGCTGACCGCGCAGGTCGGCGAGGTGGCCGCGCAGTCGTACCGGCTGGGGCGGGTGACCGCGCCGGCGCTGCTCATCCAGTCGGTGTCCCCGGAGGCGTTCCTGAACCGGGCCGTCGAGCTGGACGTGATGGCCCAGCGGGACAGCCGCCGGCTGCGCGAGCTGATCGACACCCGGGACGAGGCGAACCGCGCCAAGATCGCCATCGACGCCGAGGTGCGGGAGCAGCAGAAGCAGCTCGCGGCGCTGGCCAAGAAGAAGCGGGAGGCCGAGACCGCGCTCGCGGCGGTCAGCTCCGGCAGCGGCGCCGGGTTCAGCGGCGGCTCCGCCTCGGCCAGGCCGGCCCCGCGCAACTCCGACGGCAGCTGGCCGTCCGAGTCCTGCTCGGTCAACGACCCGACCACCTCCGGCTGCATCACCCCGCGCACCCTGCACGCCCTCCAGCAGGCCAAGGCCGCCGGCTACAAGCGGCACGTCTCCTGCTACCGCAGCGGCGGCAGCGGCGAGCACCCCAAGGGACGCGCCTGCGACTTCTCCGCCGCCACCAACGGCTTCAAGGACGAGACGGCCACCGGCGGCGACAAGGCGTACGGCGACAGCCTGGCCAACTACTTCAAGAACAACGCCAGCCGGCTCGGGGTGCTCTACGTGATCTGGTACCGGCAGATCTGGATGCCGAACACCGGATGGCGGGCGTACAGCGGCAGCGGCAGCCCCGCCGCCGACCACACGAACCATGTTCATCTCTCGATGTACTGACCCGGGGACCCAGCTTCGCTGCGTACCATCGCGACGGTGAGCAGCTCATCGTCGCCCGCCGCCGTGGCGCAGGCGCGGCCCGCGCCGCCTGACGCCCGCGCCCTGCCAGGCGGCCTCGCCGCGTTCCTGGTCTTCTTCTCCAGCGGGGCGGTGCTCGTGCTGGAGACCGTCGCGCTGCGCCTCGTCGGCCCGTACGTCGGGGTCACCCTCGAAGTGACCAGCTCCGTCATCGGCATCGCGCTCGGCGCGATCGCGTACGGGGCGTGGACCGGCGGCTGGCTGGCCGACCGGCGGGACCCGCGCGCCCTGATCGCCCCGGCGCTGGTGCTGGCCGGAATCGCCACCGCCGTCACCCTCCCCGTCGTGCGGTACGCGGGCGAGGTGCTGCGCGGCGGGGCGGCCAGCGCCGTGCTGCTGCTCACCGCGCTCGCCGTGTTCGTGCCGGCGGCGCTGCTCGCGGCGGTCACCCCGCTCGTGGTGAAGCTCCAGCTCGCCGACCTGCGCCGCACCGGGCAGGTCGTCGGCCGGCTCTCCGGCATCGGCACGCTGGGCGGCATCACGGCCACCCTGCTGACCGGTTTCGTGCTCGTCGCCGCGCTGCCCAGCAGCGTCATCCTGCTCGCCCTCGCCGTGCTGCTCGGCGGCACCGGGCTGGGGCTCGGCGCGTACCTGCACCGGCAGGGGCGCGCGGGGCTGGCCGGGGCGGGGGCGGGGCTGCCCGGTCCGGGCCGGGCCAAGGCCGTCCTCGCGGTGCTCGGGCTGGCCGGGGCGGGGCTGACCACCATCGCCCCGAACCCGTGCGACGTGGAGACGGCGTACCACTGCGCGTCGGTGGAGACCGACCCCGGCCGGCCGTCCGGGCGGACGCTGCTGCTCAACTCCGCCCAGCACTCGTACGTCGACCTGGCCGACCCCACCCACCTGGAGTACGCGTACACGCAGTGGATCGGCGCGGCGGCCGACGTGGCCGCCCCCGCCGGGCAGCGGCTGGACGCCCTGCACCTGGGCGGCGGCGGGTTCACCGTGCCGCGCTACCTGACCGCCACCCGGCCCGGCACCCACAACGCGGTCTTCGAGATCGACGGCGGCCTCGTCGAGCTGGACCGCCGGGAGCTGGGCGTGCGCACCGGCCCCGACCTGCGTGCCGAGGTCGGCGACGCGCGGGTGCTGCTCGACGCGGAGCCCGCCGACAGCCGGGACCTGGTGGTCGGCGACGCGTTCGGGCACCTCGTGGTGCCGTGGCACCTCGCCACCCGGGAGATGGCCGCCGGGATCAACCGGGTGCTGCGCCCCGGCGGCATCTACGTGCAGAACGTCATCGACTACCCGCCCGGCCGGTTCGTCCGCAGCGAGGTGGCCACCGTCGCCGCCGCGTTCCGGCACGTCGCCCTCGTCGCCCCGCCCGACGCGGTCGCCGGCCGGACCGGCGCGAACTTCCTCATCGTCGCCTCCGACGCGCCGCTGCCGTTGGCCCCGCTCGCGCAGCGGATCAACGCCCTGCCCGAGGCGGCGATCGTGCTCTCCGGCGACGTGCTGGCGTCCTTCGTCGGGGACGCGCTGGTGCTCACCGACGACTACGCCCCCGTGGACCAACTGCTCGCGACCGCCTGAACGGGTGAAACGCTGACCGATTCTGACCGCCCGGGGTTAGGACGGCGCGCGTCGGGCAAAACCTCCGACCATGGGTGGAGCGGTCCTCAACGGCGCGCAGCTGCTCGGCGAGCGCTACCGGCTCGTCGAGCAGCTCGGCGCGGGCGGCATGTCCGTCGTGTGGCGCGGCTACGACGAGGTGCTGGGCCGGCAGGTCGCGGTGAAGGTGCTCGCCTCCCGGCTGGCCAGCGACCGGGCGTTCCGGCACCGGCTCCGCGCCGAGGCCCAGGCCGCCGCCCGGCTCTGCCACCCCAACATCACCAACGTGTACGACTACGGCGAGTCCGAGCAGGCCGGGCTGACCGTCCCGTACGTCGTCATGGAGCTGGTCGACGGCGGGCCGCTCAGCGCCCGGCTCGGCCGCGGCGGGACGCTGCCCTGGCGGGAGGCCGTGACCATCGGCGCGGAGGTCACCTCGGCGCTGGCCACCGCGCACGCCCGGGGCGTGGTGCACCGGGATGTGACCCCGGGCAACGTCATGCTCACCTCCACCGGCGTGAAGGTCGTCGACTTCGGCATCTCGGCGCTGGCCGGGGAGAGCGAGAAGGGCGCGGAGGGCACGCTGCTCGGCACCCCCGCCTACCTGGCCCCGGAGCGGCTGAACAACGGCCAGGTCTCCCCGGCCACCGATGTGTACGCCCTCGGCCTGCTGCTCTACCGGATGCTCACCGGCCGGCTGCCCTGGCAGGCGAGCACCACCACCCAGATGCTGCGCGCCCACATGTACGCCGAGCCGGAGCCGATGCCGGACGTGCCGGGGCTGCCCGCCGAGGTGACCGCCCTGGTGCACCGCTGCCTGGCCAAGCGCCCCGAGGACCGCCCGGCCACCGCCGAGGTGGCCCGCACCCTCGCCGAGGCGGCCGGGATGCACGCCACCGTGCCCGTGCCGTCCGCGCCGGGCGCGGGTGACCCGGCCCGGCTCGACCCGGACGTGCTCGCCAACGCCGGCACCACGATCCTGCCCTGGTCGACGGAGACCGGCGCGCTGCCCTTCCCCGGCCGCACCCGCACCCGGCGGGCGGTGGCGCGGCGGCGTCGGCTCGAGGCGGGGGTGGCGGCGGCCGGCCTGGTGGCGGTGACCGCGACGATGTGGGGCCTGACGTCCCGCAGCCCGGCCAGCGGCGGCATCGACCGGCCCATCGAGGCCCGGATGGGGCTGACCGGGCCGCCGCCCTGCGCCGTCGACTACGCGCTGCGCAAGGACTCCGGGAAGGACTTCACCGCCGAGCTGACCCTCACCAACACCTCGGAGCGGGAGCTGCGCGACTGGACAATGAGCTTCGCGTTCCCCGGCCAGCAGACCGTGACGAAGACCGACCCGGCCGTACGCCAGCAGGGGCGCACGGTCGAGGTGCGCCCCGCCGCGGGCCAGCCCGCGCTGGCGCCCGGCGCGGCCCGGAAGGTGGCCCTGACCGGCCGGTACACCGGCGCGAACCCGCTGCCGCTGGAGTTCCGCCTCGGCGACGCCGAGTGCCGGGTGCGCGTCTCCGGCGTCGCCGGGACGGTGCCGACCGCCAAGCCCACCGCCAAGCCGACGAAGACCCCGGCGAAGCCCACCACGAAGAAGGCCACGGTCGCGAAGGCCGGCTCGGCGGGCGGCAGCGGTTCGGGCGGCGGTGAGAAGGCCCAGCCGGACAAGCCCAGCAAGCCCGACAAGCCTGACAAGCCCGACAAGGGTCCCAAGGGCAAGGGGAAGGGGAAGGGGAAGTAGCTCAGGTCAGCTCGGCGAAGCGCTGCACCTGGGCGATGCTGCCCTCCACGATCAGCACACTGCCCGGGGCGAGGACGGTGCCCGGGTCGGCGTACCGGAACGGCTCGCCGGGCAGCTTCGCCCCGACCACCATCACCCCGTAGCGGTCCGCCGGGACCAGCTCGCGCAGCGGCCGTCCGACCAGCGCGCCCGGCACCCGCACCTTGGCGATCGCGAAGTCGTCGCCGAACTCGATGAAGTCGAGCATCTTGCTGACGATCAGGTGCGCCACCCGCTCCCCGGTCTCCGCCTCCGGGAAGATCACGTGCTGGGCGCCGACCGAGCCGAGGATCTTCGCGTGCTTCTCCGACGTGGCCCGCGCCCAGATCTCTGGCACGCCCAGCTCGGCCAGCCCGAGGACGGTCAGCACGCTCGCCTCGACCGACGCGCCGATCGCCACGACCACGCGCGGGAAGTCCGTCACGCCGAGCTGCCGCAGCGCCCCCTCCTCGGTCGCGTCGGCCTGCACCACCCGGTCCAGGTACGGCGACCAGCGCTGCACCCGCTCGCCGTTGCGGTCGATGGCCAGCACCTCGTGGCCGAGCTGGGTCAGCGAGGCGGCCAGGTGGCAGCCGAACCGCCCCAGCCCGATCACCGCGACGCCACCGTCGTCTGAGTTCCTAGCCGACAATGGGTTGCTCCTCCGGGTAGCGGTACAGCCGTCGTCGGGTGTTCAACGCGATCGCCGACCCGAGGGTGAGCGGCCCGACCCGACCGACGTACATGAGCACGGCCAGCAGGAACTGGCTCGGCTCGGCGGCGGTCGACGCGACGCCCGAGGAGAGCCCGGTGGTGCTGAACGCCGAGGTCACCTCGAACAGCGCCCGGTGGTAGGCCATCCCCTCGGTGAGCAGCAGCAGGACGACCGTGCCGCCGACCACCAGCGCGACGCTGAGCAGGGCGATGGTCAGGGCCTGCCGCAGGCTCGCGGTGGAGACCCGCCGCCGGCCCACGGTGACGTCCGGCTCGCCGCGCAGCTCCGCCCAGATGGCGAAGCCGAGCAGGAAGAACGTGGCGACCTTGATCCCGCCCGCCGTGCTGGCGCTGCCGCCGCCGATGAACATCAGCGCGACCAGCAGCGGGACGCTCTCCTCGTCCAGCCCCGCCGGGTCGAGGATGGCGAACCCGCCGGTGCGGATCACCGCGCTCTGGGTGAAGGTGGCCAGCACCTTGCCGGCGACGTCGTATCCGCCGACGGTGCGCGGGTCGAGCCACTCGGCGGCGAGCAGGCCGACGAAGCCGACGACCAGCAGCACCGCGCTGCCCCACACGGTGAGCTTGGTGGCGATCGCCCAGCGGCCCGGCGTCCGCCACCGGCGGGACGCCTCGAACAGCGCGGGGAAGCCCAGCCCGCCGACGATCGTGCCGAACGCGATCGGCAGGCAGATCCACGGGTCGCGGGCGAACCCGACCAGGCTGTTGGAGAAGAGCGCGAAGCCGCCGTTGTTGAACCCCTGCACGGCGTGGAAGAAGCCGTACCAGAGGGCCCGGCCCGGCGGGTAGTCGTAGCCGAGCCAGAACCGGCCGGAGAGCACGGCGGTCATGGCCACCTCGCAGCCGGCCATGGTCCCCGCGATGCGCAGCAGCAGCCCGCGTACGTCGCCGATGCCGAACTCGGCGGTCTCGGCCTGCACCAGCAGCCGGTTGCGCAGCCCGAGCTGCCGGGCGACCACGAGCACCACCAGGGTCGCGCCGCTGAGGATGCCGAACCCGCCGACCTGGGTCAGCACGGTGATCATCACCAGCCCGAACCCGTTCCAGTACGTCGGGGTGTCGACCACGGACAGGCCGGTGACGGAGACCGCCGAGGTGGCCGTGAAGAACGCCGTGCCGAACGGGGTGAACCGGTGCGTGCTGGTCGCGGCCGGCAGCATCAGCGCGGCGGTGCCGAGCAGGATCGCCGCCAGGAACCCGAACGGCACCAGCCGCACGGGGTGACGGAGAAACCGGCGCACCAGACAATCTTCCGTTCCCCGCCGGCCGCCGGTGCCGAAACGGCCATCTGTCCGTCAACCGACCCCGGTCTGCTGGGCGCGATCCCCTCGACGACAGGAGACGGCGTTGCGACGTACCCTTTCCGCCCTCGGCCTGGCCGGCACGCTGCTCGCGGCGGCCGTGGTGGCGCCCGCCATGAGTGCCTCCGCGAAGCCGGAGGCCGCCTCGGACCGGTCCGCGGCCACCGACCGGCCGCTGGTCGTCGGCCACCGGGGCGCGAGCGGCTACCGGCCCGAGCACACCCTGGAGGCGTACCGGCTGGCGATCCGGATGGGCGCCGACTACATCGAGCCGGACCTGGTCCCGACGAAGGACGGCCAGCTCGTCGCCCGGCACGAGAACGAGATCTCCGGTACGACCGACGTGGCGGACCACCCCGAGTTCGCCGCCCGCAAGACCACGAAGACCATCGACGGGGTGCCGGTGACCGGCTGGTTCACCGAGGACTTCACCCTCGCCGAGCTGAGGACGCTGCGGGCCAAGGAGCGGCTGCCCCAGGTGCGGGTCGCCAACACCGCGTTCGACGGCAGGTTCCCGGTGCCCACCCTCCAGGAGGTCATCGACCTGGCCCGCGCCGAGAGCAGGGCCCGGGGCCGCACGATCGGCGTCTACCCCGAGACCAAGCACCCGAGCTACTTCGCCTCGATCGGGCTGCCCCTGGAGGAGCGCCTCGTCGCCGTGCTCAAGGCGAACAAGCTCACCCACCGCGGCGACCCGGTGATCATCCAGTCGTTCGAGACGGCCAACCTGCGCAAGCTTGCCAAGCTGACCGACGTGAAGCTGGCCCAGCTCCTCGACGCGTCCGGCCGCCCCTACGACTTCACCCTCGCCGGCGACCCCCGCACCTACGCGGACCTGGCCACCGCCGACGGCCTGAAGTGGATCGCCGGGTACGCCGACGGCGTCGGCGCGAACAAGAACCTGATCGTCCCCCGGGACGCCGCCGGCAGGCTGCTCGCCCCCACCGCCCTGGTCCGTGACGCCCACCGGCTCAAGCTGGTGGTGCACGCCTGGACGTTCCGGGCCGAGAACCAGTTCCTGCCGGCCGACTTCCGCATCGGCGCAGACCCGAACGCCCGCGGCGACATCACCGCCGAGTACGAGCTGTTCTACGGCCTCGGCCTGGACGGCGTCTTCGCCGACCAGCCGGACACCGCCGTCGCCGCCCGCGCCGGCCTGCCCCGCCACTGACCGACCTCGCCCGAACGCGGCCCGCCCCCCTCCGCCGGGGGCGGGCCGCGCTGGTCCGGACGGGCCGCGCCTGCCTTGACGCGCCGCCGTGGCAGCTCGGGCACCTGTTGCGCCGGCTCGGGAGCTGATGTCGTGGATGGATCGGTCCCGCACCGCCACGTTCCGAGCGCAGGTTAGTCAGGCAGTGCGCGGTCCGACCCGGGTCGAGCAGCCCTGGCTCGGTGCCGAGTCATCTACGACATCAGCTCCCAAGGCGGCAGAACGGGGCCCAAGCCCAGGCGCAGCCCGTCATGTCGGGCAGGTGGGGGTATCGGCGAGGCAGGACACGCCCATGTCGCCGACATGAAGTCGATCATGGCCGGCAGTCGGCCGCCAGCGGCGGGCAGCTATGGCGGGCGGCGACGGCCGCCGGCAGTGGCGGGCGGCGACACACGGGCGGGGCCGCCGGTGGATACGCGGCCCGGCGCGCGTGCGGGGCGGCCCCACCTCAGCGGGCCCACTGTCCGGGCGGGCCACCCATTCACCGTTACTTGTGTGTTTCCGCCACATGGCTCGTGGGTGACGTCACTTCTAGCGTGGTCCGACACATGACGTTAACTTCCTCCGAGTCCTCACGTGGAGTCGCAATGACGGTCCGGACGACGCGGCGGGTGTTCCTCTCCGCCGCCACGATGATGGCCGCGGCGCTCGCCGCGACGGCCTGTGGCAGCCCGCAGGACACCGCCTCCGGCGGCGGCGACGGCGCCGCCCCGGTGAAGGTCGGCCTGGTCTACTCCCAGTCGGGAGCGCTGGCCAGCTACGGCAAGCAGTACATCGAGGGGTTCCGGGCCGGGCTCGACTTTGCCACCAAGGGCACCGGCAAGGTCGGCGACCGGGCGATCGAGGTCACCGAGGCCGACGACGCGGGCGACCCGGCGAAGGCGGTGTCGGCGGCCAAGGACCTGATCGGCAAGGGCACGAAGATCATCGCCGGCTCGACCTCGTCGGGCGTGGCCCTCCAGGTGGCCCCGATCGCCGCCCAGAACAAGGTCCTGTTCATCTCCGGCCCGGCCGCCACCGACGCCGTGACCGGGGCGAACCGGTACACGTTCCGCTCGGGGCGGCAGTCCTACCAGGACGTGGTGACCGCGAGGTCGTTCATCGGCGACCCGACCGGCAGGAAGGTCGTCGTGTTCGCCCAGGACGGCGCGTTCGGCGACGCCAACGAGGCCGCCGTCAAGGCCGTCATCGGCGGCGCCGGGGCCACCGTCAGCAGCGTCCGCGCGCCGGCCAGCGCCACCGAGTTCACCCCGTTCGCCAGCCAGATCAAGTCCGCCAAGCCCGACCTGCTCTTCGTCGCCTGGGCGGGCACCACCGCCCCCGCCATGTGGCAGACCCTCGACCAGCAGGGCGTGCTCTCCGCCACCACCGTCGTGACCGGGCTGGACATCCGCGCGTCCTGGCCCACGTTCGGCGCGGCCGGTGCCAAGATCTCCTTCCTGTCGCACTGGTTCGACGGGGCCGCCGACACCGAGGCCGCGAAGGCCGCCAAGGCGAACGTCCCCGGCGGCACCCTCGACCTGTTCCACCCCGACGGCTTCGCCGCCGCGCAGATGGTCGTACGCGCGGTCGAGCAGGGCGGCGACGACGTGGACAAGATGATCGCCGGCCTGGAGGGCTGGAGCTTCGAGGGCGTCAAGGGTCCGATGACGATCCGCGCCGAGGACCACGCCCTGCTCCAGCCCATGTTCCAGGCGAAGCTGGCCGGCAGCGGCAGCGCGTACACGGCGACCGCGCAGAAGAGCCTGACCGGCGACGAGACCGCGCCGCCGGTCGGCCAGATGAAGGGCTGACCCGTGCTCGCCACCCGCGCTCTGACCTGGCGGATCGGTGAGGTCGCCATCGTCGACGGCGTGCACCTCGACCTGGCGCCCGGCGAGTTCCTCGGCGTGATCGGGCCGAACGGCGCCGGCAAGACCTCCCTGTTCAACCTGATCACCGGCCTGCGCCCGCCGACCGGCGGCCAGGTGCTGCTCGACGGCGAGGACGTCACCGCCCTCCCGCCGCACCGGCGGGCCCGGCTCGGGCTGGGGCGTACCTTCCAGTCGTCGTCGGTGTTCGGCTCGCTCACCGTGCGGGAGAACGTGCGGCTCGCCGTACAGGCGCACCGGGGTGGCTCGATGAAGCTGTGGCGGCGGGCGGCGGCCGACCGGGGGGTAACCGCCGCCGCCGACGCGGCGCTCGACCGCGTCGGCCTGCGCCACCGGGGCACGGCGCTCGCCGGCACCCTCGCCCACGGCGAGAAGCGCAAGCTGGAGATCGCCCTGCTGCTCGCCGGGGAGCCCCGGGTGATGCTGCTCGACGAGCCGATGGCCGGCGTCAGCGCCGAGGACGTGCCCGAGCTGGTCGCGGTGATCCGGTCGCTGACCGGCGACAGCGGCCGGTCCGTGCTCATGGTGGAACACCACATGGACGTGATCCTCGAACTGGCCGACCGGATCGCCGTGATGCACCACGGCGCGCTGCTGGCCTGCGACACCCCGCAGACCGTGATGGCCGACGCCACCGTCCAGGAGGCGTACCTGGGGGAGGCGCTGTGACGGGCGAACCGGTGCTGACCGTCGCGGACCTGTCGGTGCGCATCGCCGGGCTGCACATCCTCCAGGGGGTGTCGTTCACCGTCGCGCCGACCGGCGTGACCGTGCTGCTCGGGCGCAACGGCGTCGGCAAGACCACCACCCTGCGCGCCGTCCTGGGCCTCACGCCCCGGGGCGGCGAGGCGCGCGGCACCGTGCGGATGGGCGGGCGGGACCTGCTCGGCCGCCCCACCCACCTGCTCGTCCGCGCCGGGCTCGGCTACGTGCCGGAGGACCGCGACGTGTTCGCCGGGCTCACCGTCGCCGAGAACCTGCGGCTCGCCGAGCGGCGGGGCGCCACCCCGGCGTACGACCGGGTCTTCGCGCTCTTTCCCGAGCTGGACCGGCGCGGACGGCAACGGGCCGGCTCGCTCTCCGGCGGGCAGCAGCAGATGCTCGCGATCGGCCGGGTGCTGCTCAACGACAACCGGCTGCTGCTGGTCGACGAGCCGACCAAGGGGTTGGCGCCGAAGGTGGTGACCGAGGTGGCCGAGGTGCTGGAACGGGTCGCGGAGACGGTGCCGGTGCTGCTGGTCGAGCAGAACCTCGCCGTGGTGCGCCGGCTCGCCACCGACGCGGTGGTGCTCTCCGCCGGGCGGGTCGCCTGGGCCGGCGGCGCGGGCGAGCTGCTGGGCTCGGCGGAGCTGACCCGCTCGCTGCTGGGCGTGGGCTCGGGCGAGGTACGCGCGTGAACACGATCGTGCTGCTGACGCTGACCGGGCTCGGCCTGGCGGCGCTGTACTTCCTCGTCGCGTCCGGGTTGTCGCTGGTCTTCGGCCTCGCCGACGTGCTCAACTTCGCCCACGGGCTGTTCCTCGGCGTCGGCGCGTACGGGACGTGGTGGGCGGCCGGCAACCTGCCCGGCGCCGGCGGCGAAGGGCTCGGCTTCGTACTCGCCGTCGCCTTCGGGGTGGCCGCCGGCACCCTCGTCGCGGTGCTCGTCGAGCTGGTGCTGATCCGGCCGCTGTACTCGCGCACCATCGAGCAGGTGCTCGTCACCGTCGGCCTGTCGCTGGCCGGGGTGGCGCTGCTCCAGGCCACCTGGGGCGCGGACGCCCGGCCGTTCCCCCGCCCGCAGTGGACCCGGCAGGTCACGCAGCTCCTCGGCGCGCAGGTGCCCAACGGCGGGCTGCTGCTGATCGTCGCCGCCGCGGCGGTGCTGGGCGCGCTGCTGGCGTTCCTGCGCTGGACCCGGTACGGGCTGATCATCCGGGCCGGCGTGGAGAACCGGGAGATGGTCACCGCGCTGGGCATCGACGTGCGCAAGGCGTTCACCCTGGTCTTCGCCATCGGCGGGGCCGCCGCCGCGCTGGCCGGCGCGCTGGGCGGCGTCTACTTCGGCACCGTCTCGCCCGGCCAGGGCGGCTCCCTGCTGATCTTCGCGTTCATCGTGGTGGTGATCGGCGGCATGGGCTCCGTCGTCGGCTCCGCGTACGCGGCCGTCGCCGTCGGCCTGCTGCAACAGTTCGTCAACTACTACGGCGCGTCCGGCGTCGGCGACCTGTGCGTCGTCGCGCTGCTGGCCGTGGTGCTGCTGCTGCGCCCGCAGGGCATCGCCGGAAAGGTGGCTCACGCATGACCGACTCGGTGGTCGAGGCGCCCCCGGCGCGGGTGCCGGACGAGCTGACCCCGCGCCGGCGGGGCTGGCACGGGCTGCGGCCGTACCTGCCGCTGGTGGCGCTGGCCGTGGCGGCGGTCCTGCCGTACTCGACGCTGGAGCTGCCCGGGATCTTCGAGGGGCCGCTGAACTCGCCCGGCACCCTGCAACTGCTCGCCGTCTGCCTCGTCTTCGGCGGCCTCGCCGCCGGCTACGACCTGCTGTTCGGCCGCACCGGGATGCTCTCCTTCGGGCACGCCCTCTACTTCGCCGCCGGCGTGTACGGCACCGACATCCTCGTCACCCGGGCCGGGCTGCCGCTGTGGCAGGCCGCGTTGCTCACCATCACCGGCGGTACGGTGCTGGCCGGGCTGCTCGGCGCGGTGGCGCTGCGGACGGCCGGGATCGCGTTCGCCATGGTCACCCTCGCCTTCGCGCAGGTCGGGGCGATCCTGGTGGCCCGGGACTTCGGCGGGCTGACCGGCGGCGAGGAGGGGCTGCCGCTGGACGTCTCCGGGCTGCCCGCCGGGCTGGTCGGGGTGGCCAACACCGTCAACCTGTACTGGCTGGCGCTGGCGTACCTCGCGATCGTGGTCCTCGTCGTGCACCGGGTCTCCGGCTCGCCGACCGGGCGGGTGCTCGCCGGCCTGCGTGACGACGAGCGGCGGATCGGGGTGCTCGGGCTCGACCCGTACCGGTTCAAGCTGGTCGCGTTCACCCTGGCCGGCGGGCTCGCGGCGGGCGGGGGAGTCGTCTACTGCCTGATCGTCGGCGGCGCGTCGCCGCACGTCACCTCCAGCGAGCTGACCCTGTCGCTGCTGGTGATGGTGGTGCTCGGCGGCCCCGGCACCCGCTGGGGTCCGGTGCTCGGCGGCGTCGGCTACATGTACCTGGACCACCGGCTCACCGCGTTCGGCAGCAGCGACGCGGTGGAGTCGCTGCCGGCGTTCCTGAGCCGCCCCCTGAGCCAGCCGCTGTTCGTCCTGGGCACGGTGTTCATCCTGGCCGTCTACTTCTTCCCCGGCGGCCTGGCCAGCCTCCGCTCCCGCCTCGCCCCGCTGACCCGCCACCTTCCCGCCCGCCGCACCCCTTGATCGACAGGGTGGGGGTCCGGGGCTGGTAGGAATGGGGGGTGGATCAGCAGGGACGGGTGCGGGAGCGGGCCGAGGCGGTGCTGCGTCGGCTGGCCGGCGACCACGCCCGGCTGCGGGAGGACCAGTGGCGGGCCATCGAGGCGCTGGTGGTCGACCGGCGTCGGGTGCTCTGCGTGCAGCGCACCGGGTGGGGCAAGTCGGCCGTCTACTTCGTGGCCACCGCCCTGCTGCGCGACCGCGACGGGCAGCCGTCGCCCGCCGGCGCGGGAGCCACCGCCGCCGGGCCGACGGTGATCGTGTCGCCGCTGCTGGCGCTGATGCGCAACCAGGTCGAGGCCGCCGCCCGCGCCGGCATCCGCGCCCGCACCATCAACTCGGCCAACCTCGACGAGTGGGACGCGATCACCGCCGAGATCCGCGACGGCGCGGTGGACGTGCTGCTGATCAGCCCCGAGCGGCTCAACAACCCCGACTTCCGGGACGCGGTGCTGCCTCAGCTGGCCGCGACCACCGGGCTGCTTGTCGTCGACGAGGCGCACTGCGTCTCCGACTGGGGGCACGACTTCCGCCCCGACTACCGCCGGCTGCGCACGTTCCTGGCCAACCTGCCGGAGCGTACGCCCGTGCTCGCGACCACGGCCACCGCGAACGCCCGCGTCACCGCCGACGTCGCCGAGCAGCTGGGCGACGCGCTGGTGCTGCGCGGCACCCTGGACCGGGAGTCCCTGCGCCTGGGTGTGCTCGACCTGCCCAGCCCCGCGCACCGGCTCGGCTGGCTCGCCGACCACCTGGACCGGCTGCCCGGCTCCGGGATCGTCTACACGCTGACCGTGGCGGCGGCCGGGGAGACCGCCGAGTTCCTGCGCTCCCGGGGCTACCCGGTCGCCTCCTACACGGGGCAGGCCGAGGACGCCGACCGGCGGGCCGCCGAGCAGGACCTGCTCGACAACAAGATCAAGGCGCTGGTGGCGACGAGCGCGCTGGGCATGGGCTTCGACAAGCCCGACCTCGGCTTCGTGGTGCACCTCGGCGCGCCACCGTCGCCGATCGCCTACTACCAGCAGGTCGGCCGCGCCGGCCGCGCCGTCGAGCACGCCGAGGTGCTGCTGCTGCCCGGCGCGGAGGACGCGGCCATCTGGCGCTACTTCGCCTCGCTGGCGTTCCCGCCCGAGGAGCAGGTGCGCGCCGTGCTGGCCGCCCTGCACACCGACCGGCCGCTGTCCACCCAGGCCCTCGAACCGATCGTCGACCTGCGCCGGGCCCGCCTCGAACTGATGCTCAAGGTGCTCGACGTCGACGGCGCGGTCCGCCGGGTGCGCGGCGGCTGGCTCGCCACGGGCGAGCCCTGGGTCTACGACGAGGCCCGGTTGCGCCGCGTCGCCCAGGCGCGCACCGCCGAGCAGCGGGCCATGCGCGAGTACGCGACGACGCCCGGCTGCCGGCTGCGCTACCTGCGGGAGTGCCTCGACGACGCCGGGGCCGGCGACTGCGGCCGGTGCGACCGGTGCGCGGGCCCGCTGTTCACCGCCGACGTGTCGCCGCCGGCGCTGGGCGCGGCCCAGGGGTTCCTCGGCCGCCCCGGCGTCGACATCGCGCCGAAGAAGCTGTGGCCGACGGGGCTGGACGCGGTGGGCGTACCCCTGAAGGGCCGGATCCCACCGGCGGAGCAGGCGCTCCCGGGGCGGGCCGTGGGGCGGCTGTCGGACCTGGGCTGGGGCGGCCGGCTGCGGGAGCTGGTCGGCCCCGGCGCGGCGGACCGGCCTGTCCCCGACGACGTGGCCGGCGCGGTCGTCGAGGTGCTCAAGGCGTGGGCGCACGGCGACGACCCGTGGCCGCGCCGCCCCGTCGGCGTGGTCGTGGTCGGTTCCCGGCGGCGGCCGGAGCTGGTCGGCTCGCTCGCGGAGCGGATCGCCGCGGTGGGCCGGCTGCCGCTGCTCGGCCGGGTGACGCCCGCCGGGCCCGCCGGCCCGGACGGCCCGCGCGGCAACAGCGCCCAGCGGGTACGCGCGCTGCACGACGCCTTCGCCCTGCCGGACGGGCTGGCGGACACGCTCGCCGGGCTGGACGGGCCGGTGCTGCTCGTTGACGACCTGGTCGACACGGGCTGGACGCTGACGATGGCAGCCCGGCTGCTGCGCCGCTCCGGCGCACCCGACGTGCTCCCCCTGGCGCTGGCCGTCGCCGGCTGACGGGTGCAAGGGTGCAAGGAGGGGTCCCCTGTTAACGCATTCTGTTGTACAGGGGGCCCCTGCAAACAAAAGTTCCCCGGCATTGCGGATTGCGACCAGTGCCACGCCGCGCGGTCGCTGACCAGGTCGGGCGGGGCCCGGCGGTACGGTGGCCCCATGACCGAGCAGCTTCCCGACGGCGGGGAGCCGCAGCAGCCCGGGGTGCTGGTCGACCGGGGCACGCTGCGGCTCGCGCTGGTCGTCGGCGGGCTGGTGCTCGCGGTCCTGCTCGGGTTCGGCCTCGGTCGGCTCAACCCGTCCCCGGCGGCCGGCAGCTACGCGCCGACCCCGGCCGGCGCGGACCACACGCACGCGCCGGGCACCGGTGCGCACGACCACGGCGGCACCGCCGACGGGGGCGACCCGACGGGCGTCGGCGGCCTCACGGTCAGCTCCGGCGGCTGGACGCTGACCCCGCTGGGCGCCGACCTTGCCGCCGGGCGGGCCGGCGAGTTCCGGTTCCGGATCCGGGACGCCCAGGGGCGGCCGGTGACCCGGTTCGCGGTCGTGCACGACAAGCCGATGCACCTGATCGTGGTGCGCCGCGACCTCACCGGCTACCAGCACCTGCACCCGACGATGGCCACGGACGGCACCTGGTCGGTCCCGCTGACCCTGCCCGAGGCGGGCGTCTGGCGGGCGTACGCGGACTTCACGCTGGTCACCGACGACGGCGGGCAGAGCGCCCGGACGTTGGGCGTCGACCTGGCCGTCCCGGGGGAGTACGCGCCCCGGCCGCTGCCGGCGGCGTCCCGCACCGCCACCGTGGACGGCTTCGCGGTGAGCTGGTCCGGCGAGCCCACGATCGGCGTCACCCGGCCGCTGCGGTTCGAGGTGCGCGCCGCCGACGGCGGCGTGCCCACGCTGGAGCGCTACCTGGGGGCGTACGGGCATCTGGTGGCGTTGCGCGAGGGCGACCTGGGCTACCTGCACGTGCACCCGGAGGCGGGGCCGCCGACGGCGGGGGTGAGCTTCCAGGTGACCGTGCCGGGCCCGGGCCGCTACCGGCTCTACCTCGACTTCCAGGTCGCCGGCGTGGTGCGGACGGCCGAGTTCACCCTGACGGTGCCCTGACCCGCCCGCCATGCCGCCGTTGGTGCGGCAGAGCGATCCGGTGGCGCGGGCGGCGGGGCGGCTCGCCATGCCGGCGGGGCGGCTCAGCCGGCGTGGCGGACCGGGCGGCGGGCCAGGTAGCGGAGCAGGTCGCGGATGTGGTGCTTCTCCTCGGCCGGCACGGCCGGGTCGGCCAGCCGTTGGAGGATGACCCGCACGTCGGCCTCGACCGGCCCCTCGTCGCCGCGTCGACGGGGGACGGGCCCGGAGTCGGGCAGCCCGAGGGCCCGGAAGGCCGCCGTCACGGGCAGGTCGAGCGCGGCGCAGAAGCCACGCACCTTCGCCAGCTCCGGGTAGTCCTGCCAGTCGCCGGCGAGCCAGCGGAAGACGGTGGACCGGCCGACCCCGGTGTGCGAGGCCAGGTCGCTGACGGTCCAGCCCCGTTCCTCGCGGGCGTCGTCGATGGCGCGTCGCACGAAACGCGCGAACGCCATCTGCGGCGAAACCTCTGGCGAAGCCATTCCTGCGCGGTCTTCCTTCGGGCCGGAGCACCGGGCGGTGCCCCCTGAGGGTAGTACCACCGGTGGCGGAAGCAAGCGTTTGCTCGCCCCCTTCGTCCCGATCGGTGCCGTACCGGGGTGGCTACCTGCGAATACCTCTCATGTTCCTTCCCGCCGAGTGGGAACGTTCCCACGGGAAGCGTATCGGTCGCTGCGGGTGATTGCCGTACGTCAACTAAGCTCGATGCTCGTCCGCCCGCCGTTCGTGACCGCCGCGACCGCCATGAGGAGCAGCATGACCGAACCGAGCCGTCCGGTGCCGCATCGTCCGGGTGCGGTGAGTCTCTTCTTCGTCGCCAAGGCCGGCGTCTTCGCCGCCGGCTTCTGGGGCTGGCTCCTCGTCCTGGTGTTCCACGCCGACCGGGTGACCGGGGCGCACGTCCTGGCCGCCACGGGGGCGGTCACCACGACGCTGGCCGGCGTGGTGCTCGGCGTACGCCTGGCCCTGCAACACAACGCGGCGGTGCGACACGCCGAGCTCAAGCGGCTGCTGGTCGACATCTCCTGGAACGCCTTCGCCGCCGCGGGCAACGCGGAGACCCCGGCCAAGGTGGTGCCGTTCCCGACGGTGGCCCCGGACGAGCGGCGCGGCGGCCGGGGGCGCGGCGACCGGTTCTCGGCCTTCGACCGCAGCGCCGGCAACGAGCGGGCCCCGGGGCGGGACCGGGGCGGCAGCGGCGACCGCCGCCGCTGAGCGGACCGGCACGAGAACGGGACCCGGTGCCGGACCGGCGCGGGCCGGGGCCGCAGCAAGGGCGGGCCGGACCGGGTCAACCGGCCGGCGGCGTGGCGAGCAGCGTCTCCAGGCGCGGCGTCACCTGCCACTGGTCGACCAGCGCCCGGTAGTCCGCCCGCTGCTCGGCCGCCGGTGGCCCGCCCGCCCGGCGCGCCCGGATCAGCAGGTTCCGCGGGGTGTGCCGGGAGTCGACGAACTCGACCACCTCGGTCCGGTACCCGTGCAGCCGCAGCAGCGCGGCCCGCAGCGAGTCGGTCAGCACGTCCGCGAAGCGCTCGCGCAGGATGCCCTGCCGGGTCAGCAGGTCGTACGGGGCCGGCGCCGGCCGGGCCCGCAGCTGGGCGGCGAGGTCGTGGTGGCAGCACGGCGCGGCGAGCACCCAGCGGGCGTCCCAGCGCACCGCCCGGGCCAGCGCCTCGTCGGTGGCGGTGTCGCAGGCGTGCAGGGCCAGCACCAGGTCGGGCGCGGGGTCGACCACCGCGTCGGCGATCGTGCCGGCCACGAAGGTCACCCGGTCCGCCCAGCCGAGCCGCCCGGCCAGCTCGGTGTTGCGGCGTCGCTGGTCCTCCCGCACGTCGACGCCGACCAGCCACACGTCCAGCCCCCGCTGGGCGAGGTACCGGTACGCGGCGAAGGTCAGGTACGCGTTGCCGCAGCCCAGGTCGACCACCCGCAGCGGACCGGTGAGGTCGTCCGGCAGGGTCGCGGCCAGCGCCCGCAGGAACGCGTCCACCTGCCGGCGCTTCGCCGCCGAACCGCCGATCTCGGCGAAGATCGCGTCGCCCGGGTCGAGCAGCCACTCCTTGGCCCGGTCGTGCCCGCCCGCTTCGGCGGCGGGCCGGGCAGCGGCGGCGCGGTGCACCTGCGCCTCGCCGGACTTGGTCACCCGGAGCTGGAGCGTCACGTCGGTGGTCTCCACGTGCCAGTTGCCGAACGGCTCGGCCAGCAGGGCGTCCACGGCCGCGCCGGCCTCCGCGCCGGGCGCGAGGTTGCGGGTGTACGGGCGGGCCCCGTCGGAGGTGGCGATCTGCAACCTCGGGCCCGCCTTGAGGGCCACGGGGCGCAGCTCGGCGCGGACCACCGAGGGCCGGTGCCCCTTGCGGCGGCCGGCGGCGACGGCCCGGGTCAGCGCGGGGTCGAGCAGCAGGGCCCGGACCTCGGTCAGGGCGGCGTCCAGGGGTTCGGGCATCTCTCCATCTTCCTCGCCGGGAATCTCCCCGGCGCGGCGGGCGGCGGGCGGCGATCTCCCGGCGGGACGCCGGGTGTGCCGGCGCGCCCCGCCCGGTCGACCGACGCCGCAACGGGACATCCCCCGCTCCGGCGGGCCGGGCGGGGGATGTCGACGGTCGCGCGTGGGTCAGTCGGCGGTCGCCTCGGCGGGCGTACCCGGGCCGGAACCGCCGCCCCGGCGGCGTCGGCGGCGGCGGGGCTTGGCCGGATCGCCGTCGGCCGCCGCCGTGGCGGGCTCGGCGTCGGACGGCTCGGCGGAGACCACCACGGTCGGCTCGCCGGCCACCACCTCGCCGGCCCGGCGGCGACGCCGGCGGCGCGGGGTGCGTGCCTCGCCCTCGGCGGCCTGCTCGGCCGGGCCACCGGCGGCGTCGCCGTCGGGCCGGCCCCGGCGGCGCTCGCCGCGGCCACGGGACTCGCCCCGTTCGCCCCGCTCGCCGCGCCGGGAGCCCCGGCCGCCGGTCTCGCCGCGCCGGGACCGGCCGCCGAGGTCCTCCTCGACCTCCGCCGACAGCCCGGCCCGGGTCCGCTCCGCCGTCGGCAGCGTGCCGGTGACGTCGCGGGAGATGGCCAGGTCGGTGTAGAGGTGCGGCGAGGTGTGGTACGTCTCCGGCGGCTCCGGCATCTCCAGCCCGAGCGTCTTGTCGATGATCCGCCAGCGGGGCATGTCGTCCCAGTCGACGAAGGTCACCGCGACGCCCGTGGCCCCGGCCCGGCCGGTGCGGCCGATCCGGTGGGTGTAGGTGTCCTGGTCCTCGGGGCAGTCGTAGTTGATGACGTGGGTGACGCCGCTGACGTCCAGGCCCCGAGCGGCCACGTCGGTGGCGACCAGGATGTCGATCTTGCCGGCCCGGAACGCGCGCAACGCCCGCTCCCGCGCGCCCTGGCCCAGGTCACCATGGACGGCGGCCACGGCGAACCCGCGGAAGTCGAGGTCCTCGGCCACCCGGTCGGCGGCCCGCTTGGTGCGGGTGAAGATCATGGTGAGGCCGCGCCCCTCCGCCTGGAGGATGCGGGCCACGATCTCGATCTTGTTCATCGAGTGGGTGCGGTAGACGAGCTGCTCGGTCTGCGGCGACGGCCCGGTCTCGGCGGTGTGCCCGGCGTGGATCGTCATCGGCTGGCGCAGGAAACGCCGCGACAGCGTGACGATCGGGTCCGGCATGGTGGCCGAGAAGAGCATCGTCTGCCGGTCCTCCGGCAGCATCGCCAGGATCTTCTCGACGTCGTCGAGGAAGCCCAGGTCGAGCATCCGGTCGGCCTCGTCGAGCACCAGCGCGCGCACCCGGTCGAGGCGCAGGTGCTTCTGCTTCTGCAGGTCCATCAGCCGGCCCGGCGTGCCCACCAGGATCTCGACGCCCTTGCGCAGCGCGTCGATCTGCGGCTCGTACGCCACGCCGCCGTAGATCGGCAGCACCCGGACGCCCCGGGTGCGCCCGGCGGCGTCGAGGTCCTTGGCGACCTGGATGCCCAGCTCGCGGGTGGGGACGACGACGAGGGCCTGCGGCACGCCGTCGCCGCCCTCGGCCGGGGCGAAGACGCGCTCCAGCAGCGGCACGCCGAACCCGAGGGTCTTGCCGGTGCCGGTCGGCGCCTGGCCGATCATGTCGACCCCGCGCAGCGCGATCGGGATCGCGTACTCCTGGATGGCGAAGGCGCGGGTGATGCCGGCCGCGGCCAACGCCTCGACGGTCTCCGGTCGGGCGCCGAGCTCGGCGAAGGTGGGTGCCTCCGGGCGGACCGGGGCGTTCGGGGCCAGCTCCTGGCCGGCTGTCGGATCGAAGATCTGATCGCTCATATGGATTTGGGGGTGCCCTCTCGTGGTGCGCCCCTCAGGTCCTCAGGGCGCGGACGGTAGTGGCGCGGGCCACACGGTCGGGGGCGGAGATCGCCGAGCCGGACCGGGCCGCACGCGCGCCGTGGTGCAGGGCTTCGGGTCGGATCGACCCTTCGCCGGATCAGCGCCCACGGCAACTGCCCCATACTACCTGAGCCGCCCCGGTGTCGTCCCTGTTCAGCGCAGGGCCCCGACGGTCGGGGTCGGTGATTGTGACCTGGGTCACTTCGACCCTACCCGATTGCGCCCTGTTGCGGCGCGTTCGGGTGGGTGGGGAGGTCCGGCCGGCCGACCTGCGCGGTCGGGCCGGCCAGCGCCTCTGGGCCGCCGGTCTCCGACGGGGAGATCAGCGAACGGTGAAACCGACCGCCCGGGGCGACGCCTCGGCGATCTCGACGTAGGCGACCTTGTTGACCGGCACGATGACCCGCCGGCCCTTCTCGTCGGTCAGGGAGAGCGTCCCTTCGTCCTTCGCGAAGGCGTCAGTCACGATCTGCTCGATCTCGGCCGGCGACTGCGCGCTCTCCAGAACCAGCTCGCGCGGCGCGTACTGCACGCCGATCTTGACCTCCACGGTGCCTCCTCAACTGGGGCGAAAAAGCCGCCGTGGGAAGGCTATCCGATCTCACGGCCGGATGTTCAGGCTGACTCACCCTGCAGGGGGAAGCTGGCGATGCCCCGCCAGGACAGCGCCGCCACGAGCGCCTCGGCCTCGGCCTTCGGCACCTGCCGGCCCCCGGCCAGCCAGAACTGCGCAGCCGTCTCCGCCGCGCCGACCAGGCCGGAGGCGAGCAGCTCGGCGTGCGCCCGGCTCACCCCCGTGTCGGAGATGATCGTGTCGGTTATCGCGGCGATGCAGCCCTGCTCCACCCGCTCCACCCGCTGCCGCACGGCCGGGTCGTTGCGCAGGTCGGACTCGAAGACCAGGCGGAACGCCTCGCTCTCGTGGTCGACGAAGTCGAAGTACGCGCGGACCGACGCGCCGACGCGCTCCTTGTTGTCGTTGGTGCCCCGCATCGCGTCGTGCACCTTGGCCACGATCGCGTCACAGTGCGTGTCCAGCAGCGCCAGGTAGAGCTCCATCTTGCCCGGGAAGTGCTGATAGAGCACCGGCTTGGAAACCCCCGCCCGTTCGGCGATGTCGTCCATCGCGGCGGCGTGGTAGCCCTGCGCGACGAACACCTCCTGCGCCGCCGCGAGCAGCTGCTTGCGCCGCGCGGAGCGGGGCAAACGCGTGGGCCGGCCGGCGGTCTGGGCACCGTTCCCCACAGCCGTCATGGGAACCTCCGAAACTGGTCGTACGAGCCGGCATATCGCCCGAACCGGTCGGGGTCGACGGACCCCGCGCGGAATTGGCCCGCCGCTGTAACTTATCGCCACTGTCACCACACGGTAGCCTCAGCGGGGGCGACCAAGGAGCGCGCGGTGAGTGAAGCAGGGCAACCCGGTGCCGCCACCCCGGGAGAGCACGGCGACGGCACGGGTCGGCAGGACGACCTCGCCCGTTCCGTCAGCGGGTGGGCGCCCTCGGCGACCGGCTGGTCCAGTGGCGACGGCGCGGCGCGGGAGGCGGCGCCCGGCTGGGGCCGCACCGAGCCGGCGTCCGGCTGGGGCGCGTCGTCCCCGCGGCACGGCGACCTGCCGGCCCCCCTGCCCGGCCCGGCCACCCGGGGCGAGTCCGCCACCCGGGTCAACGGTCACCCGCACGTCAACGGCGTGAGCCACACCGGGGAGGAGCCGCGCCCGGGCCGGCCGACGCCGGTCAGCGCGCCGCCGCTCGCCGAGGGCGCCCCCTGGGAGACCGACGACGACCGGCTGGCGGTCCCCGCGCAGCGCCCGGCCCCCGCCCTGGAGCGGGCGGCGGGCCCGCCGCGCGGCGACGACACCGACCCCGCCGCCCGGCACTCCTCCGACGACCAGCCGGCCCCTCGCCTGGGCCGCTGGCCGGACGGCGGCGTCCCGGCGTCCGCGCCCCCCGCCGGCCAGGCCCCGCCGGCCGACCCCGGCTTCGACGCGCCGCGCGGCTTCCCCGCCGACCGGGCCCCCGATCAGGGCGCGACGGCCGGCGGGCCCTACGACTGGGCCCACCGATACCCGCCCGAGGCCGACGATCCGCGCGGCTATCCGGCCGAGCCCGCCCGTGGCGGCTATCCGGCCGAGCCGGGCCGTGGCGGTTACCCCGGGGAGCCCGATCGCGGCGGCTACCCCGACGCGCCCGACCAGGTGGCGGCCCGGGGCCGCGACGAGAGCGCCGGGCCTCCCCCGCCCGGCTGGGCCGGCCCCGACTGGAACCGCCCGAGCTGGGGCGGGGGTTGGGCCCCGCCGTGGTCCCGCGACCAGGGCGAGCCGGCCGGTCGCCGCTCCCGCGACGACGACGAGCCGGCCCGCCGGTCCCGCGACGACGGGTCGGCCGGGCGTCGCTTGCGCGCCGACGAGGACGCCGCCGACCGCCACCCCGGCATCGACGAGCTGGCCGGGCGGCGGGCCCGCGCGGAGGCCGAGCAGGCCGCCCCGGCCGGCGCGGAGGCCGAGCAGGCCGGTCCGCCGCCGCGCGAGGGCCGGGCCGCCGACGACCGGGCCCCCCAGGCCGGTCGGAGCCACCCGCCGGAGCCGAGCCGCCCCTACGCCGCCGAGCCGGTCCGGCCGTACGAGCCGGTGCGCGCCGAGCCGGCCCGGCCGTACCAGCCGGTGCGGGCCGAGCCGGTCCGGCCGTACGAGCTGCCCCGCCCCGGGCCCGACCCGGCCGCCCGGCCCGCTTCGGAGCCGGCCGAGCGCCCCGCCTGGGCCGGCGTCCACCCGGCGTCCGCCCCGCCCGCCGCCGGGCCCGAGACCTCGGCCGCCGCAGCCGTCGACCCGGCCGAGGTCCGGGCCGCCGCAGCCCGGCCCTTCCGGCTCCGTCCGGTCCCCGAGGACGCCCCGGCCACCGACGCACCCGGCCAACCGCCGACCGCCACCAGTGCCGGGCCGACCGCCGCACCCGCCACGAGCGGGATCGGCCGGCTGGTCCGCACCCCGCCCGCGCCCGCCCCGACGAGCGCACCCCCGTACGCGGCCCGCCGATCCGCACCCGACCCGGTGACGCCGGCCGCCCCGGCCGACGGGGGCCGGCAGCCGGACCGCACGGCGGTGCTGCCGCAGCGCGTCCCCGCCGAACCGGACGTGCCCGTCGTGCCGGAGCCGCCAGCCGTGGAGCCCCCCGCCGAGACCCCGGAGCTCGCCCGCATCGCCACCCACCTTCGTCGCGACGACGAGCCCGCCCCGCCGCAGGAGCGGCCCGAGGGGTTCGACGTCAACGCCATCCTCGACGCCGTTCGCGGTGTCGCCGGGGTGCGGGACGCGGCCCTGCGCCGCACCCCGGCCGGCGCGCACAGCCTGCGGCTCGACCTCGCCGACGGCGCCGACCCCGCCGAGGTGAGCCGCCAGGTGGCCCGCCTGCTCCAGGAGCGGATGGGGCTGGCCGCCGCGCCGCAGGACGTCCCGGGGATGCCGAGCGCCCCGCCTCCGCCCGTGCGCCGCCGCTCCGCCGAGGCGCGCCCCGACCTGCGGGGCACCGCCCCCCGGCCCGCCGACCCCCGGGCGGCCGGCCGGCTGCCGGAGGGCCGCCCGCCCGCCGACGCGCCGCCGCACCGGCTCGACCGCCGGGCCGACCCGGCGGGGGAGCCGCCGCGCCGACGCCGCCAGGCGACCGCGCACCGGGGCCGGGCCACCGTGGAGGAGCCGGGCCAGGTCAGCGCCGCCCCCGCCGGCCTCGCGACGGGCAGCCCGGCGACGCTCGGCTCGTCGTACTCCGGTGGGCAGATGACCACGACGGAGACCGCGCCCTCGCGACCGCTGGACACCGGCGGCGCGCCGGGGCCCCGCGTGGTGATCGACCACGTCCAGGTCAGCACGTTCGGCCTCGACGCGAACGTCGAGGTACGGCTCCTCGCCGACGGGGAGGCCGCGTCCGGATACGCGACCGGGCCCGCCGTGGACGGCTACGTGCTGCGGCTCTGCGCCGTGGCCGCCGCGGCGGCGGTGGACCGGCTGCTGCGCGGCGGCGAGCAGGAGCCCGAGCGGGGCCGGTGCTTCGTCGAGCACGCGGCGGTGGTGCCGTTCGGCAACTGCGAGGTGGCCACGGTGGTGGTGCTGCTGGTCTGCGACGGCTGGGTCGAGCAGCTCGCCGGCTCGGCACTGGTGGCCGGCGATCCCCGGCAGGCCGTCGTCCGGGCCACCCTGGCCGCCGTCAACCGACGCCTTGAGGCGCTGCTGGCCTGATCGACCGCAGGCGGGACGCCGCCGGCGCGGGCAGACTTGGTGGCATGAAAGCCGCCATCCTCGGGCCGGAGCACCACCTGCCCCCGCACGCGACCCCGCCGCCGTGGCCGGGTCGGGAGGTACGCCTCGACGGCTCCCTCACCTACGTCCGGGACACCCCGGCCACCGCACCGGGAGCCGAGCCGGCGCTCTACGTCCACGGCCTCGGCGGGTCGTCGCAGAACTGGACCGACCTGGCCGGGCTGCTCGCCGACCGGCTCGACGGCCAGGCCATCGACCTGCCGGGTTTCGGGCACAGCGAGCCGAGCCGGCGCTACACCGTCCCCGCGTTCGCCGAGCACGTGGCCCGCTGGATCGAGCACTCCGGCCGGGGCCCGGTGCACCTGCTCGGCAACTCGCTGGGCGGGGCGATCTCGGTGCGGGTGGCCGCGTTGCGCCCGGACCTGGTACGCACGCTGACCCTGATCTCCCCGGCGCTGCCCTTCCTGGACTTCCGCCGCTCGTTGCAGGGCCGGATGCTGCCCCTGCTGGCCGTTCCGCGCGGGGAGCGGCTCGTCGGCTGGCAGTTGGCCCGGCTGGACCCGAAGGTGATGGCGCAGCAGGTGATGGAGTCCTGCGTGGCAGACCTGACCCGGATCAGCGAGCAGCGTCGGCAGGAGGCGCTGGAGGAGATCCTGCTGCGCTACCAGGCCGCGCACTACGCCTCCGTGTACGTGCGCACCTTCCGCGGCCTGGTCTCCAGCTTCCTGCGGTCGTACCTGCGGGGGCCGGAGTCGCTGTGGCGGCTCGCCGCGGCGGTGCGGGTGCCGACGCTGGTGATCGGCGGGTCCGCGGACCGGCTGGTCGACGTGCGGGTGGCGCCGCAGGCCGCCCGGGTGATCCCGGACAGCCGGCTGTTGATGCTGCGCGGCGTCGGGCACGTGGCCCAGCTGGAGGTGCCCCGCACGGTCGCCCGCGCGGTGCTCGGGCTGCTCGCCGAAGTGGCGAACCCCGTGACGGTCCGTGACGTGGCATCCTGACCGGGATGCCCGGATTCCTGCCTCGACGCGCTTCCCGCCCGAATTTCCCCGCAGCTCTGACCGCCCGACGGCGTACGCTGCTGTCTGCTGCCGCCCTCGCCGGGTGCATCCTGGCCGGCGCGGTCCTGCTGGCGGCCCGGCCCCCGACCGCCGGGCCCCCGCCCGACGTCGAGGCGCTGGCCGTGGATCAGGCGGCCCGCACGCCGGCCGCGGCGGGCGGCGTGGCCCTCCCGCCGGCGTCGCCGAGCCCCGGCGGCCCGCCGGCGGCGGCTTTCGGCGGCCCCCCGCCCGTCGACACCGGCCCCCCGCCGGGGCCCGGCGCGTCCCCGGTGCTGCGGATCCCGGGCCCCGTGCCGTCGGCCGGTGGGGGTGGCTTCCAGTACGACGACCGCCCCGGCGCGGTGCTCGGCACGGCCGGCGCGCTGCGCCGCTACCGGGTGGCGGTGGAACGGGAGGCGGGCGAGGACGTGGGCGACTTCGGCACGGCCGTGCAGGAGGCGCTGGCGGGGCCGGGAAGCTGGGTGGACAGCGGCCGGCTGCGGCTGCAACGGGTGCCCGGCGCGGCCCGGCACGACTTCACGGTCTACCTGGCCACGGCCCGTACGGCGGGGCGGATGTGCGCGGCCGGCGGGGTCGACATCCGGGTGGGCGGGCGGCCCTACACCTCCTGCCGCGCGCCGGGGAAGGTGATCATCAACCTGGACCGGTGGCGGCTGTCGGTGCCGCACTTCGTCGCGGCCGGGGTGCCGCTGGCGGTCTACCGGACGTACGTGGTGAACCACGAGGTCGGGCACCAGTTGGGCCACCGGCACGAGCGCTGCCCGAAGCCGGGCCGGCCGGCGCCGGTGATGATGCAGCAGACCCTCTTCCTCAACGGCTGCGTGGCCAACCCGTGGCCGTACCGCGACGGCCGCCGCTACGCCGGCCCGCCCCTGTGACCGGTCCCCTGCCGCAGTGACCGGGGCGGCTCCCGGCGCTGTGGTCGGGGCGGGTCGCAGCGGAAAGGCGAGGGCTTTTCGCGCTGAAGGCCGTAAAGGCACAGTTAGGCGCGATTTGTCTGTCAGGCTGACGGGGTGACTTCCCTCTCCCCATCCGGGGCGTACCGCCCCCGGCGGCCGGGTCGCCCGCGCCCCCGTACGGTGCTCGGCGGCCTGTCCGCCCTGGTGGCGGTCGCCGCCGCCGCGTTCCTGGTCCTCGGCGCGGTGCCGCCGCCCGGGCCGGCGGGCCCCGGCGGGGCGGGGGCCGGGGCGGGCGGCCGTAGCGTCGACGCCGCCCCGGCCGACCGGGCCGACCAGGACGGCCGGGCCGAGCGGGCGGACCAGGACGGTCGGGCCGAGCGGGCCGACCAGGGGCAGGCGGGCGACTGGCCGACCAGCGGGCCCGGCCGGTTCGCGACAGCGGCGGGCCGGTCCCCGGTCCAGGGCACGGGCGGGCCGGTGCGCCGCTACCGGGTGCTCGTCGAGCGGGACACCGGCCAGGACCCGGACGCCTTCGCCGCCGCGGTCGACGAGGCGCTGGGCGACCCGCGGAGCTGGATCGCCTCGGGCGAGCTGCGGCTGCAACGGGTGGCCGGGCCCGAGCCCGACGCCGCCTCCGGCCCGGACGCCGCCGCCTCCGGCCCGGGTGCCGCCCCCGCCCCCGCCGCTTCCGCCCCTGACGACGACGCCTCCGCCGATGCGGACTTCACCATCTACCTGGCCACCCCCGTCACCTCCGAGCGGATGTGCGCGCTCGGCGGGCTGCAGACCGAGCGCTACACCTCCTGCCGCCTGCCGGGGCAGGTGATCATCAACCTGGCCCGGTGGATGGAGGCGGTACCGGACTACGGCGCCCCGCTGGACGTCTACCGCGCGTACGTGGTCAACCACGAGGTCGGGCACGAACTCGGCGAGCTGCACGAGGCGTGCCCGGGGCCGGGCGAGCCCGCGACGGTGATGCAGCAGCAGACGTACGGCCTCGACGGCTGCGTCGCCAACCCCTGGCCCTACCTCGACGGCAAGCGGTACGCGGGGGAGTCGACCCCGGGCACCTGAGTTATTCCCGCTCCCGCATGTCGGGCGGGTGTCCCTGCTCATGGCCGATCGGCGCTTCGGCGAGCGACAATGGCTCGTCACCCACGCCGATCCCGGGGAGTCCACCGTGTCGTTGCCCCCGCTCGTCGAGCCCGCCGCCGAGCTGACCGTTGACGAGATCCGCCGCTACTCGCGCCACCTGATCATCCCCGACGTCGGGGTCGAGGGGCAGAAGCGGCTGAAGAACGCCCGGGTGCTCTGTGTGGGCGCCGGCGGTCTCGGCTCACCGGCTCTGCTCTACCTGGCCGCCGCGGGCGTCGGGACGCTCGGCATCATCGACTTCGACACCGTCGACGAGTCCAACCTCCAGCGGCAGGTCATCCACGGCGTCTCCGACGTCGGCCGGTCCAAGGCGGAGTCCGCCGCCGCGTCGATCCGCGAGATCAACCCGCTGGTCACCGTGGAGATCCACAACACCGCGCTGGACCGGGACAACGTGCGGGAGATCTTCTCCGGCTACGACCTGATCGTCGACGGCACCGACAACTTCGCCACCCGCTACATGGTCAACGACGCGGCGGTGCTGCTCGGCAAGCCGTACGTCTGGGGGTCGATCTACCGGTTCGACGGCCAGGCGTCGGTGTTCTGGGCCGAGCACGGCCCCTGCTACCGCTGCCTCTACCCGGAGCCCCCGCCGCCCGGCATGGTCCCCTCCTGCGCCGAGGGCGGCGTGCTCGGCGTGCTCTGCGCGTCGATCGGCTCGATCCAGGTCAACGAGGCGATCAAGCTGCTCGCCGGCATCGGCGAGCCGCTGGTCGGCCGGCTGATGGTCTACGACGCCCTGGAGATGAGCTACCGCAAGATCAAGGTCCGGAAGGACCCGAACTGCGTGCTCTGCGGCGAGAACCCGACGGTCACCGACCTGCTGGAGGACTACGAGGACTTCTGCGGCGCGGTCTCCGAGGAGGCCCAGGAGGCGGTGGTTGACGCGACCATCACCGCGGCCGAGCTGAAGGAGTGGCAGGACGCCGGCAAGGACATCTTCCTCGTCGACGTCCGCGAGCCCGCCGAGTACGAGATCGTCCGGATCCCCGGCTCGACGCTCATCCCCAAGGGCGAGATCATCTCCGGCGAGGCGCTGGCGAAGCTGCCGCAGGACAAGCAGATCGTGCTGCACTGCAAGTCCGGCGTCCGCTCCGCCGAGGCGCTCGCCGCGCTCAAGGCGGCCGGCTTCCGCGACGCGGTGCACGTCCAGGGCGGCGTCCTGTCCTGGATCAAGCAGATCGACCCGTCGCTCCCCGCGTACTGACCGCGGGCGGGCGCAAGCGCGGGCGGGCGCAAGCGCGGGCGGTGCAAGCGCGCGGCGCAAGCGCGGGCGGTGCAAGGAAGGGCCCCTTCTTAACGCTTTCGGTCGAGAAGGGGCCCCTTCTCACACCCAGCCGCCGGCCGGTGACACCTGCTCGCCCAGTGTCGCCCGGCCGACCATCCGAGGTGGGATCGCGTTTGCGCCGGTAGCGTTCCTGCCGTGGTCGACTTGGACGCCGCGATCGGGTTCGTGGTGGCACACGGTGACGCGGTGGAACGGGCCCGGCTGTCGTGGCTGCGGGCCGGCGCGGCGCCGTCGCCGGAACTGCTCGACAGCGCCGAGGTGGGGCAGACGCCCGACGGCGGCTGGCCCGCTGTGTGGGGCGCCGACCTCGCCTCGGTCGACGCCACCTGCTTCCGCCTCGCCGAGCTGGACGACCTCGGCGCCCTGGGCCGTCCCGCCGCCCGCCGGGCGCTGGACTGGCTGGCGTCCCGGCAGCAGGCCGACGGCGGCTGGGAGGAGGACGCCGCCCTCGCCGACGACGCCCCCTGGTGGGCCCGGCCCGGCGACCCCGAGGCGCGGCTGTACCTGACCGCCACCGTCACCTTCTGGCTCACCGTCGCCGACCTGCACGCGCGGGCCGTCGGCAGCACGTACGCGGGCGTCGTGCAGGCCGCCGTCCAGGCCCTCGCCGGGCAGCTCCAGCCGGACGGCACCTTCCCGTCGTACCTGGCCGTCGGCTGGCTGAGCGCGGCGGTCTTCCACCAGCAGGAGCTGTTCTACGAGTCGGCCCGGATCCAGGTGGCGCTGGCCGACCGGATGCCGAAGCTCTCCCCGGCCAACGCGGCGTCGCTGGCCGCCGCCCTGCGCCGGGTCGGCGTCGACGAGCAGCACTGGACGCTGGTCGCGGCCCGCCGCCGGCTGGCCGAGACCCAGCGCAGCGACGGCGGCTGGGAGAGCGACGACGGCCACCAGTTCGACGTGCACACCACCCTGGCGGCCATCCGCGCCTGCCGCTGACGCCCCTGCCGCTGACGCCCCTGCCGCTGACGCCCCTGCCGCTGACGCCCCTGCCGCTGACCGCCCCGCCGCCTGCCCCGGGCTCCGCCCAGCGGGGTGAGAAGGGAACCCTTCTCTACCGTATGCGTTAACAAGGGGCCCCTCCTTACAGTCACCCCCGCAGGTGGCCGTCGCCCGTCACCACGTACTTCGTGCTGGTCAGCTCCGGCAGGCCCATCGGCCCCCGGGCGTGCAGCTTCTGCGTCGAGATGCCGATCTCCGCGCCGAAACCGAACTCGCCGCCGTCGGTGAACCGGGTCGAGGCGTTCACCATCACCGCCGCCGCGTCGACCCGGGCCACGAACTCGCGGGCCGCCGACTGGGAGTCGGTGACGATCGCCTCGGTGTGCCCCGTGCCGTACCGGCGGATGTGCGCCACCGCCGCGTCGAGCGAGTCGACGACGGCGACGGAGATGTCCGCGGACAGGTACTCCGTGGCGAAGTCCTCGTCGGTCGCCGGCACCACCGCCGACGAGTACGCGGCGACCTCCGGCGAGCCGTGCACGGTCACCCCGGCCTCGGCGAACGCGGCCAGCGCCGCCGGCAGGAACGCGTCCGCGACGGAGGCGTGCACCAGCAGCGACTCGGCGGTGTTGCAGGTCGACAGGCGCTGGGTCTTCGCGTTAAGGGTGATCGCGAGGGCCTTGGCGAGGTCGGCGGCGGCGTCGACGTACACGTGGCAGTTGCCCACCCCCGTCTCGATCACCGGCACCGTCGACTCCTCGACGACGGTGCGGATCAGCGACGCCCCGCCGCGCGGGATCAGCACGTCGACCAGGCCGCGCGCCCGCATCAGCTCCTTGACCGAGTCGCGGGAGCTGGCGTCGAGCAGCTGTACGGCGTCCGCCGGCAGCCCCGCGTCGGCGATCGCGTCGCGCAGCACCGCGACCAGGGCCGCGTTGGAGTGCGCCGCCGAGCCGGAGCCGCGCAGCAGCGCCGCGTTGCCCGACTTCAGGCAGATCCCGGCGGCGTCGACGGTCACGTTGGGGCGGGCCTCGTAGATGATTCCGACCACCCCGAACGGCACCCGGACCTGCCGCAGCTCCAGCCCGTTGGGCAGGGTCGAGCCGCGGACCACCTCGCCGACCGGGTCGGGCAGCGCGGCCATCTCGCGCAGCGCGTCGGCGATGCCCGCCACCCGCGCGGCGTCGAGGGCGAGCCGGTCCAGGATGGCCGCGCTCAGCCCGGCCTCCCGCCCGGCCGCCAGGTCCGCCGCGTTCGCGGTCACGATCTCGGTGGTACGCGCGACCAGCGCGTCGGCCATCGCCACCAGCGCGGCGTCCTTGGCGGTACGCGTGGCGACCGCCAGGGCCTCCGCCGCGCCCCGGGCCCGCCTGGCCTGCTCGACGACGCTCATCCAGCTCACTCCTCACGGTGTTAGGAAGGGACCCCTGTACAACAGAATGCGTTAACAGGGGGCCCCTGCTTACAGCAGCACCAGGTCGTCGCGGTGGACGACCTCACGTTCGTACGCCGGCCCGAGCGCCGCCGCCAGCTCGCCCGTCGAGCGGCCGAGCAGCCCCGGCAGCTCCACGGCGTCGTAGTTGACCAGCCCCCGGGCCACCGGCGCGCCCCCCGCGTCGACCAGGTCGACCGGGTCGCCGGCGGTGAACGCCCCGTCGACGGCGGTGATCCCGGCCGGCAGCAGCGACTTGCGCCGCCCCACCACGGCGGCCACCGCGCCCGCGTCGAGGTGCAGCCGGCCGCGCGGGGTGGTGGCGTGGGCCAGCCAAAACAGCCGGGCGGTCGGGCGTCGCCGCTGCGCGTGGAACAGGGTGCCGACCTCGTCGCCGGCCAGCGCGGCGGCGGCCAGTCCGGCGGCGGTGAGCACCACGGGGATGCCGAAGCCGGTGGCGATCCGGGCCGCCTCGACCTTGGTGACCATGCCGCCGGTGCCGACGCCGGCCCGCCCGGCCCCGCCGATCTGCACGCCGGCCAGGTCGCGCTCGTCGCGGACGTCGGTGATCCGGGTCGACCCGGCGCGGGCCGGGTCGCCGGTCCACAGGGCGTCGACGTCGGAGAGCAGCACCAGCAGCTCGGCGTGGACGAGGGCGGCGACGAGGGCGGCGAGCCGGTCGTTGTCGCCGAACCGGATCTCCTCGGTGGCGACGGTGTCGTTCTCGTTGACGATCGGCACGGCCCGCAGGTCGAGCAGCTTGCGCAGCGTCCGGTACGCGTTGCGGTAGTGCGCCCGCCGGGTCACGTCGTCGACGGTGAGCAGCACCTGCCCGACGGTGAGCCGGTGCCGGGCGAAGCCGGCCGCGTACCGGCCGATCAGCAGGCCCTGGCCGACGCTGGCGGCGGCCTGCTGGGTGGCCAGGTCGCGCGGGCGGCGGCTGAGCCCGAGCGGGGCGAGCCCGGCGGCGATCGCGCCGGAGGAGACCAGCACCACCTCGCGGCCGTCGGCGGCGAGCCGGGCGAGGGTGTCGACCAGCGCGTCGACGCGGGCGTCGTCGAGGCCCCCGGACGCGGTGGTCAGCGAGGACGAGCCGATCTTGACGACGACCCGCCGGGCCGAGGTGACTGCGAGACGCACCCGCCCATTCTGCGCGGTCGGGTCGGCGGGCCCCGGCGGCGTTCCCATATCGTGGCAGCTCGTGACACCTGCGGAGTACGTCGAGGCGGTCCTGGAGCTGGTCGAGCGCATCCCACCGGGGCGGGTGATGTCCTACGGGGCGGTCGCCGACGCGCTGGCCGAGCGCTCGGGGCGGGCGTCGGCGCGGCTGGTCGGTTCGATCATGGCCCGGCACGGGGGCGGGGTGCCGTGGCACCGGGTGGTCACCTCGGCGGGCCGCCTGCCGCCCGGCCACGAGGCCGAGGCGCGGGCCCGGCTGCGCGCCGAGGGCGCCCCGCTGGGCGGGACGGGGGTGGACATGGCCGCGGCGGCCTGGTCGCCGGAAGAGGGGATGTGACCGCGACCATAACGTGAGTAACATTCGGCGTCATGACGCTGCCGCCGGCCGGACCCGGGACGCCGCCCGCAGCCCGGTCGTCGCCGACCGGCGCGGGCGGGGCCGCCCCGAGGCCCGGAGGCCACGTCCTGCCCCGCCGGGTGCACGCCGGCTACGCGCTCGGCTCCCTGGTCACCGGGGCGTTCGGCACCGTGCCGGGGCTGCTGCTCCTGCCCTACCTGACCGACACCCTCGGCGTCGCCGCCGGGGTGGCCGCCCTGCTGGTGCTGCTGCCGAAGGCGTGGGACGTGCTGGTCAACCCGGTCGCCGGGCGGATCTCCGACCGCACCAGGTCGCGCTGGGGGGCCCGCCGGCCCTACCTCCTGCTCGGCGGCCTCGCCCTCGCCGCGCTGTTCGCCGCGATCTTCGCCGCCCCGTTCGGCGTCGGCCCGGCCGCCGGCGCGTACGTCGCCCTCGCCTTCCTGGCCACGGCGACCGCGTTCGCGTTCTTCCAGGTTCCCTACGTGGCGATGCCGGCCGAGCTGACCGACGACTACGCCGAACGTACCCGGCTGATGAGCTGGCGGATCGCGGTGCTGGCGGTGGCCATCCTGGTCTCCGGTGCGGTGGCCCCCGCCGTGGTGACCGCCGGCGGCGACGGCGTCGCCGGGCACCGCTGGATGGGCCTGTTCGTCGCCGCGCTGATCGTGCTCGGCGCCCTCGGCGCGTTCCTCGGCACCCGGGGCGCGCCCACCGGCACGGTCGGCGAGAGCGAGCCGACGCTGCGCGCCCAGCTCGCCGTCGCCGCCCGCAACCGGCCGTTCCGGGCGCTGCTGGTCTGCTTCGTGATCCAGTCCGCCGGGGTCGCCACCATCCTGGCCGGGGTCAGCTACTTCGCCGACCAGGTGCTGCGCGACCCCACCACCGGCCCCACCGTGCTCTTCGCCTGCTTCGTCGGGCCGGCGCTGCTGGTGATGCCGCTGTGGACCCGCGTGGGCGCGCGGGTCGGCAAGCGGTCCGCGCTGGTCGCCGCGTCCGCGCTGCTCACGGCAGGAGCCGCCGGCCTGGTCGCCGCGCCGGTGCTGCCGGCCGTCGCGGTCTATTCCGTGGTCGCGGTCGTCGGCGTCGGGTACGCCGGCCAGCAGGTCTTCGCGCTGGCCATGCTGCCCGACTGCATCGCGTACGACACGGCGCGCACCGGCCGCCGGCAGGCCGGCGTGTTCACCGGCCTGTGGACGGCGGGGGAGACCTTCGGCCTCGCCCTCGGCCCCGGCATCTACGGCATGGTGCTCCAGCTCAGCGGCTACGTCTCCTCCGAGACCGGCACGGCGGCCGTCCAGTCCGACGCGGCCCGCCTCGGCGTGCTGCTGGGCTTCACGGTGCTGCCCGCCCTGCTGGTCGGCCCGCCCCTGCTCCTGCTGCGCCACTACACGCTCACCCGGGACGACCTGCTGACCGCCGCCGACCACCACCAGACCGGCCACCACGAGAGGGGCGTCACCGCCGCATGAGGGACGACGAGGACACCGGCCGGGCGCTGCCCGAGCGCGGACTGCCGGCCGAGCAGGTGCTCGACGACGTCAGGGCGCTGCGCAAGGGCGACCGGCCCACGCACGGCGGGCGGCTCTTCGCGTACGTCTACGACCCGGCCGTGCCCGGCCTGGACGAGCTGGCCGCCGCCGCCCACGCGAGCAGCGCGCACGTCAACGGCCTCGACCCGACGGCGTTCCCGTCGCTGCTGGCGATGGAGAACGCGCTGGTCGGGGCGGCGTCCCGGCTGCTCGGCGGCGGCACCGGCACGAGCGCCCCCGACGTCGTCGGCAGCGTCACCAGCGGCGGCACCGAGTCGCTGATCCTCGCCGTGAAGGCCGCCCGCGACGCCCGCCCCGACGTCGCCGCGCCCCGCATCGCCGTGCCGGTGACCGCCCACGCGGCGTTCGCCAAGGCCGCCCACTACCTGCGGGTCGCCCTCGACCCGGTGCCCGTCGACCCGGTGACCCTGCGGCCGTCCGCCGCCGCCGTGGCCGCCGCGATCGGCCCCGACACGGTCCTGGTGGCCTGCTCCGCCCCCTCGTACGCGCACGGCGTCGTCGACCCCGTCGCCGACATCGCGGCCGTGGCCGACGAGGCCGGGGTGCGCTGCCACGTCGACGCGTGCTTCGGCGGCTGGACGCTGCCCTGGCTGCGCCGCCTCGGCGAGCCGGTGCCGCCGTTCGACTTCGCCGTCGCCGGGGTCACCTCGATCTCCGTCGACCTGCACAAGTACGCGTACGCACCGAAGGGCGTCTCCGTGCTGCTGCACCGCACCCCGGCGCTGCGCGCCCCGCAGTTCTTCGCGTACGCCGACTGGCCCGGCTACACGATGGTCAACCCGGTGATCGCCTCCACCCGCTCGGGCGGCCCGATCGCCGCCGCGTACGCCACCCTGCGCCACCTCGGCGAGGACGGCTACCTGCGGCTCGCGGCGGCGACCCGCGACGCCGTGGCCGGGCTCGCCGACGCGGTACGCGGCACCGGCGGGCTGCGGCTGCTGGCCGAGCCCGAGTCGACGGTGGTCTGCTTCACCTCCACCGATCCGACGCTGGACCTGTTCGTGCTGGTCGACGAGCTGACCGCCCGCGGCTGGCACACCCAGCCCCAACTCTCGTACGCCGACCTGCCGGCCAGCGTGCACCTCACGGTGACCGCCGCGGTGGCCCCCCGGGTGGCGGAGTTCGGCCCCGACCTGGCCGACGCGGCGGCGGCGGCCCGGGCCGCCGGCCCGGTGAAGCTGCCCGCCGAGCTGACCGCGCTCGCCGCGACCCTGACCCCGGACGCGCTCACCCCGGAGCTGGTCGCCGGCCTGGCCGCCGCCCTCGGCCTCGGCGGGCCGGCGGACGGCGCTGGCGGCTTCGCGCCGGACGCCACCGTCAACGCCCTGCTCGACGCCGCCCCGCCGGCCCTGCGGGAGCGGCTGCTGGTCGAGTTCGTCGGCCTGCTGCAACGCCCGACCTACTGAGCCGCCCGTGCCGGCCGGGCGCTGTGGTTGACTGGCGCGGAGGAGAGAGGGGGCGGTCATGCAGCTGCCGGCAGTGCTCGGGGAGCCGATCCGGTTCGTGCTGAACTGGGGCCGCCGCTACTCGCTGTGGGTGTTCAACTTCGGCCTGGCCTGCTGCGCGATCGAGTTCATCGCCACCAGCATGGGCCGGCACGACTTCATCCGGCTGGGCGTCATCCCGTTCGCCCACGGCCCGCGCCAGGCCGACCTGATGGTGGTCTCCGGCACGGTCACCGACAAGATGGCCCCGGCGATCAAGCGGCTCTACGACCAGATGCCCGAGCCAAAGTACGTCATCTCCTTCGGCGCGTGCTCCAACTGCGGCGGCCCCTACTGGGACTCGTACTCGGTGACCAAGGGCGTCGACCAGCTCATCCCCGTCGACGTGTACGTGCCCGGCTGCCCGCCCCGCCCGGAGGCGCTGCTGCACGGCATCCTGCGCCTCCAGGAGAAAATCGCCGCCGAGCAGTCGGGCGTGGGCGGCGTCCCCCGCCCCGACCCCCTGGCCTCCCCGGCCGACGCGGCTGTCCCGGGGGCCTCCTCGGCCCCCGCCGCCTCCACCGCCGACGCCGTGGCCGCGCCCGCCGTAGCCCGGCCGCCCCGCCCGGTGAACTCGCTGACCGCCCCGCCGGTCCGCCCGCCCGCCGTCCCCTAGCTGTACTGCCCGGGCAGGGCGGTGCCGAGCGACGCCTAGGCAGATCTTGGAAGATTCCGGCCCCCGGAGGGGCCATCTGCTTCCAAGATCTCCCGTTCGCGGGCCGGCTTCCGCAGCATCCCGTCCCCGGTCATCAATCATGAGGTGACAGAACGCGGCCTGGCTCGCCGGCGGCATGACTCCAGCGTGGCCCTTTGCTCTGCACCCGCCCACGCAACGCTCACGCAGGGTAGTCGGCGGCTGCCCACTTCCACCCATTCGTAATCTTGTATATGGCTGGCTCCATAGTGGTGTTGCGTGGGTGGGTGCAGAGCAAAGCGAGCCGTGGGTGTCCTGTGTCGCCAACGCTTCGTCACCCAGAGCGACACTCGCGGTCTCCGCTGCTGGCTGTCCACAGATCACTCGGCGTGCTCGTGGCGTCGGGTTCGGCGCGGCGGTCCGACCACCTCGCCTGGCCCCGCTCGGCGCAACCCCAGGGGCTAGGCGGGGTGGTGGCAGGGTGGGATTAGCCTGCGGCCATGAACCAGTCTGCGGACCAGCGTTCCGCCTTCATCGTCGACGTGCTGACCGAGGAGTTCGGCGCGTCGATGGCGCTCGACCCGGCGGCCTTCCGCCGCAAGTTCCGCAAGATGGCCGCCTCGCCGTTCGCCTTCTACCGGGGCAGCGCCTCGCTCTTCTACGCCGACCAGCGCGGCGACTTTGCCGACGACGCGTTCCTCGACGAGCGCACCAGCCGGGTGTGGATCCACGGTGACCTGCACGCCGAGAACTTCGGCACCTACATGAACGCCTCTGGGCGGCTCGTGTTCAACGTCAACGACTTCGACGAGGCGTACGTCGGGCCGTTCTCCTGGGACCTGCGCCGCCTCGCCGCCAGCGTCGCCCTGCTCGGGTACGCCAAGGCGCTCTCCGACCGCGCGATCGGTGACCTGGTCGCCGGCTTCGCCCGGTCGTACCTGACGGAGCTGCGGGCCATCGCCGCCGGCGGGGACGACGCGATCGGCTCCATCACCCTCGACAACGCCGACGGGGTGCTGCGGCGGGTGCTCCAGCAGGCGCGGCTCAACACCCGGGTGGACCTGCTCGCCGCGCAGACCACCGTCGACAACTACGAGCGGCGGTTCTCCCTCGGCGACGGGGTGTTCGAGATCGACGGCGACACCCGGGAAAAGGTCTGCGCCGCGTTCGCCGACTACCTCGGCACGCTGCCCGAGTCCTCGGCGAACCTGCGCCCGGTCTCCGCGCACATCAAGGACGTCGTGCTGCGCAAGGGGGTGGGCATCGGCTCGGCCGGGCTGCCGTCGTACAACCTGCTGCTGGAGGGGCACACCGAGGCGCTGGAGAACGACGTCGTCATCTACATGAAGCAGGCCCAGGTGCCGGCGGTCGCCCGGCACATCGACGACGAGCGGGTGCGGTCGTACTTCCGGCACCAGGGGCACCGGACGGCGGAGTCGCAGCGGGCGCTCCAGGCCCACGCGGACCCGTGGCTGGGCTTCACCGAGCTGGACGGGGCGGGCCAGCTCGTCGCCGAGGTCTCCCCGTACGCCGCCGACCTGGACTGGTCGGACGTCAACGAGCCGGAGGAGCTGGCCGGGGTGCTGGCCGACCTGGGCCGGGCGGTGGCCCGGATGCACTCGGTCGCCGACGACGAGTCCAGCCACGACCTGGTCGACTACTCCACCGAGGAGGCGATCGTCGCGGCGGTCGACACGGACCCCGATGGGTTCGTCGCCGGCCTGGTGGAGTTCGCCCACGCGTACGGGCTGCGGGCCCGCGAGGACCACCAGCTCTTCGTCGACCTGTTCCGCAACGGCCGGCTGCCGGGCATCTGAGCGGGGCGAGCCGGGCGCTCAGGCGGTGAAGTCGAGCACCACCTTGATGTCGCCGCCGGTGGGGGTGTACGCCTCCGCGTACGCCGCCACCGGCACCCGCCGGGTGATCAGCGCGTTCAGCCAGGACTGGTCGGCGCGGGCCAGCGCCGTGGCGGCCAGGTCCCAGTGCCGGCGGTTGGCGTTGACCGAGCCGAACACCACGTTGTTCTCCAGGACCAGCTCCCGGTTGAGCGCCCCGGCGTCGAAGTCGAGGCTCCGGCCGCCGCTGGACACGCCGGTGAGGCAGACGATGCCGGTCGGACCGGCCTTGCACATCGCGTCGAGCACGACCGCCGGCGCGCCGGTGCACTCCACCACCACGTCCGGCACCAGGTCGAGCTGCCCGACCGGCCCCGTGTGGTACGTCGCGCCGAGCGCCCGCACCAGGTCCGGCTTCGGCCCGGTCTCGGCGCGGTCCAGCACGTGCACGGCGAACCCGCGCTGGGTGGCCAGCAGCGCCGCCAGCAGGCCGATCGGCCCGGCCCCGGTGACCAGCACGGTCTGCGGCTGCCACTCGGCGCGGGTCCCGATGCGCTCGATGTGGTCCCACGCCTTCGCCACCACGCTGGTCGGCTCCAGCAGCATCCCCACCGGGGCCAGGACCGGGTCCAGCCCGACGGCGAAGCGGGGCTGCACCCGCCACCGGTCCCGGGCGAAGCCGGGCAGACCCTTGATGCCGTGCTCCGTGTACTCGCCGTTGCGGCACATGTCCCACTCGCCGACCGCGCAGTTGGCGCAGGGCACCGGGTCGGGGTGCCGGACGATGCCGACCACCAGGTCGCCGGGGCGCAGGGTGCCGCTCGGGTCCTCCAGCACCCGGCCCAGCGACTCGTGCCCGAGCACCAGGGCCGGCGCGTCGGGCGGGGCCTCGCCGTAGGCGCCCTCGACGATCTCGTGGTCGGTGCCGCAGATCCCCACGGCCAGCGCCTCGACGAGGATCGACCCCTCCTCGGCGTGCGGCTCCGGGTAGTCGTCCACGAGCCGCAGCGAGTCGCGGACTCCGGGGTTGACGGTCACGGCGCGCACGACCCCCATCCTTCCCCGCCGGGCGCGCCGCCGCCCGGTGAATCCGGCATCCGGCCCGCCGCCCGCCCGGCAGAACCGGCATCCGGCCCGCCCCGGGGGACCGGCGTCGGTCATAGGATCAGCGGCATGACTCCCGAAGAGGTCGGCCAGCGGCTCGTGGCGCTGCTCGCGCCCGTCGAGGCCACCGCGTCGGTGTCCGGCGGCCAGGCGTACGCGCGGGCCACCGTCGACGTACCCCCGGCGAGCTGGCGGGACGCGCTGCGCGCGGCCCGCGACGACGCCGACCTGGGCTGCGACTTCTTCGACTGGCTCTCCGCCGTCGACCAGCTCGCCGACGGCTGCGAGGTGGTCGCCCACCTGTGGTCGACGGTGCGTCGGCACGGCCTGCTGCTGCGCACCCGGGTGCCGTGGGACGCGCCCCGAGTGGACTCGGTCGTCGACCTCTATCCCGGCGCGGCCTGGCACGAGCGGGAGACGTTCGAGATGTTCGGCGTGGACTTCCCCGGGCACGGCGAGCTGCGTCCGCTGCTGCTGCCGCCCGAGTTCGAGGGGCACCCGTTGCGCAAGGAGTTCGTGCTCGCCTCCCGGGTGGCGAAGCCGTGGCCGGGCGCGAAGGAGCCGGGCGAGTCGACCGCCGCCGGTGGCCGCCGGGCGGTGCGCCCGCCGGGGGTGCCGGCCCCGGGCGAGTGGGGGCCGGCGGCGCCGCCCGCCGCCGCACCGCCCGCCGGCACGGGGCGGGGCGGCGACGCGCAGCGGGGCGACGGCGGCGCGGGCGACGGGGGCGCGGCCTGATGCCCGACTGGCTGGAGGCCGTGCTCCGGGTGGCCGGCGTGCTTGTCGCCTTCCTCACGCTGCCGCTCGTCGTCGGGCAGGCCGAGCACAAGGTGATGGCGCACATGCAGGGCCGGCTCGGCCCGATGTACGCGGGCGGCTTCCACGGCTGGGCGCAGCTCGTCGCCGACGGGGTCAAGTTCGTGCAGAAGGAGGACGTGACCCCGCGCGAGGCGGACCGGGCGGTGTTCCGGCTGGCCCCCGTGGTGGCCCTGGTGCCCTACCTGCTCGCCCTGCTGGTGATCCCGCTCGGGCCCGGCGACCTGGTGGGCCAGCCGCTGGACATCGGCCTGTTCTTCGTCCTGGCCGTGGTCGGGGTGGGCGTGGTGGCGGTGCTGATGTCGGCGTGGGCGTCGGCCAACAAGTACAGCCTGCTAGGCGGGCTGCGCGGGGCCGCCCAGCTCCTCGGCTACGAGCTGCCGCTGGTGCTGGCCGCCGCGTCGGTGGCGATGGCGGCCGGCACGCTGAGCCTGCCGGGCATCGTCGAGGCGTGGCGGCCCTGGTGGCTGCTCTGGCAGGCCCCCGCAATGATCGTCTTCTTCGTCGCGGGGCTGGCCGAGATCCGCCGGCCCCCGTTCGACATGCCGGTGGCCGACTCGGAGCTGGTCTTCGGCTACCTGACGGAGTACACGGGGCTGCGCTTCGCGTTCTTCCTGCTCGCCGAGTACGTCGGCATCGTGGTGATCGCCGCGCTGACCACCGTGCTCTTCCTCGGCGGCTGGCAGGGCCCGTTCGCCGATGCCCAGCTCGGCTGGCTGTGGACGCTGCTGAAGGTCTTCGCCGTGTCGTTCGTGATCATCTGGCTGCGGGTGTCGTACCCCCGGCTGCGCGAGGACCAGCTCCAGCGGCTGTGCTGGCTGGTGCTGGTGCCGGCCTCCCTCGCCCAGCTCGTCCTCACGGCCACCGTCCGCGTCTGGATGTAAGGAAGGGCCCCCTGTTAACGCTTTCTGTTGTACAGGGGACCCCTCCTAACACCGGGAGCAGCCGTGCGGCGGCCGGCGGTTACGGGGCCGCGTAGAGCAGGCGGTTCGGCGAGCCGGGGCCCGGGTTGATCACCACGCCGGTGGTGGCGGCGGCGATCAGCGCGCTCTTGGCCTGCGCGAGCGTGGCCGTCGGGAACTGCTGCCGGTAGCGCGCCATCCAGCCCGTGACGTGCGGCGCGGCCATCGAGGTGCCCGACCAGCCGGAGGCGACCGCCGTGTTCGAGGCGATGCCGGCGGAGGTGATGTTCACGCCGGGGGCGAAGACGTCGACGCAGGTGCCGTAGCTGGAGAACGACGCCCGGGTGTCCGTGACGTCGGTCGCGGCGACGGTGACGCCCCGGGGCGAGCGGGGGCCGTTGGTGCAGGCGTCGGTGTTGAAGTTGTTGGCGATGAACACGGGGTGCACGCCCGAGTCGATCAGGTTCTCGGCGGCGGTGTTGGGGGTGGTGCCGTACCCCTGAAGGCTGAAGTTCGCCACCGACACCGGGTCGTGGTGGGCGGCGATCCAGTCCATGCCCTCGATCAGGTCCGTCGTCCAGCCGGAGTTGTCGCACTGGAGGACGCGGACGGCCTTGATGGTGACGGCCTTGGCGACGCCATAGGTCGCGCCGCCGACGGTGCCGGCGACGTGCGTGCCGTGGCCGTGGCAGTCGTTGGTGCCGTTGCCGTCGCCGACCGCGTCGTAGACGCCGCTGGCCCGGCCGCCGAAGTCGACGTGGGTGGCCCGGATGCCCGAGTCGACCACGTAGACGGTGACGCCGGAGCCGGTCGACGTGTAGCCGAAGCTGTTGTTCAGCGGCAGGTAGTGCTGGTCGATGCGGTCCAGCCCCCAGGACGGCGGGTTCGGCTGCACGGCCTGCGTCGTGAAGTCGTCGGCGCCGCCGCCGTAGATGCGGCTGTCCCGCTCGACGTACGCGACGGCGGGGTCGGCCCGCACGGCGGCGAGGGCGGCCGGGGTGAGCCGGGCGGCGTACCCGTCGAGGACCCGGGTGTAGCGGTTCAGCACCGTGCCCCCGGCGCGCTCGGCGAGGGCGGCGGCCCGGCTCGTGCGGGCGGTGCGCGTGGCGCGGTCGGTGCCGGCGGGCGGGTCGGCGAGCACCACGATGTACCGGTCCGGCGCGGCCTCCGGCCCGCCGGGGCGCAGCGGGGCGGGCGCGGGACGGCCGGGCTCCGCCGCGCCGGGGGCGGCCGACGCCGGTACGGCGAGGGTGGTGACGAGCGCTCCGGTGATCATGCCGGCCAGCACGCCGAGGCGTGCCGTTCTGCGACCTGGCTTCCGCAAGGCGGATCTCCTCAACTGTGGACAGCCTGCGCCGAACACCGGCGAAGGCCGGCGGCACAGGCCCCTCAAGTCGATCAGCCTGAATTGAAGCGAGTGTTAACCAGTGAAGACTATCGATTAATTCGGGACGCCCGCCGGGACGCCCGCCCGCCGGGACGCCCGCCCGCCGGGACGCCTGCCAGGGTGCCGCGTGGGCCCCGGGACGACCCCCGTTCAGCCCAGCGGGGTGTGCGCCGGGTCGACCCGCTCGGCGGGCGGCGGGGGCGGCGGCGGGGTGCCGTCACCGAAGGGCCGGCCGCCGAGGGCCTCCCGGCCGTGCGGGGCGAGCCAGTTCGCCAGGTCCGGGCCGAGCGGGACCACCCCGGTCGGGTTGATGTCCCGGTGCACCTCGTAGTAGTGCCGCTTGATGTGGTCGAAGTCGACCGTGTCGCCGAACCCGGGGGTGGTGAAGAGGTCCCGGGCGTACGCCCACAGCACCGGCATCTCCGCCAGCTTGCTCCGGTTGCACTTGAAGTGGCCGTGGTAGACCGGGTCGAAGCGGACCAGCGTCGTGAACAGCCGCACGTCGGCCTCGGTGATCGTGTCGCCGACCAGGTACCGCTGCCCGGACAGCCGCTCGGTCAACCAGTCCAGCCGGTCGAACAGCCGCCGGTACGCCGCCTCGTACGCCTTCTGGCTGCCGGCGAAGCCGCACCGGTACACGCCGTTGTTGACGTCGGCGAAGACCACGGCGTTGACCTCGTCGATCTCGTCGCGCAGCCGGTCCGGGTACAGCTCGGGCGCGCCCTCGCGGTGGTACGCCGTCCACTCCGTCGACAGGTCCAGGCTCATCCGGGCGTAGTCGTTGGTGACCACCTGCCCCGTCGGCACGTCCACGATCGCCGGCACGGTGATCCCCCGCTCGTAGCCGGGGAACCGCTTGAAGTACGCCTCCTGCAGGCGCTCGATGCCGAGCACCGGGTCGCGCCCGCCCGGGTCGAGGTCGAACGTCCAGCTCCGGGCGTCGTGCGTCGGCCCGGCCACCGCCATCGAGAGGGCGTCCTCCAGGCCGAGTAGCCGGCGCACGATGATCAGCCGGTTGGCCCACGGGCAGGCGCGGCTGACCGCCAGCCGGTAACGCCCCGGCTCGACCGGCCAGCCGTCCCGCCCGTCGGCGGTGATCCGGGTGGCGATGTACCGCTGGTCCCGGGTGAACTCCCCACCGGGCTCCACGTACTTGCCGCCGGGCTCTGCACCGCTCGCGCCGGGCTCCGAGCCCTTGCCGCCGGTCGTCGCGCCCGCCTCGTCGCCCACGTCGCCCCCTGCCGTCCGCCTCGCCGTCTCCGTCCGTCCCATCTTGACCGATCCGCCGCCGCGGGGCCCGCTTCGGCGGGCAGCGAACCGCGCGCGACTACGCTTCCCGGGTGAACGACGTGGAGGCGGCGGCCCGGCGCTTCGTCGCCGACGTGTGGAACGCCGGGCGCGAGGAGTCGGTGTACGAGCTGGTCGCGGCGGGCTGCCCGGGGCTGGGCGGGACGGGCCCGGAGGCGGTCCTGGCCTGGCACCGGGAGCGGCGGGCGGCCTTCCCCGACCTGCGCTACAAAGTCGTGGACGTGGTGGCCGCCGCAGACCGGGTGGCCGTGCGCTGGCGGGCCGCCGGCACCCAGGCCGGCCCGTTCGGGCCGGTGCCGCCCACCGGGCGCGTGGCGAGCTTCTCGGGAGCGACGTTCCTGCGCTTCGACCCGGCGGGGCGGATCGTCGACGTGTGGCACGCCACCGAGCTGTTCCAGCTCCTCCAGCAGCTCGGCGTCGAGATGCTCCCGCCGCTCACCGGCCCCTGACCCCGCTGCCGCTCACCGGCTCGGCACGCTGGGCGGGACCGCTCACAGGTGCCGGGGCGTGATCCGGGCGATCGACAGGTTCACCGGGAACGGCTCGCCGGTGTCGACGAACTTCGTCCAGCGGCCGGTCTCCGTGTAGACCTCGTTCACCGGGTCGATCCGGTGGGTGTGGACGGCCAGCTCGCCGTCGCCGGTCTCGATCCGCCAGTAGAACGGGATGCCGGCCTGCGCGTAGAGGGCCGGCTTGAGCACCCGGTCGATCGAGCGGGTGCTCGGGGAGACGACCTCGACGGCCAGCACCACCTCGTGCGGCGCGTACCGCGACGGCGAGCGCCGGGCGGCCTCCGCCGTGGTGACCAGCACGTCCGGGACGAAGCAGCGGGTCCGGTTGATCCGCACCTCGACGCCCTGGGTCACGTCGTACTCGTCGGGGCACTCCTCTTCGAGCGCGACGCCGAGCCGCATGGCGATGGTCTGGTGGATGCGGGTGGGGGAGGGGGACACGAGCAACACTCCGTCGAGCAGTTCGCGGCGGCGACCGTCCTCGGGCAGCCCGTCGAGGTCGTCGGTCGTCCACCCGCCCTCGGGCGGGACGTCGCTCTGCAACGCGGCGGTCATGGGACAGGTCCTTCCCGGCGTGTCGTTCTCCCCGCCGTCACCGTACCGCGCGAAGGGCCGGGTGGTGGTCGCGCGCGCCGGGGGCACAGGGCAGGATGGGCGGCATGGGCGAGACGAGCGGGCGGGGCGTGCCCGGCGAGGGGCTGGCGAAGGGGCTGGCGGTCACGCTGCGCACGATGACGCGCCGCTCGACCACCCAGCAATATCCGGACGTGGCCCCCGAGCTGCCGCCCCGGTCCCGGGGCGTGATCGCGCTGCTGGCCGAGAACTGCACCGTCTGCATGCTCTGCGCCCGCGAGTGCCCCGACTGGTGCATCTACATCGACTCGCACAAGGAGGAGGTGGCGGTGCCCGGCGCCGCCCGCCCCCGCCAGCGCAACGTGCTCGACCGGTTCGACATCGACTTCTCGCTCTGCATGTACTGCGGCATCTGCGTCGAGGTCTGCCCCTTCGACGCGCTCTACTGGTCGCCCGAGTTCGAGTACGCCGAGTACGACATCCGGGACCTGCTGCACGACAAGGACCACCTCGGCGAGTGGATGGCCACCGTTCCCCCGCCGCCCGCGCACGACCGCAACGGCGAGCCGGCGAAGGAGGAGGCCACCGCCGCGCGCAAGGCCGCCGCCCCCGCGGGGTCCGCCGCCCGGCCGACCCCCGCCCGGGTACGCCCCGAGCCCGGCCCCGCCGCCCGCCCGACTTCCGCCCCGCCCGGCCCGGCCCCGGGCACCGCCCCGGCGGACGGTCCCGCCGCCCCGGCGGACGGTCCCGCCGCCCCGGCGGACGGTCCCGCCGCCCCGGCGGACGGTCCCGCCGCCCCGGCGGACGGCACCCCCACCGACCCGGGTGCCGCCCCGTGACCGGTGCGGACGCGCTGCTGCTGGCCCTCGGCGCGGTGGCGGTCGGCGCGGGGGCGCTGGTGGTGACGACCCGCCACCTGGTCCGCGCCGGCCTCTACCTGGTGGTCTGCCTGGGCGCGCTGGCCGGCGTCTACCTGGTGCTCGCCGCCGAGCTGGTGGCCTGGGTGCAGGTGCTGATCTACGTGGGCGCCGTGGTGGTGCTGCTGCTGTTCGCGGTGATGCTGACCCGCGCCCCGATCGGCGCGTCCGACGACCTGGACCGGCCCGGCTGGCCGGCGGCCCTGATCGGCGGCGGCGTCGGCCTCGGGCTGGCCGCCCTGCTGGTCGACGCGTACCGCTGGACGCGGGTGGACCTGCCCGCGCCGGGCACCGCCGAGCGGCTCGGCGAGCAGGTGTTCCGCACCTGGGTGCTGCCGTTCGAGGTGCTGTCGGTGCTGCTGCTGTCCGCCCTGGTCGGCGCGGTCGTGCTGTCCCGCCCCGACATCGGCCGCCGCCCGGCCGAGGGCACGGGCCGGGGCGCAGCGGGCGGCGCGGTAGCCGGCCAGGACCGCGCGGGAGGCCGCCCGTGAGGCCCGTCGTCCCGTACGTCACCGCCGCCCTCCTGTTCGGCCTCGGCACCTACGGCGTGCTGCGCCGCCGCAACGCGGTGCTCGTGCTGATGGCGGTGGAGCTGATGCTCAACGCCGTCAACCTGATCCTGGTCACCGCCGACGCCACGGTCCGGGCGGCGCTGCCGCACGCGGGGCAGGTCTTCGCGCTGTTCGTGATCGTGCTGGCCGCCGCCGAGATCGGCGTCGGGCTGGCCATCGTGCTCCAGCTCTACCGGCTGCGGGCCAGCGTCGCCGTCGACGAGGTGCCGCTGACCGAGCCGCCGGCCGGGTCACCGGTCGAACACGCGGGGCGGGCCACGACCACCGGCGAGGTGACCCCGTGACCGGCCTGCTCGGCGCGCTGCTGCCGGCCGTACCCCTGGTGGCGGGTCTGGTGGGGTTGCTGCTGCCGCCCGTGTCGCGCGCCGCGGGCGCGCGGGCCGGGGCGGATCCGGCCCGCCGGGTCGCCGTCGGGCTCGGCGTGGCCGGCGCGGCCGGCGCGCTGCTGGTCGCGGTCGCGCTGCTGGCCCGGGTCGGCGCGCCCGTGGAGACGTCGACCACCTGGGTCGACCTGGGCGGCCTGCGGGTCACCCTCGGCGTCCGGCTCGACGGCGCGGCGGCCCTGGTCGCCGTCGCGGTGGCGGCGGTGGCCCTGGCCGTGCAGGTCTACTCGGTCGGCTACCTGCGGGGCGGGCAGCACGACGAGGCCGGCGTCGACGTCGACCACCGCTACCCGCCGTACGCGGCGCAGATCAGCCTCTTCACCGCCGCCATGCTGCTGGTGGTCGTCGCCGGTGACCTGGTCATGCTGCTCGTCGGCTGGGAGGTGATGGGCCTCTGCTCCTACCTGCTCATCGCCCACGACCGCCGGCTGCCCGGCGCGCCGGCCGCCGCGATGAAGGCGTTCCTGGTCACCCGCGTGGGTGACGTCGGCTTCCTGCTCGGCATCGCCCTGCTCGGCGTCTCGGCGGGCAGCTTCCGCATCGCCGACGTGCTCGCCCACGACCACGCCGCCGGCACGCTCACCGCCGCCTGCCTGCTGCTGCTGGCCGGGGTGGCCGGCAAGAGCGCCCAGTTCCCGCTGCACACCTGGCTGCCCGACGCGATGGCCGGCCCCACCCCGGTCTCCGCGCTGATCCACGCCGCCACGATGGTCGCGGCCGGCGTCTACGCGGTCACCCGCCTCTTCCCGCTGTTCGAGCGGGCCCCGGCGGCGCTGGCCGTGCTCGGGGTGCTGGCCTCGGTGACCCTGCTGCTCGGCGCGCTCGCCGCCACCGCCCAGGACGACCTGAAGCGGGTGCTGGCCTGGTCGACGGTCTCCCAGCTCGGCTACATGACGGGCGCGCTGGCCGTCGGCGCGCCGAGCGCCGCGCTGTTCCACCTGCTCACCCACGCCGCGTTCAAGGCGCTGCTGTTCCTCGCCGCCGGTGCGGTGATCCACGCCCTCGGCACCCCGCTGCTGTCCCGCATGGGTGGCCTGCGCTCGACCATGCCGGTGACGTTCTGGTGCACGGCGCTGGGCCTCGGCGCGCTGGCCGGCGTCCCCCCGCTGGCCGGCTTCTGGAGCAAGGACAGCGTGCTCGCCGCCGCCCAGTCCGCCGCGCTCGACTCCGCCGGCCCGGCCCCCGCCTGGGTGGGCTGGCTGGTGTGGCTCGCCGGGCTGGCCGGCGTCGCCGTCACCGCCTGGTACGCCACCCGGCTGCTGCTGCGCGCGTTCCTCGGCACGTCCCGCCCGCCGCTGCCCCCGCACGACCGGCCGATCTCGCTGCGCCCGCACGACCCGCCGGCCGTGATGCGGGTGCCGATGCTGCTGCTCGCGGTGCCGGCCGCGCTGCTCGGGCTCGCCGCGTTCTGGCCGGCGTTCACCGGCCGGCTCGGCGCGGCCGAGGGGGAGTGGACCCACGTCGGCCCGGCGCTGCTGCTGCCGCTGGCGCTGCTCGCCGCCGGGGCCGCCCTCGCCTGGGCCGGCTGGCGACGGGACCGGGCCGCCGACCCGGCCCGCGCCCTCGGCCCGCTGGGGCCGGTGTTCGCGGCCGGCTTCCGGCTCGACGACGTGCAACACGCCCTCGTCGTACGCCCGGTGACCGCCCTCGCCCGGTTCGCCCGCGCCGCCGACGAACGGGTGGTCGACGGCGCGGTGGAGGGCACCGGCCGGGGCGCGGGCGGCCTCGGCGGGGCGCTGGCCGGGCTGCACCGGGCCGCGCTGCCCCGGGCGGCGGCCGGGGTGCTGGCCGGGGCGCTGCTGATCGGCCTGGCCGCCGTGCTGATCGGGGGCGTCGCGTGAGGGCGATCGAGGAGCGTCGCGTGACGGCGATCGGGGGAGCCGGATGAGCCTCGGACAGGTCCTGCTCGTCGCCGCGCTGGCCGTCCCGGCCCTCGGCGCGGCGGTGGTCGCCCTGCTGCCCGGTGGTGACCGGGCGGCCCGCGTCGCCGGCACGGTGGCGGCCGGGCTGACCTTGCTGGCCACGCTGCCCCTGGCCGGCGGCGACCGGAGCTGGACGGCCTTCGGGCCCGCCCCGGCGGTGCGCCCCTGGCACCGGCTCGACCTGCCCTGGGTGCCCGCCCTCGACCTGCGCTTCCACCTGGGCGTCGACGGCATCTCCTACCCGCTGGTCGTGCTGACCGCCCTGCTCACGCTGCTCTGCTGCGCGTACACCCTGTGGCGGGTGCCCGACGGCGGCGGCAGCGGCCGGGCCCTCGTCGCGTTGCTGCTGGTCGTCGAGGTCGGCATCCTCGGCACCTTCCTCGCCCTCGACCTGGTCCTGTTCTTCGTGTTCTTCGAGGTCGTCCTCCTGCCGATGTACGCGATCATCGCCGGCTGGGGCGGGGCCGACCGGCGGCGGGCGGCGGCCAAGTTCGCCCTCTACACGCTGCTCGGCTCGGTGCTGCTGCTCGTCGGCGTCTACGTCGTGGTGGCCGCCGCCGGCACCGCCGACCTCCTCGCGCTCACCGGCGGCACGGGGCTGTCGCGGGGCACCCAGCTCGCCGCGTTCACCCTGCTCGGGCTCGCGTTCGCGGTGAAGAGCCCGCTGTGGCCGCTGCACTCCTGGCTGCCCGACGCGCACACCCAGGCGCCCACCGTCGGCAGCGTGATCCTCGCCGGGGTGCTGCTCAAGATGGGCACGTACGGGCTGATCCGCGTCGCCGTCGGGGTGGCCCCGGAGGGGGCCCGCTGGGCGGCCCCGGTGCTCGGGGTGCTCGCCGTCGCCGCCATCATCGTCGGCTCGCTGGTCTGCCTCGCGCAGGGCGAGCTGAAGCGGCTCATCGCCTACTCCAGCGTCGGCCACATGGGGTTCGTGCTGCTCGGGGTGGCCACGCTCACCGCCACCGGCCTCCAGGCCGCGCTGATCGGCAACGTCGCGCACGGGGTGATCACCGGCCTGCTGTTCTTCCTCGCCGGGGCGATCAAGGACCGCGCGCACACCGGGGCGCTGGCCGAGCTGTCCGGGCTGCGGGAGACCGCGCCCCGCCTCGCCGGCCTGCTCGGCTTCGCCGCCGTCGCCTCGCTGGGCCTGCCCGGCCTCGCCGGCTTCTGGGGCGAGGCGTTCGCCGTGGTCGCCGCCATCGGGCGGGGCGGCCCGCTGTGGACCACCCTCGGCGTGCTGGCGGCGGTCGGCGGGGCGCTGACCGCCGCGTACCTGCTGCGGCTGCTGCGCCGGGTCACCCACGGCCCGGCCAGCCCGGCGGTCGGCCGGATCGGCCCCGGCCTCGCCGCCGCCGAGTGGACGGCCTGGGCCCCGCTGGTGCTGCTCGCCCTCGCCGTCGGCCTCGCCCCCACCCTGGTCCTCGGCGTCGCCGCCGACCCGGTGGCGGCCCTCGTGGGGGTGCTCAGATGAGCCTGGTGCAGAGCGTCGACAACGTGGCGCTGCTCCCGGCGTACCTCGCCGCCGGCACCGCCGTCCTGGTGCTGCTGGCCGACCTGCTGGTGGCCCGGGCCGCCGCGACGGTCGCCGTGGCCGCCGCCGGTGCGGTCGCCACCGGGCTGGGCAGCGCGGTCGTCGGGGCGGGCGGGCCGCGCGCCACGTTCTGCGTCGCCGCCGACTGCTCGTACGTCTTCGGCGGCCGGGCCGCCCTCGTCGGGGCGCTGTTCGCGCTGCTCACCCTCGGGGTGCTGGCCCTGTCCGGCCCGGCGCTGCGCGCCGGGCGGTCGCCCGTCGGCGAATACTGCTTCCTGCTCGCCTGCTCGATGACCGGCGGCGTGGTGCTCGGCGCGGCCGGCGACCTGATCACCCTGATCGTGGCGCTGGAGACGCTGACCCTCCCGCTGTACGTGCTCGTCGGCCTGCGCCGGGGCAGCCTCGCCTCCGCCGAGGCGGCGGTCACGTTCTTCGTGGTGAGCGTGGTCGCCACCACCGTCACGCTGCTCGGCGCGGCCCTGCTCTACGCGGTCACCGGCGGCCTGCACCTCGACCGGGTCGGCGCGCTGCTCGCCGGGCGACCCGACCTGCTGGACGTGCCGCTGACCACGGCGGCGGTGGCGCTGGTGCTGCTCGGGCTGGCGTTCAAGGTGGCCGCCGTGCCGTTCCACGCCTGGGCCCCGGCCACCTACGACGGCGCGCCGCTGCCCGTGGCGGCCTACCTGTCGACCGCGTCGAAGCTGGGCGGGGTGGTGGCCCTGCTCGCGGTGGTGCAGCGGGCGCTGCCGGCCGAGGTGACCGGCCCGGTGCTGGCCGGGCTCGCCGTGCTCACCATGACCGTGGGCAACCTCGTGGCGCTGCGCCAGCGCCGCACGGTGCGGCTGCTCGCCTGGTCGTCCGTGGCCCAGGCCGGCTACATCCTGGCCCCGCTGGGCGCGCTCGCGCTGGCCGCCGGGCGCACCGCCGACGCCCGCGCCGCCGCGTACGCCGCCGCCGTGGCGTACGCCGTGTTCTTCGTGGTCCTGGAGCTGGCCGCCTTCGCGGCGCTGGTGGCCCTGCGCCCGGCCGACGCCGACGGCGGCAGCCTCGCCGACCTGCGCGGCGCGGCCCGGCGGCGGCCCTGGGTGGCGGCGGCGTTCGCGCTGGCCCTGGTCGGGCTGGCCGGGCTCCCGCCGGGGCTGGCCGGCCTGTTCGCCAAGGTGACCGTGGTGCGGGCGCTGCTGGACGGCGGCGCGGGCTGGCTGGCGCTGGTGGTGGCGGTCAACGCGGTGATCGGCCTGGCCTACTACCTCCGCCTCGCCGCCACCCTCTACGCCCCGCCCGCCGAGACACCAGCTCATGAACCCGTCGCCCGGCCGGCCTGGGCGGTGCTCGGCACCCTCGCCGTGGCCACCCTGGTCGCCCTGGCCGTCGGCTTCGCCCCGCAGCTCGTGCTGGACCTCGCCGCCCGCTGAGCGGGTTGCCGGGCCACCACCCCCGACCTCAGCGTTTCCGCAGGTCGATCCCAGACAACTCACAGCGTTGAGACGGATGGTTGGCGGGTACCGAGGTGTTGTACCGGTCAGCGGACCCCGCGCGGTCCGCGCACCGAAGGAGCGATCGTGCATCACAACCGTCTGAAGACCGCAGCGCTGCTCGGCCTGCTGACCTCGCTGATCCTCGCGGTCGGCTACTGGTTCGGCGGCAGCGGCGGGCTCGTCGTCGCCGTCGTCGTCTCGTTGCTGATGAACGGCGTGACCTACTTCTACTCCGACAAGCTCGCCCTGCGCTCGATGCGGGCGCAACCGGTCAGCGAGGCACAGTTCCCCGAGCTGTACCGGATGGTCCGCGAGCTGGCCACCGAGGCGCGGCAGCCGATGCCCAGGCTCTACGTCAGCCCCACCTCCCAGCCCAACGCGTTCGCCACGGGCCGCAACCCGGCCAACGCGGCGGTCTGCGTCACGCAGGGGATCACCGAGATCCTCGACTACCGGGAGCTGCGGGGCGTGATCGGGCACGAGCTGTCGCACGTCTACAACCGGGACATCCTCATCTCCAGCGTCGCCGCCGGCCTCGCCGGCATCATCACGATGCTGGCCAACATCGCCTGGTTCATCCCGCTCGGCGGTGGCGACGACGAGGACGCCCCCAACCCGATCGTGCTGCTGCTCACCCTGATCCTCGGCCCGCTCGCGGCCACCGTGATCCAGCTCGCGATCAGCCGCAGCCGCGAGTTCCAGGCCGACGAGTCGGGGGCCCGGCTCACCCGGGACCCGCTGGCCCTGGCCAGCGCCCTGCGGAAGATCCACCTGGGCACCCAGGCCCGGCCGCTGCCGGCACAGGGGCAGCTCACCAGCACCGCCCACCTGATGATCGACAACCCGTTCAAGCGGGGCGGCGGCATCGCCGCGCTCTTCTCCACCCACCCCCGGATGGAGGAGCGGGTCGCCCGGCTGGAGCGGATGGCCGCCAGCGCCGGCCCCGTGCAGTTCCAGCGCTGACCCGTCCCGACCCCGAACCCGCCCGCGCCCGGTCCGACCGGGCGCGGGCGTTTCGTCTGGTACGCGACGAGACGCGCACCATAACCAGTTCACTCCCGCCAGGCTGCGGCGTTAGGGTCGGAACGTTTCCGGCTCGTTACATGCTTTCGTTGCACCCCTCTCGTCGCACCCCCTGGAGGTTCCCGTGGCCGCACTGCGCCAGTACCTCGGCGTATGGCGGATCCCCGGCGCGCCGATGCTGCTCGTCCTCGGCGTCATCGGCCGGCTCGGGATCGGCATGACGCCGCTGGCGCTGCTGCTCGTCGTGCAACAGGTCACCGGGCGCTACTCCCTCGCCGCCGTCGCCGGTGGCATCTACGCCCTCGCCGGTGCCGCGCTCAGCCCCGTCGCCGGCCGCGTCGCCGACCGGGTCGGCCCCACCCCCGTGCTGCTGGCCACCGCCGTCGCCCACCCCCTCGCGCTCGGCGGGCTGCTCTGGGCCAGCCGCGCCGACGGCGCCAGCATCGCCCTGATCTACCTCGCCGCCGGGGTGGCCGGTGCCACGTACCCGCCGCTGACCGCCGCGCTGCGCGGCGCGTGGAACGACCTCACCAGCCCCGCCACCGGCCGGTACCACCTGCGCAACACCGCCCTCGGCGCGGAGACCGCGCTCCTCGAAGTCGTCTTCGTGCTCGGTCCGCTGCTGGTGGCCGCGTTCGTCCTGCTCGCCGACGCGGCAGCCGCCCTGGTCGGCGCGGCCGTGGTCACCCTCGCCGGCACCGTCGCCGTCGCGCTCGGCCGGGTCATGCGCGGCTGGCGTCCCCACCCGAAGGAGCACCACGCCCGGGGGCTCGGCCCGCTGCGCGTCGGCGGCTTTCCCGCCCTGCTGCTCTGCATCGCCGGCCTCGGCATCGCGTTCGGGGCCGCCGGGGTCATCGTCCCGGCGTTCGCCGGCAACCAGCCCACCGACGACCCGGAGAGCATGGCCGGCGTCCTGCTCGCGGTCTGGGGCCTCGGCAGCGCCGCCGCCGGCTTCTGGTTCGGCGTCCGCAAGCCCGCGGCCAACATGACCCGCCAGTTCGCCTGGCTGCTCGCCGCCGTCGCCGCCACCTTCGCCGTGTACGCGGTGATGCCCGGCCCGCTCGCCCTCGGCGTCGCGCTGGTCGTCGGCGGGGCCGCCATCGCCCCCGCGCTCACCCTGGAGAACACCCTCGTCGGGCGGATCGCCCCGGCCGGCATGCTCAACGAGGCGTACACCTGGGCGGTGACCATCATGGTCGCGTCCAGCGCCGCCGGAGGCGCGGTGGCCGGGCTGATCATCGACCACGCGGGCGGCGTGCCGTGGGCGTTCGTCTTCGCCGGTTCGGCCGTCGCCGTCGGGGCCGCCGTCGCCGCGCTGCCCGCCGGCCCCATCGCCCGCGCGGAAGCCACGGCGGTACGCGTCGAGCAGACCCTCGCCGCCTGAGCTGCGGCCTGCTGCTCGGGGCTCCTCGGCGGCGGCTGCTGCTCGGGGCTTCTCGGCGCGGCGTGGGGCTGCTCAGCCGCTGCGCGGCGCGTACATGATGACGGCGACCCCGACCAGGCAGATGGCCGCGCCGACGACGTCGTAGCGGTCGGGCCGGAACTTGTCGACCACCATGCCCCACGCGAGCGACCCGGCGACGAACACCCCGCCGTAGGCGGCGAGGATGCGGCCGAAGTTCGCGTCGGGCTGGAACGTGGCGACGAAGCCGTAAAGGCCGAGCGCGACCACGCCGCCCGCGATCCAGAGCAGCCCCCGGTGCTCCCGCCAGCCCTGCCACACCAGCCAGGCCCCGCCGATCTCGGCGAGGGCGGCGAGCAGGAACAGCAGGATCGAGCGGGCGACCGTCATGCGTCAGACCGTAGCCGTAGGGCCCCTCGTCAGCGGTGGACGGGATGGCAGGAGCGGGGGCGCGGTGCGCGCCAAGCGCGGCGAGTCAGCGGTACCTTGTCACAAGCAACCGGGCGGCACGGGCGGAGGGATCTTGGTCGGGCAAGTGAATGAAATCGGCGCTGTTGATCTTTAGCGGTCCAGGTCAAGAAGTCTGTTCCCCGCGCACGCGGGGGTGATCCCCGGTCCAGGCCGACCACGGCCAAGCTGTGCGACCTGTTCCCCGCGCACGCGGGGGTGATCCCGTGGCGGCGCGGGCCTCGGTGGTGGTGAGCAGCTGTTCCCCGCGCACGCGGGGGTGATCCCAAAAACCAGTCGTTGATCGGATCGCTGATCGACTGTTCCCCGCGCACGCGGGGGTGATCCCTGATCTGACCGACGTCTAGGAATGGCCCCGAGCTGTTCCCCGCGCACGCGGGGGTGATCCAGCGACACAGGCCGATCACAAGATCCCTGTGGCCTGTTCCCCGCGCACGCGGGGGTGATCCGGCCGGGGGCGGCAACTGCGACTCATCAAGGGACTGTTCCCCGCGCACGCGGGGGTGATCCCTGTTCTCCACCACGTCGGGTGGCCAGGCGGTCCTGTTCCCCGCGCACGCGGGGGTGATCCCGGGAAGCGTGACTTTCGTCAAAGGCAGCTCACCTGTTCCCCGCGCACGCGGGGGTGATCCGGGGCGACGGAGGGCGCACCGCACATCTGGCCCCTGTTCCCCGCGCACGCGGGGGTGATCCCTGGCGGATGGTCGCCCTCGGGGAGCTGCCCGACTGTTCCCCGCGCACGCGGGGGTGATCCCATCCCCGGCACCAGCGTCACGGTCCACGCGAGCTGTTCCCCGCGCACGCGGGGGTGATCCCATCTCCGAGTTGCGCCACGGCAGCACGATGCCGCTGTCCCCGCGCATGCGGGGGTGATCCGGGCTGCCCGTCCGAGGCGCAGATGCGCCGCCACTGTTCCCTGCGCACGTGGGGTGATCCCAGCCGGTAGCGGAGCCAGGCCGTCCACAGGCCGTCAAAGGCCGGAGAAGGGCGACCAACGACGACCAAAGCCCGCCCGGTTCGCCCAGCTCACAACAGCGTGCCTCGCTGCCCAACCAGGGGCCCGACCGAGCCGTTAGCGATAGTTGGTGAACTGGAGGGCGATGCCGAAGTCCTCGCTCTTGAGCAGGGCGATGACGGCCTGGAGTTCGTCCTTCTTCTTGCCGGTGACCCGGAGCTGGTCGCCCTGGATCTGCGCCTGGACGCCCTTCGGGCCCTCGTCGCGGATCTTCTTGCTGATCGCCTTGGCCTTGTCCGAGTCGATGCCCTGGACCACCTTGGCGTCGATCTTGAAGATCTTGCCCGAGGGCCGCGGCTCGCCCGCGTCCAGGGACTTCAGCGAGATGTTCCGCTTGACCAGCTTCTCCTTCAGGACGTCCAGGGCGGCCCGGACCCGCTCCTCGGTCTCCGCCTGGAGGCTGATCGCCTCCTCGCCCGACCAGGAGACCTCCGCGCCGGTGCCCCGGAAGTCGAACCGCGTCGAGAGCTCCTTCTCCGCCTGGCGGAGGGCGTTGTCGACCTCCTGCCGGTCGACCTTGCTCACGATGTCGAACGACGGGTTCGCTGCCATGCTGATGCTCCTGCTGTCCGGCGGTCAGTGCACGTACGCGCCGCCAACCAGCGGCACGACCCCCTGACGGTACCCGGTTGCGCTCGCCCCGGGAGCAACCGCTATCCTTGGCTCCGCTGCCACGCCACGGCGCGGTGGCGACGCCCTGGCGGGTTGCCCGAGCGGCCAATGGGAGCGGACTGTAAATCCGTCGCGAAAGCTTCAGAGGTTCGAATCCTCTACCCGCCACCAGGTGCGACAACGGCCCCTGACCAGCAGGAATGCTGATCGGGGGCCGTTTTCGTCTGTCCGGCCGGGTCCGGCTCGGTCCAGCCGATTACGACTGGTTGTGGGCAGGAGGTGGGCAGGTCGATCTTGCCGCGGAGGCTGTTTGGGTCGGCGTTGGTGGGGCCGGGTGGGCCGCCGTGCGTCCGGGCGGGCTATGAGCGGCTGAGAGGCGCGGCGGGGGCGACTCGGCTGCGGTGGGCGGGCCGGTGGCAAGCCAGCCCCGGGGTTGGACTGACGCGGCAGCCGGAAGCCCCGACCCTCGATCAGATCGACCGCTTCGGCTTCCGTACCGCCTGATGGTCGTCCAGGTATCTGGAGCTGCCGTACGGGGCGGCGGCCGGCGGATTGCCGCCGGCCGGCTTCCCGCCCGCGCCGCGCGAAGCGCGGCGCCTTAATCCAATACAGAGGAATTCGGCAGCGCGAGTGGATTGAATTATGTCGTCGCCGCAGCTTCGCCAACGCCGAACATTGCTATTGAGCGTGAAATGCCATGCAGTTGGAGAATCGCGATCGGCGGTATGCGGGTACGTGAGTTGAGTAGATCACTTTGGAAGTGCCGCAGTCCCATGCCCTAGCTGCGACGGTGGCGCTGCCTGTTTCAGGCGTCTAAATCCCCCTGGCAATGATTCGTCGTGAATGGCAAGGAGGTACGAAGAAGCGTTCGCTTGTCTCAATCCGCGTAATTCACCGACGGTCTGGATGGCTGATTGGCCTATCCCAAAAGCGAATCCGACGCCAGTCGCGAGTGTCGTAAAAATGTTATTGCCGCCAGCAATCTGACTGATTGCTGCGGCTGCGATCGGTGGTACTGCCGCTTGGGTTGATATGATTCCAAAACACCCATTCAGTCGCCTCTGCTGAAGTGATTTCTGCAGTTCGACAAGTCCGGGATATACCTCTCGCTCGTACTTGACGCTCAAGATATCCCTAAGTGCGTTACCGTCGATCGTGCCAGTCTCGGCTGACATGAATGATCCTGTGCTGGCCTGCTGCATGTAATGCTGGAAAGCAACCAATGCAGCCCGATGTTTCGATCTAATGTCTACAATGACTTCCGCAGTGAGGCGATCCGAAGCCGCAGGCAGAACCGCCCGTACAGAGGCCATGCCCAGCAAGCCTGACAAGTCTTCTCCCAGGTCAACGGGGGGCAGTTGGCCGCCTGGCTGGAGGAGTGCCTGACGCATGATATCGCTCGTCCAACTGAATGAGCCTAAGAGTGGGGAGTGATAGATGCTCATTGGTTTTGCGAGATTGACCCTCGCAAGATCTTGCATAAGCATGCTGTAGTAGATTCGGCCGAGATTGGATGGCGTCAGCAGTCGATCCCACATCTGGTAGATGTTCTTCTTGAAGGATCCGACCTGTTCATCAAGAACCGCCTCTCGGAGCGTGTCGGGGATGAAATCTGTATAGATTCCAAACGTCTTTACGTCGCTCCTGGCAGGTCTGGCTCCTTGAAACCTCATTACTTCCCTGAGTTCCGGCCCTGATTGACGAATCACCTCGACTAGCGGGGCCGCCACTCTGCGTTTGTCGGCGCGAGAGAGTTGAACCTTGCGAATTATTCCATGGTCTACAAGGCCATCGAAAAGCTTGTCGCACCTGGCATTAATTTGGGGCGGGGGTAGAGGGTAATTATATTCGTCTGACACGCCTGGAATGAGAACTATGAGACGATCGAAATATAAGGCTGCCGAAATCAAGGAATTCTCGTTGACGTCGCGTTGCCTCATGAATCCTGTGACCACTCATTGATTATATAGGTTATGTCAACGAGAAGGAGGTCGGCGCGCTGCAATACCAGTCCATTCGCTATGGTAATTCTTGTCGGCGGTAGCTTGTGATCCTGAGTCGGATATGTTCCAAAAGGGTCTTGTCGGGATGACGTTCTGCGGGCGTGATCATTCACCCGGTCGCCGGCAGTTCTTAATTTACTGTAGCCGCGGTAGGTGCGGCTCATGCTTGCGCCGCCTGGGGGTCTCGACTTGCCGTTGGGCGTGCGTGGGGCGGCCTCACGCCTACCTTAAGAACGGAAGCTTTCTGCGGGCGCCGGCGTATTGCGCGGCCGGGGTCGGAGCATCCGCGGTGCGACGGGCGGCGCCCACGCGCCCGTGCGTGCGACCCGTGAGGAGGGCGTATCAAAGGCGCGAATTGTTGTATTGCTTCGTCTGAAGCAGTCGGTCACATGGCCCGCCGTCATCGCGGGCCGATGCTCCGGGTCGGCGACAAGCGGGCAGGCGGACTTAGGACGTCCAGCGGTACCCCGCGGACAGGCCCCCGGTCTGGGACGAACAAGCGGCGGCGTGGGTCGACCCGGACACCCGCCACCCGCTGACCACCTGGACCGAAGCCCTCGACGCCATCGACGACAACCCCGACGCCGAACCCGTGCACGTCGTCCGCTTCGGCACCCAGGTCGACGCGCGCGGCGTCATGCGCGGCACCGCCGACGCCGAGCGGACTATCCGGTACGTCACGAAGTACATCACCAAGCACATCGGCGACTGCCACAAAGCAACTACCGACCGACAACGCAAGCACCTCGACCGGCTATGGAACCAACTGGGGGTCACCCCGTGCACCGACCGGTGCGCCAACGGGCTGCTCTACGGCGTCCAGCCGAAGAAGTCACACGCGAGGCTCAAACCGGGCCGCTGTAAGGGCAAAGTCCACCAGCGGGACACCCTCGGCATCGGCGGCCGACGCATCCTCGCCTCCCGCGACTGGTCCGGCAAGACCCTCGCCGACCACAAGCACGACGCCCGCGCCTGGGTCCGCGCACTGCTCGGCACCACCACCGACGGCGCCCAGCTCGTCGACGACCAGGGCGAAACGCCCGAGCGGGTCCGGCACGCCTGGGAACTCGCCCGACCTGACGGCCCCGACGTGGGGCCCCTGTCGCACCGGCTCACGCGGTCGATCAGCGAACGCGCCCGCTGACGCTCCGAACTACTCGCTGCCAAGGACCGGGCCGCCCAGGGGCCGCCAGATCTTCGGCAACTCAGCACAACGCACAGCACGAGGGGGAGGGAACAAGACCGAGGAGTTGTTGACCGTGCCGGAAGTGCTCGCCGAGCTGCGCGTACCGCGCTCGACCTGGTTCTACTGGCGGCAGACCGGCAAGGGGCCGCGGGGCATCAAGCTCCCGAACGGGCAACTGCGGGTCCGCCGGTCGGCGCTCGGCGGTGGCTCGGTGAGCTGGAGCAGGACGCGGCGTGAAGTGCTACGAGGTCCAAATTTGGGAGATCGGGAAGCGCGCCGACCGGAAGGCTCGGCCCTGGCGGGTCCGCTGGGCGGTGAGTGGCCGGCGCTTCGAGGAGATGTTCCGTACCAAGGCCCTGACGCACTCGTTCCGCGCCGAGCTGGTCCAGGCGTCCAACGCGGGGGAGCCCTTCGCCCCAACCACCGGCCGCCCGGTCTCCGACGCGAGAACCAAGAACCCCACCACCTGGTACGCGCACAGCCGCGCGTACGTCGAAATGAAGTGGCCCCGGGCGGCGGCCAAGACCCGGCGGTCGATCGTCGAGGCGCTGACCCCCATCACGGTGACCCTGACCCGGCCGACGAAGCGGGGCCGACTGGATGCCGCCCTGCTCCGCGAAGCGCTCTACCTCTACGGCCTCAACCCGCGCCGCTGGTCGGACGAGATCCCGGCCGAACACGCGGCGGCGCTGGCCTGGCTGGAAACCGCGTCGCTGCCGGTCGTCGAGCTTGACTCGCCCGCCATGGTCCGACGCGTCCTCGACAGCCTCTGCATACGCCTCGACGGCAAGCCGGCTGCGGCCTCGACCGTCCAGCGCAAGCGGGCCACCTTCTACAACGCCCTCGGGTACGCCGTCGAGCTGGAGCTGATCGACTCCAACCCGGTCGACCGGGTCCAGTGGACCGCCCCCGAGGTCGCACAGTCCATCGACCGGCGGGTGGTGGCGAACCCGGCCCAGGTCGCCACGCTGCTGGAGTCGGTGAAATCTCTCGGCAAACGCGCTGACAGGGTCACCGCGTTCTTCGGCTGCCTCTACTACGCGGGCATGCGGCCCTCGGAAGCGGCGGACCTGCGACGTGAAGACTGCGACCTACCCGGGCGCTGCCTCGCCTGCGGAACCGACTTCGACGACCTGGCAGCGGTCAAGCCCTCGGCGTCCTGTGACCACGAGAAGATCGAATACCGCTGGGGCCGCCTGGTGCTCGCCGGCACTTCGCCGCGCGCAGGCTCGCACTGGACCGATGACGGCGGTTCGCACGAGCGGCGCGGCCTCAAGCACCGGGGCCGGCAGGAAACCCGGACGGTCCCCATCCCGCCCCGGCTCGTCGAGCTGCTCTGCGCGCACGTCGAGAATCACGGCGTCGGCCCGGACGGTCGGTTCTTCCGGGGCCTGCACGGCGGGCCGCTCTCCGAGTCGGTGTACGACCGGTGGTGGAAGCTCGCCCGCGAGAAGGCGCTGACCGAATCGCAGATTGCCTCGCCGCTCGTCCGCCGGCCCTACGACCTGCGGCACGCGGCGGCCTCGCTCTGGCTGAATGCCGGCGTCCCGCCGACCGAGGTCGCCCGCCGCCTGGGCCACGGCGTCGCCGTCCTGCTCCGCGTCTACGCCAACTGCATCGACGGGGGAGACGACACCATGAACGACAAGATCGGTGACGCCCTCGGATGATGGCGGAACCGCGGAGGGTGCAGGGCGAGGGATAAGCACACCATTAAGTCATGCGGACCCAGCTGCTCATATCCAAGTGATGCGCCAGCACTTTGGCTGGCGCGCGCCCTGTAGAGTGCATGTTCGCCGAGAGGCACCGCGTGACTCCCCCTGCCGCTACGGTCCACTGTTAGATGCCGAGGTGCCGCATGAAGCCTGCATACCGCGATCTCTACTTCGGCATGAGCGATGCCCGCAATGAGATTACCGAGGACGAGTCGTCTTTCATCAAAAGCTATGTCGATCTCAACAACGCCTCACAAGCTCTAGTCAACGGCCGGAAATTCCTCGTCCTGGGACCTAAGGGAACAGGAAAATCCGCCTTGGCGTGGTACCTGCGGGCAACGGAGCGAGAGGGGAGTCACCTCGTCCACGTTCGAGACGCCACCACCCTACCTTTGGCCGAAGTGCCCAGAGTGCAGACTGGGCAGGTCGCTGGCCCCGAGCGAACAGTCGTAGCCTGGAAGTTCATTCTGCTCTGCAACTACCTGGAGCTCCTGCTAAGCGACAAAGATTGCACGCTGCAGTTTGATAAAGAAGTGCAAAGGGTTGCGAAGTTGCTTCGAAATTTCGGCTTCATGGGAGACGCTTCTGGGCGCGCATTGCTAAATGCCTCTAGTACCACCATTCAAATCCCCTTGCCTAAATTGGGGCCAATTTACAAGCGCGAAAGCAAGCCAAGTCTGAACATCTACAACCTAGTCCCTTACATGGAGACGTGGGTATCGCAGGCCTTCTCATCGTCAAGGCATGTCCTTCTTGTTGATGGCTTGGACTCAATCTTTCTAAATGACGAGAAGTACGATGAGAGTCTTGCTTCGCTCGTGCAGGCCGCCTACGCGGTGAACCAAAAATTGATGTCGTCCGAGACGTCCGGAAGCATCGTCCTGCTGCTCCGAAATGATGCCTTCTCTCGAATCGCGCTCTCGCTGCCGGATTCACAGAAGATGCGCGATGACCTGGCATTCGACCTGGACTGGCGCGTCCTGTCCGGAGCGGCTGGCGTTAACGCTCCCCTAATTCAGTTGGCAAACCAAAAGGCCGCCAAGGCGCTCGACGTTGAATCCGTGCGAGTCCTGGAGTATTTTCCCCCCCAAATCAAGGTGGGTCAGCGCGGGCAGGGTCAGTCATTTAATACGCTGAAGTACCTGCTGAACATGACTCGGCACACGCCGCGAGACCTTTTGCGTCTGTTTGAAGAGATCCGCAAGGTCGAGGCGTCTGGAATCTACGGATCCAAGCCGCGGGAGTACCTTGACCAGGAGGTCATCCGAGAAGGCGTGCTTCAGTACTCCAGCAAGTATTTTGTTGGCGCCATCTCGAATGAATTCGCGGGCGCCGAGGGTGGGCCGGAGAGTGCCGTATCGGCAATCTCTGCACTCAAGGCGCTCGACAAGCAGCAATTTAATGCTAAAGAATTCACGGCTGCACTGGAGGACCTGGGTCATGCAACGATCAGTGCCGATAAGCTACTGACGCTGCTCTTCTATGCCGGGGCCATAGGTAATATGGTGGCAGGCCGAAGTGAGAGTTATATGCACTTCTACCACCGGCGTGATGACTCCGAGGTCTACCTGAAGGGATCGTTCATCCTTCACAACGCACTCGTTCACGCTTGGAATGTCCATAGGGGTGGTTAGGATCCTGCCGTCCCCCGGAGAGGATGCGGCTGGTGCCTGCCGTGGGCGGATCGTGGGCGAGAGCCTGAAGATCACGGGATCGAGGAAGGTGAAATGCCAGCTAAACGCCCGTGCCTCTACCGGAATCAGGTGCCCCCTGTAAATCCGTCGCGAAAGCTTCAGAGGTTCGAATCCTCTACCCGCCACCATGTGCGACAACGGCCCTTGACCAGCAGAAATGCTGATCGAGGGCCGTTCTCGTTGATCTCGTCGAGTCCGGCTGGGTCCAGCGCTCTATGGCTCGTTGTGGGCGGGTCGATCATGCTTTTGAGGGCTTGGGTGACCCCTGCCCCGGCGTCTCGGGTGGTGGCCACTGGCGGGGGCGTGCGGACCGGCTGAGGGGCTTGCTGGTGGCCGACAGTGGCGAGAGGTAGGCCGGGGGCAAGCCAGTCCCGGGGTTGGACTGGCGCGGTAGCCGGAAGCCCCAAGCAGCGACCAGGCCGATCCGTTCGGCTTCCGTACCGCCTGGCGTGATCGCGGCCTCTTGACCTGTGGTGGGGACGTCACCTCGGTGACGAGCGCTTCGCGGCAGGAGCGTGCGTTGAGAGGTCTGGACCGTAGGTGTCTTGACGGAGGTCGCATCGGGCTAGCGGCAGCCTGCTCCGCTGGCCGCCAGAAAACTCAGCGCTGTGGAAGCGGGGTGCGGCTACGGTGTCGGCGTGCGCATCACCGGCCGTGGCGTCGAACCGGTCACCGAGGTGACCTACTATCGGGCGCGGTCCGGCGGCGGCACCGAGACGGCCCGGCTACCGGTCGGACGCCTGGGCGTCGAGGCATTACCCGCCGGCTGCGACGCGGTGCTGGTCACCGGGGATCTGCAGGGCGTGGCGCCGTCGCCGTGGGGCGGCCCGCCCGTGCTGCTGGGCGTCGCGCTGGCTGACTATCTGCCGGTGTGGGCCGAGCAGGGGCTCATCCCACCGTCGGAGCGCCTCGCCGTGGTCCTCGTCGGGGACCTGTACTCCACCGCCCATGCCGACCGGCGCGGCGCCTCCGGCGAGGTCGCCGACGTGTGGTGGGCGCTGGTCGCGATCGGCTGCCGGCTGGTCGTCGGGGTGGCCGGCAACCACGACGTCATCGCCAGCGACCAGCTGGCCGAGCTCGGCCCCGCCGCGGCGCTGCTGGACGGAGACTGGATCGACCACGGCGGGGTGCGCTTCGCCGGCGTCGGGAGCATCATCGGCGACCCGCGCCGGCCTGGCCGCCGCAGCGAACCCACCCAGCTGGCCCGCATCGGCGCCGCGCTTGCCGCCGATCCCGCCCTGCTCGTTTTGCACGAAGGTCCCCAGGGCGAGGGCAACGACCAGCCCGGCCATCCCGCCATCGGCGCCCACCTGCGCACCCAGGCGCCGGCCCTAACCGTGTGCGGGCACGTGCACTGGGAAACGCCCCTGGCCCGCCTCGGCGCCGGGCACGTGCTCAACGTCGACGGCCGGGCCATCGTGTTGACGCATCAACCGCCGCTGTAGGGACCCGGCTGCGCATGCGGCCCTAGGCGAGGTAGACGAGCAGCAAGCCCTTGAGCAGCTGGCCGCCTTCAGCCTCCTGGCCCGTTGGGTGGATTCGGCGACAGTTGAATTTGTCCCCTGGTGGTGCTTTGCCCTCGCTTAGGCGACTTTATGGCTTATTCGCCGTTGTTGATCGCCTCACCTGCGTCGCATGTGGGCCTCGTCGTCTGTGTCGAGCTTGTACCAAAGGGCCTTTCCGGTCTCGGCGTCGGTGGCCCGCCCCGGGTGTCAGTGGCTTTCCGGACTACCCACCCAATTCAAGGGGGAGTGGTCCGCAAGGTCACCAGCATCGGCCTCTACAGCGCCGAACCCGAGTCCGGTTGCAACCCACATCGTGCGTCGCTTGGCTGGGGCGGGCCGGGGTCAAGTTGGCAGTGGGACGTGCTCGTCGAGTCGGGTGCAGTAGACGATAGTGGCGTCGTCGCGGGTCTTGCCGCGTGGCCACCTTGTGCCATACGGGTCGCTTGCCTCCGCGCTGCGGACCCGTCGGATCACCCCAGCCGGACCTTCTGTGCCGAGGAGCGCGAAGACCTCGGGCCAGTCTGCGAGGTGAAACCGGTCAGTGAGTCTGCTGGCACCGTCGCTCAGCAAAGCTGCTGATGCAAGATCACAGAGCGGGCGGCTTCCGGTAAGAGCCTCGGACGCTGCTCGCGGGTCGCCCGCGGCTACCCAGAACCCGCCGGGCTGGTTCCGGTGGCGTCTCATGGCTTCGATGTACTCGCGGCGGGCCTGGTGGTGTTCAGGGGTGTCGTTGACGGCGGAATCCATGGCGGCCCGGTACCGGCGGCCGACTTCCGCCTCCCGGCTGTCGGTGATGACGAGCGGCTTTCCCCCGCGCTGCTCCAAGACAAGGACGGAGTCCGCGAGCACCAGATAGTCCACGTGATCGCCGGTGATCCGGAGCATGACCACTGTGGCGGACGGACTGCTCGGGTCGTTGACGTCGCAGGTTCCACAATGGCTGTCGGCTACCTCCCCTATGGCGTCGGCCAGGAGGGCCGTGAGGTCGTGATCGGCCTCAGGAACCAAGCGGGACAACAACGCTCCGCCGAGCCGGCGGGTGTACCAGGCCACGCCGTGGGAACAGGTCGAGGTGGTGCCTGAGAGGCCAGCGCCGTCCAGTAGCACGACTGCGTGCGGGACGCTGCCCGTGAAGTCTTCGTTAGGCTGGTCGTGCTTTCCGGGGCTCGTCGCCATCGCGACCTGCATGGTTGCCTTCCTCCAGCCGGTAGAACGGCGTCAGGGTCTTGACCTCGCGAGGTTCGTTGGTGCCCGCTTCGTACTCGGTGCCAACAAGCACGGAGAAGTTGGCCGTGCTGACCTGGGCGAAGAGTTCGGTGAGCTGGGTGCAGATCAGGTGGACCACGCCAAGCGAGCCGGGCGGATGGATGCCCGTGAAGACGATGAGCGATCCGAGGCCGTCGGGACGGGGAAGCCGACCAAGGTAGGCCACGTCCGAGGTGGTCGGCGGGTCCTGGTCCTGGCCGGAGCGATAGACGATGCCCGTGGCCCGGTCGACGAGCGTCCAGGGTCCGTCGCTGGCTCGCTCGAACTGCAGGACCGGATCCTGGGCGAGCGCCTGGGCGACCGCATCGGAGATACGGGGACCGCAGATCACCACCAGGTTCGGGCGGTTGAGGTCGATGTCTCCGCCGACCGGGACGTGCTCGAAGGAAGGCTCCAAGCCCAGGCTGCGTGCAAGCTCGCCGAGCCGTTGCGCTGCGGCGACGTCTTCGATGGCGACGACCGGTCGGGCTCTGATCGCCTCTTCCTTGAGGGGCGTGGCGATGGAGACTCCGCCCATCCCGAGGAAAGCGCCTTCGGGCGCGGGGCCACTGTGGCGGATCTGGTGAATTCGGCCGCGCGTCAGTCCTACCTTCTGCGCAATGTGTGCATATGACATGCCCGCGTCGTGAAGTTCCTGGATGACGCGTCGACGCAGACGAGCAAGCTCGGTGACCTCCTCCTGAGCCTCTGCCATACGAGATGTCGCCTCCCGTAACAGCTCGTACGGGTCACGTATGGCGGCGATCCTGTCCACTTCGCCCGGCATGTCGGTCCTCGTGATAGGTGTCAGGGCGTCGAGCCCCCTTGACGCTCCAACCGTACCGACCCTACCGTGCTGTATATCCCCCTAGACAAATGAGGCGGCCTCCAAGGCCGACTGTCTAGGGGGGTAGACGGAGATCCAGGAGGGCCGGCAATGACCCCGAACGCGATCAACCTTCCGGTGCCGCTCAGAGAGGTGGCGGCCCAGGTGAGGCGACGTCTTCGGACGACCTCGCCTGTCCACACCTCTGATCTGCCCAGGAAGCGGGAGTGCTCGTGATCTCCGGGGTCGTGTCGATTGTGTTCGGTGGGCTGGTGCCGGGCTTCCTGCTCGGGTTGCTCGCCTTCCGCGTCAAGTCCCGCTGGTGCCCGCGCTGCGGCGAGTCCACCCTGGCCATGCCGCCGGTGGAGCAGGACAGATGAGCGCTCGCGACGAGGTGCCGATCGGGCGGCGGATGGCGGAGCTGCGGGCCCGCCGGGGGATGAGTCAGCAGGTCTTCGCCGACCGGATCGGCAAGTCCAAGAGCTGGGTCGACAAGGTCGAACGAGGCGTACGCACCCTCGACCGGCTCTCCGTCATCGAAACCGTCGCCGCCGCCCTCGGCGTCACCCCGACGATCCTGCTCACCGGCAAGCCCCGCCGGGAAGGCGTCACCGACACCGACGCCGCCGTGGAACGCATCCGCACGGCGCTGGCCCGCCACGACCCACCCGGGGCCGACGCCGACAGCCCGACCGCGCGGCAGCTCGACGACCGGGCCGGGCACGCCTGGGCCGCGTACCGTAACGGCCACCACGCCCAGGTCCTGCGCGCCCTGCCCGACCTGCTCGCCGCCACCCGGCACACCACCCGCGCCGAGCCGGCGGCCGACCCGCCCGTCCGCGTCTACCGGCTGACCGCCCAGACGCTGGTCAAGCTCGGCCAGCCCCACCTCGCCTGGCTGGCCGCCGACCGCGCCATGACCGCCGCCGCCGGCGACCCGCACCGCACCGCGCTCGCCGCCGTCTCCCTCGCCCAGGCCCTCCGCGCCCTGCACCGGGGACGCCTCGCGCAGGCCGCCGCGCTCAGCGCCGTACACCAGACTGACCCGGCGGCGCACGACCGCCCGCCGGACCCCGGCCTCGCCGGGACGCTGCTGCTCGAAGCCGCCCTCGCCGCCGCAAGCTACCGCGACGCCGCCACCGCCCACGACCTCACCGAGCGCGCCGCCCACCTCGCCGCCGCGCACGACGGCCACCATCAGCGTGACGGCGACGGCATCGCCTTCGGCTCCGCCGCCGTCACCGTCGCCCGCGCCCTGGTCGCCACCCAGCTCGGCGACCACCACCAGGCCGTGACCATCCATCGGTACGCCACCAGCGGCGACGGCTGGCACCGGCTTCCCGCCGAGCATCGCGCCGCCCACCTCATCGACATCGCCCGCGCCCACCTCGATCTGGGCGACCCGCGGGCCGCCGGCCGCGCCCTGGTCGCCGCCGACCAGATCGCCCCCGCCGAGGCGCGCACCCGCCCCGCCGCACGCGCCGCCCTCACCGCCGTCGTCCGCACCGGACTCACCGCCGCCGACGTTGCCCGCCTCGCCGCCACCATCGGCCTCACCCGGCAGTAGGCAGCCGCCCGATCGTGCCGCACTACTGCCGTCGCGCCGCCGGCCCTGCGGCCCCGTCCGACGGTGCTACCGGCTCCGGCAGCGCCCGACGGTCGGCCACGAGGATCGTCCGCCGTGTGCCGGTATCCGGTTCGCCGTGTCGCGCCGGTGACGAGCAAGCGACCAAGGTGTTGCCATCCGGGAACGAGTGGGGTGGGGATGGCGCTTCGGGAGTGCGGCCGGGCGTCGTGCGTGATGTCGTATCCGACTCAGCTCCAAAGGCACCGCGGGAACCGCCCGCCGGGGCAATGGCAATGGGCGGCGACTCCGCCCTTTCCGGGGAAATCGAATGGGCGCGCGGCATCGCGCCGTCTAGCCTCGCGAAGATGGACGATGCTGACGAGCGCGCCTTGGTCGAGCACGGATACGACGCGTTGTCATACCACTACCGAGCGGACGATGCCGGGGACGGCCAATACGCTCCGTGGCTGGCCGCATTGCACCGACGCCTGCCGGCCGCGGCGGCGGTCCTCGATCTCGGCTGCGGCTGTGGCGTGCCGGTTGCACGCTTCCTCGCCGCCGCCGGGCACCAGGTGACGGGCGTCGACATCAGCTCCGTGCAGGTCGAGCGGGCGCGCCGCCTGGTGCCCACCGGGACCTTCCTCCGCGCCGACGCCACCCGCGTCGACCTGCCGCCGGGCTCGTTCGACGCCATCATCTGCCTGTACGCCCTCATCCACCTGCCCCTGCCCGAGCAGCCCCGCCTCATCGGGCGGATCGCCACCTGGCTGCGCCCGGGCGGCTGGCTGCTGGCCACCGTCGGCGACAGTGCCTGGACGGGCACCGAGGACAACTGGCTCGGCGGCCCCGCCGCCATGTGGTGGAGTCAGGCCGACGCGTCGACCTACCGCACCTGGCTGCGGGAGGCCGGGCTGCTGGTCACCGCCGAGGAGTTCGTGCCCGAGGGGACGAGCGGGCACACCCTCTTCTGGGCCCGGCGACCCCCAGCCTGACCGGTTCGGCGGGCGGGGCGCCACCATGTCGGGCAGGTGGCGGTATCCGGCGGCCGGGATACCGCCATGTCGCCGACATGGCGGGCCCCGCCCCGCCCGGCCCCGCCCAGCCCCGCCCCGGGGTCGACGCGGGGTCGATGCGGGTTCGGGACGAAGGTCCCTTTCGATATCTCGTCGTCTGTGGTGTGCTGTTTCCCGATGCGTGGCGCCAGGGGGCTGGAGCATGCATTCAATGAATTTCCATGATTGGCGCGCTAGGTCCGAGTGTTCGCCAAATGAAGGACGGCGTGGAACGCGGGAACGCAGGGGTATCACCCCGCCAGGCAGGGCGTCCTGCCGATCGGTCGGACTTGTTGCCGTCCAGGCGGAGCCCGGCCACCGAGGGCTTTGTTGCCCTCAGTGGGTGTGGCACCATCATGGAATCTTCACGCCCCCCGTGCTGCCCGTTTCGTGACAGGAGCCCCACAGATGCCTACTCAAAAGCTGGGTCGGCTGCTCGGCTTGACCCTGATGCTCTTCGCGCTCGCCTCGGGTGCCGCTTCGGTCGCCTCCGTCGCCGGTGCTCCGGCCAAGGGCTCGGGCGACCTGGTGAGCCTCGAGTTCGAGTGGAACTAGGTTCTTCGCAGTTCGTGTGACACCGCCGCCGCCCGGCCACCCACCGGGCGGCGGCGGTAGTGGCCAGACACGGGCCAGGCATCGGCGCGGAGTTCACTCTCGGTGACAACAAGGGAGCAGGATGACGAGCCGAGCGGCAGCCGTGCGACGGCGCGGGACTGACCTGGCCTGGCTGATCACCGGGCCTTTGGCGTTCCTGGCGGTCATCTGCTGCCTGCTGATCGCGCTGGTCACCGACGACAAGCAGGAAGCCTACGGCGAGTGGGGCCTGGGCCTGCTGCTGCTCACCGCCCTGGTCGCCGCCCACCTGCCGGTGCTGAGCTTCATCGTCCGGCGGCAGACGCTCTCCGCCACGATCACCGAGATCCCGCTGGTCCTGGCGCTCTACTATCTTCCGCCGCTGACCCTGGTGCTGGTGGCCACCCTGGCCGCCCTGATCGCCCAGCTCCGGCGGCGGCTCGGCCCCGCCAAGTTCGCGTTCAACGTCGCCCGGTCCGCCGCGGCGACGTCCCTCGCGGGCCTGGTCCTGCTGGCGTTGCCCCCGATCCGGGGGGTGGGCCCCGGCACGTGGGGCATCCTCTTCGCGGCGGTCAGCACCGTCACCCTGGTCACCCTCGCCGCCGTGGTCGGCGTGATCACGCTGCTCCAGGGCTGGCAGGCCGGGCTGGAGGTGGTCCGGACGTCCACCGTGCCGCTGCTCGCGGCGGCGGTGAACGCGACCGTCGGCCTGATCATCCTGCTCGCGCTGAAGGCCACCTACTGGTCGCTGCTGCTGCTCGGCGCGCTCGCGATCACGGTGGCGCTGGTCTACCGGGCGTACGCCCAGTTCCTCCGCCAGCACCGCACGCTGGCCGACATCTACGACCTGACCCGGGCGATGACCCGCAGCGGCCAGGACGGCACGCTGCCGGACGCGCTGCTCGGCCGGGTCCGCGCCCTCATGCAGGCCGAGTACGCCACCCTGTGGCTGCCCGCCCAGGGCCGGCACCCGGAGGTGCTGCTGACCGCCCGCATCGACGGGCGGGGCCTGCTCGACTTCTCGAAGATCCCGGCGACGGTGCGGGAGCAGGTCGTGCAGCAGCGGCAGACCGTCGCGCTCGGCGCGCGGCTCGGCGGGGACCGCGTGCAGTTGGCCATGCTCCGGGCGGAGTCGACCAAGGACGCGATCGTCGTGCCGCTGCGCTCCGGCGAGGCGGTGATCGGCACGCTGGAGGTGGTCAACCGGCTCAGCGACGTCGGCCACTTCACCGCGGCGGACGTGCCGGTGATCGAGACGGTCGCCGCCCACGCGGCGGTGGCCCTGGAGAACTCCCGGCTGGTCGACCGGCTGCGCCACGACGCCTACCACGACACGCTGACCAAGCTGCCCAACCGGCGGCGGATCAGCGCGGCGCTCGACGAGGCCGTGAAGATCCGGGCCCCGGGCGAGGTGGTGGCCGTCCTGCTGTTCGACGTCGACGGGCTGCGCCAGGTCAACGAGTCGCTCGGGCACGCGGCCGGCGACCAGGTGCTCGCCGAGGTCGCCGTCCGGCTGCGCGACTCCGCGCCCTCCTCGGCGCTGGTCGGCCGGGCCGGCGGCGACGAGTTCCTGGTGACGCTGCGGCTGGAGAACGCCGAGGCGGCGCTGGAGCTGGCCGCCCGACTGCGCGAGGAGATCCGCGCCGAGATGGTCTTCGACGCGTTCACGCTGGACGTCGACACGGCCGTCGGCGTCGCCGTGCACCCCGACCACGGCAGCGACGCCGCGACCCTGCTGCAACGGGTCGACCTGGCCGCCACGGCGGCGAAGTCCATGCCGGGCAGCATCCAGTTGTTCAACCCGGCGCTGGAGTCGCGCTCGCTGCGCCGCCTCGGCCTCGCGGGCGACCTGCGCAAGGCCCTCGACGACGGCGCGCTGGAGGTCTACTTCCAGCCGAAGGTGACGCTGCGGGACCGTCGGCTGGTCGGGGTGGAGTGCCTGGCCCGCTGGGAGCACCCGGCGCACGGCGAGGTCGCCCCGGAGGACTTCGTGGCGGTGGCGGAACACACCGGCCAGTTGGGCAGGCTCACCGAGGTGGTGTTGCGGGAGGGGCTGCGGCGCAGCCGGGACTGGGCGCACGCCGAGCAGCCGCTCGCCGTCGCGGTCAACCTCTCCGCGCGTACGCTCACCGACCGGCACTTTCCCGACCGCGTGCGCGAGCTGCTCGCCGAGTACGACGTGCCCCCGCAGCGGCTCACCTTCGAGATCCGCGAGGCCGGGGTGCTCGACGGCACCGACCGCCCGATCCCGACGCTGCGCCGGCTGCGCGACCTCGGGGTGCGGCTGTCGGTGGACGACTTCGGCACCGGCTCCTCCTCGCTGGCCTACCTGCGCCGGCTCCCCGTGCACGAGGTGAAGGTCGACCGCTCCTTCGTGCAGGGCATGGCGACCGACCCGGGAGACCTGGCCATCGTCAACGCCGTGGTGACCCTCTCCCAGCAGTTCGGCCTCGCGGTGGTGGCCGAGGGGGTGGAGAGCGAGCTGACCCTGGAGCTGCTCCAGGACATCGGCTGCGAGATCGGCCAGGGCTTCCTGTTCAGCCGGCCGCTGCCGTACGAGCGGCTGGAGGCGTGGTTCGGGGCCCAGTTGGAGTCCGAGGCGCTCGTCACCCCGGACGTCCGGCGGCTGCGCATCGTCCCCTGAATTTGACATGAACATGGTGCTGAGCTGGGAGAACGTTGCGACGCGCAAGGGTGGGGGGATCCGATTTCACCTCCGGCGCGGGGCCGTGTACTCTTACCCCTGCGCGGCCACCGAGTGATCGCGCAGGCCCCCTTAGCTCAGTCGGCAGAGCGTCTCCATGGTAAGGAGAAGGTCTACGGTTCGATTCCGTAAGGGGGCTCAAAGGGTCCGGCTGGACCCGCCACGGCGGTGTAGCTCAGATGGCAGAGCAAGCGGCTCATAATCGCTGTGTCGCCGGTTCAAGTCCGGCCACCGCTACTCTCGTCCTCCGGGCCAGCTTCCGGTGGTCGGTGGGATGGGCGCCATAGGCGCCCACTTTGCATGTCCGCGTCGCCAGCGCGTAGGCTGAGGCGCTGTAGTTGTTGTCCGTTAGCGAGGAAGGCACTCCGCCGTGGCGAAGGCTACCGATGTCCGGCCGAAGATCACTTTGGCGTGTGTGGAGTGCAAGGAGCGCAACTACATCACGCGCAAGAACCGCCGCAACGACCCGGACCGCATCGAGCTGAAGAAGTTCTGCCCCCGGGACGGCAAGCACACGGTTCACCGCGAGACCCGCTGACCCGTCGCCGGCTCCTGCCGGCCAGCACGACACCCGATCGCCGATCCGGAGCGAGCGCGCGGCCAACCGGCCGACCGTCCGCCCCCGGGTCGGCTTTCGTGCTTCCCGTGTAGGTTCTCGGGCATGTCCCTGGACCCGTCCTACGTCGGCCGGACCTATCCGCCGACCGCCCCCTACCAGGTGGGCCGTGAAAAGATCCGCGAGTTCGCCACGGCGATCGGCGCCGCCGACCCGGCGCACCACGACCCGGAGGCCGCCCGCGCGCTCGGGCACCCGGACGTGGTGGCCCCGCCGACCTTCCCCGTGGTGATCACCATGGCCGCCACCCGGCAGATCGTCGACGACCCGGCCCTCGGGGTCGACTACAGCCGGGTGGTCCACGGCGACCAGCGGTTCGCCTACACCCGGCCGGTGGTGGCCGGAGACGAGCTGGTCTGCGTGAACACCATCGAGGACATCACCAGCCGGGGCGGGCACGACTTCCTGACCACCCGCACCGACGTGAGCACGGCCGCCGGCGAGCCGGTGGTCGCCGTCTGGTCCAAGCTCGTCGTACGCGGGGAGGGCTGACATGGAGCTGTCCACCCGGACCTTCCGGGTCACCCGGGCCGACCTGGTCCGCTACGCGGGCGCGTCGGGCGACTTCAACCCGATCCACTGGAGCGACCGGGTCGCCACCGGCGTCGGCCTGCCCGGGGTCATCGCGCACGGCATGTTCACCATGGCCCTGGTGGGCCGGGCGGTCGCCGAGTGGGCCGGCGCGCCCGACGCGGTGGTCGACTATGGGGTCCGGTTCGCCCGCCCGGTGGTCGTCCCCGACGACGACGCCGGCACCGAGATCGAGGTGTCCGCGAAGGTCCGCGAGGGCGCGGGGGAGGGCCTGACCAGGCTCGACATCACCGCGACGTGCCGGGGCGAGAAGGTGCTCTCGCAGGCCCGGGCGGTGATCCGCACGCCCCGCTGAGCAGGTCGCGCCACGCGCGGGGGCAGACCGGTTGGGAAAGTCGGGTCGGTACCCGTACACTGGTCCGCCGTGGGGCAAGTGACCCCGCCCGGTGCGTCATGGCCGGGTCGGGCGAGCGTTGCCGCACAGGGGTGTAGCTCAATTGGCAGAGCAGCGGTCTCCAAAACCGCAGGCTGCAGGTTCAAGTCCTGTCACCCCTGCGCCTCAGGCCTGACCGTTCCCGTGGGTCGCGCCGCCAACCGGCGGCGTCCGGCCCGTGGTGGTGGCATCGGCGGGGTGGTTCCGAGGCATCGGGGCCCGTCCGTCGATCCGCCGGCCGCGGCCCGTCGCGGGACGGTTGGTCCGGCCGGCGTGACCAGCGCCGCGCACGCCGCACGGCGTGCGACCCGATTCCCGCGACGGAGGGCGAAGTGGCCGAGAACAAGCGGCGCAGCGAGGACGCCGGCGACGACGACCGTCTGAACGACGAGGTCGCCGACGACGTGGCCGCCGACGACGACGCCTCCGACGCGGACGAGCCGGTCTCCCGCGGTGGCACGGCCACCCGGGCGCGGGCCAAGGCCGAGTCGGCCGACGAGAGGAAGACCCGCAAGGACACCGAGCGGATCGGGCTGTTCGCCCGCATCGCGCGGTTCTTCCGCGAGGTCGTGGCCGAGCTGCGTAAGGTCATCTGGCCGACCCGCAAGGAGCTGCTGACCTACACCGCGGTGGTGGTCACCTTCGTCGCCGTGATGCTGACGATCGTGGCCGGCCTGGACTACGCCTTCGCGAAGGGCGTGCTGTGGGTCTTCGGCAACCCCAGCTGACCGGCTGATCCAGCCGATAGTTACGGAAGTGAGCGAGCGTGCCTGAGTACGACGAGACCGCCGAGACCACGGACGAGCAGTCCGCGGTGGCGACGGCGGCCAACGATGAGTCGGTCGAGGCCGCCAGCGAGCCGGACTTTCCGACCACCGAGCCCGCCCCGGACGAGGACTACGACCCGGTCGCGGAGCTGCGCCAGAAGCTGCGCTACGCGCCGGGCGACTGGTACGTGGTGCACTCGTACGCCGGCTACGAGAACAAGGTCAAGACCAACCTCGAGACCCGGATCACGTCCCTCGACATGGAGGACTACATCTACCAGGTCGAGGTGCCGACCCGGGAAGAGGTCGAGGTCAAGAACGGCAAGCGGTCCCAGATCCAGGCCAAGGTCTTCCCGGGCTACATCCTGGTCCGGATGGAGCTGACCGCCGAGTCCTACTCCTGCGTGCGGAACACCCCGGGGGTCACCGGCTTCGTGGGGGCGACCGACCGGGCCGACCGGCCCGCGCCGCTGAGCCTCGACGAGGTGCTCAAGTGGCTGGCCCCGGCGGTCGAGACCGAGCAGAAGAAGGCCAAGCCCGAGGTCAAGGTCCTCGACTTCGAGGTGGGCGACTCGGTGACCGTCACCGACGGCGCGTTCGCCTCGCTGCCGGCGACGATCAGCGAGATCAACGCCGACCAGCAGAAGCTCAAGGTGCTGGTGTCGATCTTCGGCCGGGAGACGCCGGTCGAGCTGAACTTCAACCAGGTCACCAAGATCTGACGTCCCGTCTCGCCGGCGGTGGGCAGCGGCCCGCCGCCGGCGAGGCCGTTCACGCCCCCGGTGCCGGCCCCGCCGGACCTCGCCGCATCCGGTGGCGGAGCCTTGCGCTAACCTAGAACGTCGGCCGTCGCATCGCGCTGACCGTGCGCGCCCCCGGCCGGCACCTTTCCCAGTTCCAAGCCCCAGGAAGAGACATGCCTCCGAAGAAGAAGCTCGTCAAGACGTTCACGCTTCAGCTCAAGGCGGGCCAGGCGACCCCGGCGCCGCCGGTCGGCCCCGCGCTCGGCCAGCACGGCGTCAACATCATGGAGTTCTGCAAGACCTACAACGCGCAGACCGAGGCCCAGCGGGGCGACATCGTCCCCGCCGAGATCAGCGTCTACGAGGACCGCAGCTTCACCTTCGTCCTGAAGACCCCGCCCGCCGCCCAGCTGCTGATCAAGGCCGCCGGCGTGCAGAAGGGCTCCGGCAACCCGCAGAAGGAGAAGGTCGGCTCCGTCACCCGCGCCCAGCTGCGGGAGATCGCCGAGAAGAAGATGGTCGACCTCAACGCCAACGACCTCGACCAGGCTGAGAAGATCATCGCCGGCACCGCCCGGTCGATGGGCCTGACCGTCGGCGACTGACCTCGCCCCACCGCCTCACCCGATCAGTTCGTGGGAGGGCACGCGGAGCGCCGCGGCCCGCCATAGACCACAGGAGTAAGCAGAGATGCAGCGCAGCAAGACCTACCGCAAGGCCGCCGAGGTCATCGACCGGTCGAAGCTCTACACGCCGGCCGAGGCGGTCAAGATCGCCAAGGACACCACCAGCACCAAGTTCGACGCCACGGTCGAGGTCGCCATGCGCCTCGGCGTCGACCCCCGCAAGGCGGACCAGATGGTCCGCGGCACGGTCAACCTGCCGCACGGCACCGGCAAGACCGCCCGCGTGATCGTCTTCGCCGCCGGCGCGAAGGCCGAGGAGGCCGTCGCCGCGGGTGCGGACGAGGTGGGCACCGACGAGCTCGTCGCCCGCATTCAGGGCGGCTGGCTCGACTTCGACGCGGCGATCGCCACGCCGGACCAGATGGCCAAGATCGGCCGGATCGCGCGGATCCTGGGCCCGCGCGGCCTGATGCCGAACCCGAAGACCGGCACCGTGACCATGGACGTCACCAAGGCCGTCTCGGACATCAAGGGCGGCAAGATCACCTTCCGGGTGGACAAGCACTCCAACCTCCACCTGATCATCGGCAAGGCCTCGTTCTCCGAGACCCAGCTGATCGACAACTACGCGGCGGTCCTCGACGAGGTGCTGCGGGCCAAGCCCTCGGCGGCCAAGGGCAAGTACCTCAAGAAGGTCACCCTCACCACCACGATGGGCCCGGGCGTGCCGGTCGACCCCAACCTGATCAAGAACCTCCAGGAGGGCGTCGAGGCCTGAGCACCACCGCCTCGCCGGGGCCCCGCCACGACTCGTGGCGGGGCCCCGTCCGTCTGTCCGGTGTGGCAGGCTCGCGGCATGCGCTGGGAGGACGTCTGGCTCCGTTACCACCGGCGCGGCCCGTGGGTGCTGCGGCAGGTCGACCTGCGGCTGGGCGCAGGCGAGGCCGCCGTCGTGCTCGGCCGCAACGGCGTCGGCAAGTCCACGCTGCTCCAGCTCGCGGCCGGGGTGCTCCGGCCGGCCCGGGGCCGCGTCGTCGACCGGCCCCGGCACGTCGGCTGGGTCCCGGAGCGCTTCCCCGCCGACCAGCCGTTCACCGTGGGCCGCTACCTCACCGGCATGGCCCGCGTCGCCGGCCTGGGCGGGGCCGAGGCCGCCGAGGCCGTGCGGCGGTGGACCGAGCGGCTGGGCCTGGGCCCCTTCCACGGGGTGCGGCTGCCCGAGCTGTCCAAGGGCACCGCCCAGAAGGTCGGCCTGGCCCAGGCGATGCTCCGCCGGCCCGGCCTGCTCATCCTCGACGAGCCCTGGGAGGGCCTCGACGCCGCCGCCCGCGACCTGGTCCCCGCCCTGATCGACGAGGTGCTGGCGGCCGGCGGGTCGGTGCTGGTCAGCGACCACCGGGGCGAGACGGCCCGGCTGCCGGGCGCGGCCCGCTGGACGGTCGCCGACGGCACCGTCACCGCGCAGGCGTCGACCGACGCGCCGCCGGGGGCGCTCGTCGTGGTCGAGGTGGCGGTCCCGGCCGCGCGCGCCGCGGGTGCCGTGGCCCGGCTCCGCGCCGACGGTCACCACGTCCTTCGCGTACGCGCCGACCCCGCCCCGCCCGACTCCCCCGTTCCCGCCGGGGGCCCACCCGCTCCCGCCCCCGATCCCGGGGCGGGCGGGCAGGCGCCCCGGTGACCGCGCTCGTGCGGCTGCGGCTGGCCGGCTTCCTGCGTACCGGACGGGCGGTCGCCCCGCTGCTGGCCGGCCTGCTCGCCCTCGGCGTCCTCTACGGCGGCGGCCGGGCCCAGCCGGCGGAGGCGTACGGCGTGTCGGCGGTGGTGCTCTTCCCGGTGCTGGCGTGGCAGACCAAGCTTTTGCTCGACGTCGAGCCGGACGTGCAGCGCCGGCTGGCCCTGGTGCTCGCCGGCGCCGCCCGGGAGTGGGCCGCCGGGCTGCTCGCGGGGGTGGTGGCCGGGCTCGGCACGGTCGCCGTCGCGCTGGTCTTCCCCTAGCTGGTGGGCGGGGTGTCCGGCCAGGCGGAGCCGGGCGGCCCGTCGGTGGCCGCCGGGGTGGCCCTCGGCGTCTGGGCGCACCTGCTCGCCCTGCCCGCCGCGGTGGCGCTGGGCGCGCTGGCCAGCCGGGCGGTGACGGGCAGCGCCGGTTACGGGGCGGCGGTGCTGGCGCTCGGCGCGGTCGGCTCGTTGGTCCTCGGCCTGTCGGCCTCGGTGGTCCCCTGGCTCGCGCCCCCGGTGCTGCCGGTCGCCCGGGCCACGGCCGACGGCCCGTCCCCCGCCTCGGTTGCCCTGCTCACCGCCTGGGCCGTCGCCTGGAGCGCGGCGGCGCTCGCCGGGTACGCCTGGCGGCGGCGCGCCCGCGCCTGAGAGGTCCGGCCGGCGGGGGAGTGACGGGGCGCACCCGGGGGCGATTTGGTGCTCACGGGGCGTGTCGCGTAACCTTGCGGCGAAGTACCACCCAGAGACCGCTGGTCACCGTGCTCCGGCACGGTCGAAGGTCCCGATCCGACGGGCGACCCGCGCAGGGCGGCAAGCGAAACTCGGCTGTGTTCCCGTGGTCCGCCGACTGCGGCGCGACCGGCCGGCCCTCGCCCCGTGCGCCCTGCGCCGGGGCTTTTCTCGTTGTCGCGGCCCTCCGGTACCGGGAGGCCCATCCGGCCTGCTGGTGGATCAGCCTGGAGCAACGAGAGAGGAGGGACATGGCGGACAAGCCGATCCGGGCCGACAAGGCCACGGCAGTCGCTGAGATGACCGACAACTTCCGCAACGCGGGAGCTACGGTGCTGACCGAGTACCGTGGTCTGACGGTTTCCCAGCTCACCCAGCTGCGGCGCTCGCTCGGCAAGGAGACCACCTACACGGTCGCGAAGAACACGCTGGCGAAGCGTGCCGCGGCCGACGCGGGCATCTCCGGCCTCGACGAGCTGTTCACCGGTCCTACCGCGCTGACTTTCGTTTCGGGCGACGTCGTCGAGGCGGCGAAGGGGCTTCGCGACTTCGCGAAGGCCAACCCGAAGCTCGTCATCAAGGGCGGCGTCTTCGAGGGCAAGGCCATTTCCGCGGCCGAGGTCACGAAGCTCGCCGACCTGGAGTCCCGCGAGGTGCTGCTGGCCAAGCTGGCCGGCGCGATGAAGGGCAACCTGAGCAAGGCCGCGGCCCTGTTCCAGGCTCCGCTCTCCAAGGCCGCCCGCGCGGCGGCCGCCCTGGCGGACAAGAAGCGCGAGCAGGAGGGCGCCGAGGCGGCCTGAGGCCGCGTCCGGCGCACCCACGTTCTTAGACAACCGTTAGAAAGGACGCCAGCCATGGCGAAGCTCAGCACCGACGAGCTGCTCGACGCGTTCAAGGAGATGACGCTGATCGAGCTCTCCGAGTTCGTCAAGCAGTTCGAGGAGACCTTCGAGGTCACCGCGGCCGCCCCGGTCGCGGTTGCCGCCGCCGGTGGCGCCGGTGGCGCCGCCGCCGCGCCGGCCGAGGAGGAGAAGGACGAGTTCGACGTCATCCTCGAGGCCGACGGTGGCAAGAAGATCCAGGTCATCAAGGTCGTGCGCGAGCTGACCGGCCTGGGCCTCAAGGAGGCCAAGGACGCGGTCGAGGCCGCGCCGAAGGCCATCCTGGAGAAGGTCAACAAGGAGACCGCCGACAAGGCCAAGGCCAAGCTCGAGGGCGAGGGCGCCAAGGTCACCCTCAAGTAATTGAGGTAGGACTCAGGCGTGCGCCCGGCTCGCCTCACGTGAGCCAGGGCACATCGCGTCGCGGCGGGGGGGGGGGGGGGGGCCGCGCGGAACAACCCCCCACCCCCCCCCCACCCGTAAGACCAACGACAACAAAGCTAAGACCAGGCGCCCCAGCGCCACCACCCAGCGCG